>JAIETJ010000147.1 GCA_019745275.1 Pseudomonadaceae bacterium | reverse complement strand
TAGTAGCTGGCCATAAAGCCATCGCGCAGAGCTTGTGCTACCGAGGCCAGAGGGCCTTCTTGTGGCAGCAGTAGTGCAATTTTGCGCAGTGGCTGGGCGGTCTGCTGTTTAAGTTCGGCCAGTGCTTGCGGCAGTTGTTTGGCGGCGGGGTGTTGCGGGTTCTGCGCGACCCAGGTGTCAATGGCGTTTTGCTGCTGCTCGGGGCTGCCTGCGGTTTTGCTAGCTTGCGCCAGGGCCAGCCAGCCGGCTAAGTCGGCTTCGGCAGTGCTTTGCAGTTGTTCGGCGGGCAAGGTTGCGACCAGTGCCCAAATGGCCTCATGGTTGCTGCTGGCAGCGCTGTCGCTAAGCAGTGGGGCTATAAATACCCGCTCACGGGCGGCTTCTAAGGTTTGACCGCTAGCCTCGAGAGCCTTGGCGCGAATCAGTTGGCTGCGCAGTTGCTGGGTAACGGGTAATTCACTTAAGCGGGCAAAGCTTGGATGGTTCAGGGCTTTGAGGGCGGTTTTCGGTTTGTTGCGAGCCATTGCCAGCTCGGCGCTTAGGGTGTTGGCAAAAATCTGCTGCGCCGGCTTGAGGCTTTCCTGCGGAACTTGTTGGAGGATGCGCGCCGCTTGAGTGTCGTCATTTTGCTGGTGGGCAAGGTCGGCAGCCGCCAGCAAAAGCTCGCTGGCTTGCTCCGGCGGGCTGACGCTAGCCTGCTGCAAGAGCTGTTCTAGGCTGCCTTGCTGGGTGCGCGGTAGCTCGCCCAGGTTCGACGAAGGAGTGCTGGTGCAGGCTGCCAGTAAGGCAGTCAGAGCGAGAAAACAGAGGGTGCGCAAGCCGGCGATCATGTAAAGGTTCCCTGGTACTTGATCAAATGAGCGCGAATTGTACCCAAGCCCCGTCACCAGCGCGATGCTGCTGGCGCTATTGATTTGCGCCGGAGAAGTTTGAGGTTTCCCCTGAGGCGCTAGCAGGGCAATCTTGAGTTTCAATCAAGACGGCAAAGGGCTTGATCCATAATCGGGCTACAATGCGCGTTTTGACAGTTCCGAGGTGTGTGGTGGCGCTTTCTAGTGTGCAGGGTTCGACGGTGGGGACGCTGTATGTGGTCGCCACGCCGATTGGCAATCTTGACGACATCACCGCACGTGCGTTGCGCGTGTTGCGCGAGGTGAGCTTGATTGCGGCCGAAGACACCCGTCATTCCGCTCGCTTAATGCAGCACTTTGGCATCGGCACACCTTTGGCGGCGTGCCATGAGCATAACGAGCGCGCACAGGGCAGCCATTTTATTACCCGCTTGCTGTCTGGTGCGGATGTCGCTTTGATTTCCGATGCGGGTACGCCACTGATCTCCGATCCGGGTTATCACTTGGTGCGCAATGCTCGTGCTGCCGGCGTTCGGGTGGTGCCGGTGCCGGGGCCGAGCGCGCTGATTACTGCCTTGTCGGCGGCGGGTCTGCCATCTGACCGGTTTATCTTCGAGGGTTTTTTACCGGCCAAAACGGCGGGGCGCCGCGCGCGTTTGGAGCAGGTAAAAGAGGAGCCGCGCACGCTAATTTTCTATGAGGCGCCGCATCGCATCCTCGAGTGCCTAGAAGATATGCAGTTGGTCTTTGGTGATGAGCGCCCGGCGTTACTGGCGCGTGAACTGACCAAGACGTTTGAGACGCTCAAAGGATTGCCGCTGGCCGAGTTAGCGGCGTGGGTGGCTGCTGATAGTAATCAGCAGCGTGGCGAGTGCGTGGTCTTGGTGGCAGGCTGGCAGGCGCCTGAAGGTGATGAAGCCTTGAGTGTTGAGGCGATGCGGGTGCTGGATTTACTGCTTCAATACTTACCCCTCAAGCGTGCTGCCGCGCTGGCTGCAGAGATTACCGGCGTGCGTAAAAACCTCTTGTACCAAGCTGCCCTTGATCGACAAAAGCACAGTTAAGCTTGTTCTTGACGGCCTCAGTCGCTAACCTTGGCGGCGGAGAGTCGATTGGGCAGTCGCTGCCTCTTGCTGTTTTCAGTAAGGGGGGGAGGAAAGTCCGGGCTCCATAGGGCAGAGTGCCAGGTAACACCTGGGAGGCGCGAGCCTACGGAAAGTGCCACAGAAAATAACCGCCTAAGCGTTTCGGCGCCGGTAAGGGTGAAAAGGTGCGGTAAGAGCGCACCGCACGACTGGTAACAGTTCGTGGCTAGGCAAACCCCGCTCGGAGCAAGACCAAATAGGGTTCCATTGGCGTGGCCCGCGCTGGAACCGGGTAGGTTGCTAAAGACGTGCAGTGATGTACGTCGTAGAGGAATGACTGTCCTCGACAGAACCCGGCTTACAGATCGACTCTCCAACTTTTTACCTCAATCGCTATTGCTGAATCCTCGCCTTTCTAAGACCAAAAAAATCTTACTCCTCACAAAGCACTTTAAGTTCAAAGCGCAGCCCTTTGTTTTGGCTCGTTTTTGTCTTGGGGTTGCGGTGCTTTTCTCGCGTTTTGACCACGCTTTTATCGGCTAAATCTCCGATTTATAAGGCTTTTCCTACAAGCGTGCGCCTTGACGGTGACAGTCTGCATTCCTATAGTGTGCTCAAGTGGTAGGAAGTGGTGTGAAGTGGGTTTTTAAGGCATGGAAAGCGCATAATAATGGGGGGATGCAGCTGTGTTTCGTGGAGCTAACGCTATCAGTCTCGACGCCAAAGGGCGCCTCGCGATGCCGAGTCGGTATCGTGACGAGCTGGTTTTGCGCTGCTCCGGCCAGTTGATCGTGACCATTGATGCGGTTGACTCCTGCTTAAGTGTGTATCCGCTGCCCGAATGGGAGTTGATTGAAGCTAAGTTGCGCGAACTACCCTCTTTTCGTGAAGAAAATCGTCGACTTCAGCGCTTGCTGATCGGTAATGCAGTGGATCTCGAGCTCGACAGCGCCGGCCGGTTTTTAGTGCCGCCACGGCTGCGTGAATACGCTGGCTTGGATAAGCGCGCGATGCTGGTCGGCCAGCTTAATAAATTTCAACTGTGGAACGAGGACGCTTGGAATACCCAAGCGGACGCGGATCTGGCGGCCATTAAACTTCCCGGCGCTATGCCGGATGAATTGCGTGATTTGATCCTGTGACTATGACTTCTGGCTTGAGCCACATAACCGTATTGCTAGATGAGGCCGTGGCCGGTCTGGCTGTGCGCGGCGACGGCTGTTATGTGGACGGCACTTTCGGGCGCGGCGGCCACAGTCGACTGATTTTGCAGCAGCTAGCGGCAGACGGCAGCTTGCTCGGCTTTGACAAAGATCCGCTGGCAATCGCCACAGGACAAACGCTAGCGGGCGAAGATGGCCGCTTTGTGATTGTCCAGCGCAGCTTTGCCGAGTTAGGTGACGAATTGGCCGTGCGCGGGCTGGCCGGCAAGGTCCGCGGCATCCTGCTTGATCTGGGCGTGTCGTCGCCGCAGTTAGACGACCCCGAGCGCGGCTTTAGCTTTATGCACGACGGCCCGCTGGACATGCGCATGGATCCGAGTCGTGGCGTGAGCGCGGCGGCGTGGATCGCCAGTGCCGCTGAAGAAGACATTGCGCGCGCCTTTAAAGAATATGGCGAAGAACGCTTTGCTAAGCGTATGGCGCGGGCCGTGGTACTGCGCCGTGCTGAGCAACCGTTTGAGCGTACCGCCGATTTGGCCAATGTCTTAACCGTGGCCAATCCGGCCTGGGAAAAAGGCAAGAATCCAGCTACGCGTGCCTTCCAAGGCTTGCGGATTCAGATCAATAACGAGTTAGGAGATCTTGAGCGCGGGCTTGATGCGGCGATGGATGCCCTGGAAATTGGTGGTCGGCTGTCGGTAATCAGCTTCCACTCATTGGAAGACCGCATCGTTAAACAGTTTATGCGGCGCCATGTGAAGGGTGAGGCTGACAACTTGCCGCGTGATTTGCCAGTGCGCTTGGTACCCTTTGTGCCGCGTTTGAAATTGCTCGGTAAGCCTCAGTTTGCCTCGGATGCTGAGGTTAAGGCCAATCCGCGCTCGCGCAGTGCGGTGTTGCGCGTGGCGGAGAAGTTACGGTGAGTCGCCTATACGCCAAACCATTGCCAACCGGCAGCTTTTTTATGCTGTTGCTGTTTTTGGCGGTCTTAGTCTCGGCAGTGGGCGTGTCCTATACCGCGCACTGGAATCGGCAACTGCTAAATGGTTTGTATGCCGAACTCAGCGTGCGCGATAAAGCGCAGGCCGAGTGGGGACGGTTGATTCTCGAGCAAAGTACCTGGACGGCGCATAACCGTATTGAGTCGCTGGCGACTGAACAGTTGCAGATGCAGATACCTGATCCGGCGAATGTACGGATGATCGCGCCATGATGAACCTTGAGGGCGCGCTGTATCCGTGGCGCTTTCGGTTGGTGTTGGCCTTGCTGGCGCTGATGGTGGGCGCGATTGTCTGGCGGATTGTTGATCTGCAGGTTGTCGATCATGACTTTTTACAGGGGCAGGGCGATGCTCGCAGCCTGCGCCATATTCCTATTCCTGCGCACCGCGGGCTGATTACCGATCGCAACGGCGAGCCGCTGGCGGTAAGTACCCCAGTCACTACGTTGTGGGCCAATGGTAAGGAACTGCAAGCGGGCCGTGCGCAGTGGCCTGCCTTGGCGGCCGCTTTGGGCCAAGAGCCAAAAGCGTTTATGCGTCGCCTTGAGCAAAATGCCTCGCGTGAATTCATGTACTTGGTGCGCGGATTAACCCCGGAGCAGGGGCAGGTCATCGTCGACCTGAAAGTGCCAGGCGTGTACGCGATTGAAGAGTTTCGTCGGTTTTATCCGGCTGGTGAGGTAACCGCCCATGTGGTGGGCTTTACCGATGTGGACGACAAAGGCCGTGAAGGCGTAGAGCTGGCATTTGAAGACTGGCTGGCCGGGGTGCCGGGCAAACGGCAAGTGTTAAAGGATAGGCGCGGGCACTTAATTAAAGATGTCCAAGTGACGCAAAACGCCAAGGCCGGTAAGGCCTTGGCGTTGTCGATTGACCTGCGCCTGCAATATTTAGCGCACCGCGAGTTGCGCAATGCCTTGGTCGAGTTTGGTGCCAAGGCCGGTAGCTTGGTGATGGTCGATGTGCAAAGTGGCGAAGTGTTGGCGATGGTCAATCACCCCACTTACAACCCCAATAATCGCCGTAATCGCCAGCCAGCAGCGCTGCGCAATCGCGCCATGATCGATGTGTTTGAACCAGGTTCGACGGTTAAACCTTTCTCGATGAGTGCTGCGTTGCAGAGTGGCCGCTGGAAGTTGGAAGACAAGGTGGATGTTTCCGGCGGGACCCTGCAAATCGGTAAATACACCATTCGCGACGTGTCTAAAACCGGCGGCATCCTCAGCTTGACGGAAATTTTGATCAAATCCAGCAACATTGGAATCAGCAAAATTGCCTTTGATATCGGCGCTGAGTCGATCTACAGCGTCATGCAGCAGGTTGGTTTGGGGCAGGACACTGGGCTGGGCTTCCCGGGTGAGCGAGTCGGCAATCTACCCAATCATCGCATCTGGCCAAAAGCCGAAACGGCCACCTTGGCCTATGGCTATGGCCTTTCAGTCACTGCTGTGCAGTTGGCGCATGCCTACGCGACGCTGGCCAACGATGGCCGCAGCGTCCCCTTGAGTATGGTGCGTACCGATGGCGAACGTTCTGCGGGCGTGCAGGTGATCCCGCAAAACGTCGCTAAGACGTTGCAGGGCATGTTGCAGCAAGTTGTTGAAGCGCCGGGCGGAGTGTTCCGCGCGCAAGTGCCGGCGTATCACGTGGCCGGCAAAAGCGGCACGGCGCGCAAGAACACCGCCGGCGCCAAAGGCTATACGCAAAACGCCTATCGCTCGCTGTTCGCCGGTTTTGCCCCGGTGACTAATCCGCGCATCGCCATGCTGGTGGTGATCGACGAACCCACCACGGGCGCTTATTACGGCGGCCTGATCTCCGCGCCGGTATTTGGCAAAGTCATGGCCGGTGCCTTGCGTTTAATGAACGTGGCCCCGGACAACCTGCCGCCTGCGGCGCCGCAGGCGGTGCTGCAACTTAATGGCAAAGGAGGGCGAATTTAATGCCTATGCCACTTAACCAACTGCTGCCAGAGGCGGCCAGTTCGGTGCTGATTCGTGAATTGACCCTGGACAGCCGCAAGGTACGTCCGGGTGATTTGTTTTTAGCTGTGCCCGGCACAGCCCAAGACGGCCGTCTGCATATTGCTGATGCGATTGCGCGCGGCGCGGCAGCGGTGGCCTATGAGGCCGAAGGCGCTGCCGAGATGCGTGATAGTGCGGCTGATTTAATCGCCATGAAAGGCCTGAGTGGCCAGTTGTCGGCCATCGCTGGGCGGTTTTACGGTGAGCCAAGTCGAGCCTTACGGCTGGTCGGTGTGACCGGCACCAACGGCAAAACCAGCGTTAGCCAGTTGCTTGCCCAGGCCTTGGATTTACTCGGTGAGCGCTGCGGCATCGTTGGCACCTTGGGTAGCGGCTTTTATGGCGAGTTAATTCAAGGCCAGCACACCACGCCCGATCCGATAGACGTGCAGGCGATGCTGGCCAGCCTCAAGCAGGCGGGCGCTAAAGCGGTGGCGATGGAAGTCTCCTCGCACGGCTTGGATCAAGGTCGAGTAGCTGCGCTGGATTTCTCGGTGGCGGTGTTCACCAACTTGTCCCGTGACCACCTCGACTATCACGGCACTATGGCCGCCTATGGTGCAGCCAAAGCAGCTCTGTTTGCCCGTGCCGGTTTGCGTTGCCGGGTGCTGAATATCGACGACTCGTTCGGTCGTGAGCTGGCCGCACTGCCGGCCGATTCACGCTTGATTAGCTACAGCTTGGACGACCCGACAGCCTACCTGTTTTGCCGCAGCGCTGAGTTTGACCATGACGGCGTGCGCGCCGACGTGGTCACACCGCAAGGCGAGGGGCGCTTGAGCAGTGCCTTGCTCGGTCGGTTTAATTTGAGCAATTTACTGGCGGTGGTCGGTGCCTTGTTGGCACTGGATTATCCGCTGGATGAAATTCTTGGCGTGATCCCTCAACTGCAAGGCCCGCTTGGGCGCATGCAGCGCTTGGGTGGTGGCGTACAGCCGCTGGTGGTGGTCGATTACGCCCACACGCCAGATGCCCTCGATAAGGTTCTAGAAGCCTTACGGCAGCATGCCAGCGGCCAGTTACTGTGCCTGTTCGGTTGTGGCGGTGATCGTGATCGCGGCAAGCGGGCGCTGATGGCGGCCGTGGCCGAGCAACGTGCCGATCGCGTGCTGGTCACCGACGACAACCCGCGCAGCGAAGCACCTGAGCAGATTTTTGCGGACATTCGTAGCGGTTTTTCAGTCAGCGCTAACGTCAGCCTGCAGCATGGTCGTGGTGTGGCGATCGCTCAGCTGATCGCCAGCGCCAAGCTTGGCGATGTGGTGCTGCTGGCCGGTAAAGGTCACGAGGACTACCAAGAGATTAACGGCGTGCGCCAGCCTTTTTCGGATTTGCATGAGGCTGCTGAAGCCCTCGCCGCTTGGAGTGCGCAACATGCTTAAAGCCGTGCGTCTGAGTGAGTTGTTATTGCCGCTGGATGCACAGTTGTGCGGCAGCGATGTGGCCTTCGCTGGGGTGTCTATCGACAGCCGCAGCGTGGCGGCTGGGCAGTTGTTTGTGGCCTTAACGGGGCCGAATTTTGATGGTCATAACTACTTAGCTGACGTTGCTAGAAAAGGTGCGGTTGCTGCGCTGGTTGAGCGCGAAGTGCCTGGCGTGAGTCTGCCGCAGTTAGTGGTGCGCGATGCGCGCCTAGCGCTGGGTCAGCTTGCGGCCATCAATCGTCAGGCTTATCAGGGGCCGTTGGCGGCCGTTACCGGCTCTAGCGGCAAGACTACGGTTAAAGAATTGCTGGCGAGTATTTTGCGCGTGCGTGGGCCGGTGTTGGCTACCCGTGGCAATCTCAATAATGATCTTGGCGCACCCTTGACCCTGCTGGAAATCGCCCCAGAGCACTGCGCTGCGGTGATCGAATTAGGTGCCTCGGGGCTTGGCGAAATTGCTTACACCGTAGGTCTGACTCAACCGCAGGTGGCCATCATTACCAATGCCGGCACCGCGCACGTCGGTGAATTCGGCGGCCCGGCCAATATCGTCTTGGCCAAGGGCGAGATTCTCGAAGGTTTGCCGGCCAGCGGTACGGCGGTTTTGAATTTGGATGATCAGGCCTTTGCTGCGTGGCAGTTGCGCGCCCAAGGTCGCAAGGTGCTGAGCTTCGCGCTGAGCAACTCGGCGGCTGATTTTTATGCTCAAGAGCTGAGCGCTGATGGCCGTGGGTGTTCGTTGTTTAGTCTGCACTGCGCCGCAGGCGTGGCGCAGGTGCAGCTGAATTTGCTCGGTCAGCACAACGTCAATAACGCACTTGCAGCGGCGGCCGCCGCCAGTGCTCTGGGCTTCTCGCTGGATGAAATCGTTCAGGGGTTGCAAGCATTGCAGCCGGTTAAGGGCCGTACTGTGGCGCATTTACTGGCTAACGGCATGCGCGTGATTGATGACAGCTACAACGCTAATCCCGCCGCGATTAACGCCGCTACAGATTTGCTCAGTGGCTTTGCCGGTCGGCGCATTTTGGTCTTGGGCGACATGGGTGAGTTAGGCGCTTGGGCCGAAGAAGCGCACCAGCAAGTAGGTACTTATGCTGCGGGTAAGGTGGACACGCTGTATGCCGTCGGCCCGCTGATGGCCCATGCGGTACAGGGCTTTGGCGCCGGTGCGCAGCACTTTGCCGATCAAGCCAGTTTGATCGCTGCCCTAACCACTGAGCAGGGCGCAGACACCAGCGTATTAATTAAAGGTTCGCGTAGCGCGGCGATGGAAAACATCGTTGCAGCGCTGACTGCAACAGCGTCGAATTCAATTGGGGAGAGTCACTAATGCTGCTGCTGCTCGCGGAGTATCTGCAACAGTTCTACAAGGGCTTTGGGGTTTTCCAGTACCTAACCCTGCGCGGTATTTTAGGCGTGCTAACCGCCTTGACGCTCTCGTTGTGGCTGGGGCCGTGGATGATTCGCACCCTGCAGAATCGGCAAATTGGCCAGTCGGTGCGCACCGACGGGCCGCAGTCGCATTTGTCCAAATCCGGCACGCCAACCATGGGCGGGGCGTTGATCTTGTCGGCCATCACCATCAGCACTCTGCTGTGGGCCGACCTGACTAATCGTTACGTCTGGGTGGTGCTGATTGTGACCTTGTTGTTTGGCTGCATCGGCTGGGTCGATGACTACCGCAAAGTGATCGAGAAAAACTCTAAGGGTTTGCCGAGTCGCTGGAAGTACTTTTGGCAGTCGGTATTTGGTTTGGGCGCGGCGGTGTTCTTGTTTGTTACCGCGCAAAGCCCGGTGGAAACCACCTTGATAGTGCCGATGTTTAAAAGCATCAGCATCCCGTTGGGCATAGGTTTCGTGGTGCTCAGTTATTTCGTGATTGTTGGCACCAGTAACGCGGTCAACCTCACCGATGGACTGGATGGCTTAGCGATTATGCCAACCGTGATGGTCGGCGGCGCGCTGGGGATCTTCTGCTACCTGTCGGGCAACATTAAGTTCGCCGAATATCTATTTATTCCCTATGTCCCAGGCGCTGGCGAACTGATCGTGTTCTGCGCCGCTTTGGTCGGCGCCGGTCTGGGCTTTCTGTGGTTCAACACCTATCCAGCGCAAGTATTTATGGGTGACGTCGGTGCGTTGGCGCTGGGCGCGGCGCTGGGCACCATTGCCGTGATCGTTCGGCAAGAAATCGTCTTATTCATCATGGGCGGCGTGTTTGTGATGGAGACCTTGTCGGTGGTGATCCAGGTCGCCTCCTTCAAGTTGACTGGCAAACGGGTGTTTCGCATGGCGCCGATTCATCACCACTTTGAACTTAAAGGTTGGCCGGAGCCGCGCGTAATCGTGCGCTTTTGGATTATCACCGTGATCTTGGTGTTGATCGGTTTAGCCACCCTAAAATTGCGTTAAAAGGTAAGACATTCCCATGAGCCTGATTGCTTCAGATCAATTTCGCATTGTTGTCGGCCTCGGCAAAAGTGGCTTGTCGCTGGTGCGCTTTTTAGCGCGTCAGGGCTTGCCCTTTGCGGTGGTCGATAGCCGCGCTAATCCCCCTGAGTTGGCGACCCTGCGCGAGCAGTTCCCCCAGGTGGAAGTGCGTTGTGGCGAGTTGGATGTGGAGTTTCTCTGCCGCGCTGCTGAGTTGCTGGTCAGCCCCGGTATGGCCTTGGCCACACCGGCGCTGCAACAAGCGGCGGCGCGTGGGGTGAAGATGTCTGGCGATATTGAGTTGTTTGCTCGTTACGCCAAGGCACCGATCATCGCCATCACTGGCTCCAACGCGAAAAGCACGGTCACCACCTTGGTCGGCGAAATGGCCGTGGCCGCCGGCAAGCACGTGGCAGTGGGCGGTAATCTGGGCACCCCAGCGCTGGAGTTGCTGGCCGATGACGTTGAACTGTACGTGCTCGAGTTGTCGAGCTTTCAGCTGGAAACTACGGCGAATTTGAACGCCGCGGTGGCCACCGTGCTGAATATCAGCGAAGACCATATGGATCGCTACAGCGGTTTGCCGGCCTATCATCAAGCCAAACACCGGATTTTTCGCGGCGCCAAGCACGTGGTGATTAATCGTCAGGATGCACTGTCGCGGCCGCTGCTCAATGAAGGTGTGACCAGTTCAACCTTCGGTTTGAATAAACCCGACTTCAAGACTTTCGGCATTATTGCGCAGGATGATGAGAAGTACCTGGCTTATCAATTCGACACATTAATCAATGTGCGCGAGCTGAAAATTCGCGGTGCGCACAATCAGGCCAATGCGCTGGCAGCCTTGGCGCTGGGCCATGCGGCAGGCTTGCCGTTTGCGCCGATGCTGGCAGCCCTGCGCGACTTCACTGGCCTTGAACATCGTTGCCAGTGGCTGCGTGAGTTGCACGGGGTGAACTATTACGACGACTCGAAAGCCACCAACGTCGGTGCGGCACTCGCGGCCATCGAAGGTTTGGGCACCGACATCGGCGGCAAGCTGCTATTGGTGGCCGGTGGCGACGGTAAGGGCGCGGATTTCTCGGCCTTGCGCGCACCCGTGGCGGCGCACTGCCGCGCGGTGATTCTGCTCGGTCGCGATGCCGAATTGCTGGCCAGCGCGCTTGGCGACAGCGTGCCACTGCTGCGCGTTAAAACCCTTGAAGAAGCCGTGCAGCGCGCCGCCGAACTGGCGCAAAGCGGCGATGCCGTGTTGCTGTCGCCGGCCTGCGCGAGCCTCGATATGTTTAAAAATTATGAGCAGCGCGGCCAGTTGTTTGCCTCTGCCGTGCAGGGACTGAACTAATGCTGGCCGCCTTACTTCGCCATCGCTCGCCGTTGCACGGCGGGCGCGGTATCGACCTGGATTTTCCGATGCTAGCCGGTTGCTTGGGTTTGCTCGGGCTGGGCTTGGTGATGATTACCTCGGCGTCGTCCGAGGTGGCGGCGGCGTTGTCGGGCAATACCCTCTATCACATGATTCGCCATTTGTTTTATCTGGTGCTGGGCCTTGGTGCCTGCGTGTTAACCATGTTGGTGCCAATGAGTATTTGGCAGCGTAACGGTGCGCGCCTGTTGATCGCGGCGTTTGTATTGTTGGTTTTGGTGTTGATCCCGGGTATTGGCCGCGAAGTGAACGGCGCCTCGCGCTGGATTGGCTTTGGTTTTTTTAACGTGCAGCCATCCGAGTTGGCCAAGTTGTTTACGGTGATCTTTCTCGCCGGCTTTCTCGTCCGTCGTCAGGAGGAGGTGCGTGAAAAGCTCATGGGCTTTATCAAGCTGATGATGGTCATCGGCCCTATGTCTGGACTGCTGCTGCTCGAGCCGGATTTTGGTGCCACCGTGGTCTTGGTGGGTGCCTCGATTGCCATGTTGTTTCTCGCTGGGGTGAACCTGCTGCGCTTTATCCCGCTGGTACTGGGTGTGTTGGCCGCCGGTGTGGCGGTGATGACCAGTCAATCGTATCGGATGCAGCGCTTAACCAACTTTATCGACCCGTGGGCCGACCAGTACGGCGCAGGCTATCAGCTGAGTCAGGCGCTGATCGCCTTCGGTCGCGGTGAATGGTTTGGCGTGGGTTTGGGTAACAGCATTCAAAAGCAATTCTATCTGCCAGAGGCGCACACCGATTTCGTGTTTAGCGTATTGGCCGAAGAGCTTGGTTTGGTTGGCTCATTATTGACTGTGGCACTGTTTGTATTCGTCAGCGTGCGCGCCCTGTACATCGGTTTGTGGGCAGAAAAAGCCAAGCAACTGTTCTCCGCTTATGTGGCCTACGGATTGGCCATCATGTGGATAGGCCAGATTCTGATCAATATTGGCGTGAACGCCGGTGTGCTGCCGACTAAAGGCCTGACCTTGCCGTTTCTCAGTTACGGCGGCAGTTCGTTGATGATTTGTTGCGTCATGCTCGGTTTGCTGCTGCGTATCGAGTGGGAAAGCCGTACTCAATTAGACAGTGCCGAAGTTGAGTTTCAAGAGTCGGACTTTGCCGATGAGGAGCTTATTAATGGCCGCTAATGTACTGATCATGGCCGGTGGTACCGGTGGTCATGTGTTCCCAGCGTTGGCCTGTGCCCGCGAGTTTCAGGCGCGCGGTTATACGGTGCACTGGCTCGGTACGCCGCGCGGGATTGAAAATGAACTAGTACCGGCGGCCGGCTTGCCGTTGCATTTAATTAATGTGGCGGGCCTGCGCGGTAAAGGCTGGAAGGCGTTGTTGAAGGCGCCGTTTGCGCTGCTTAAAAGCTTGCTGCAAGCGCGCAAGTTGATCCGTGAACTGCAACCAGTGTGCGTGCTCGGGATGGGCGGTTATGTCACCGGCCCCGGCGGCTTGGCGGCGAAGTTGGCCGGCGTACCGCTGATTATTCACGAACAAAATGCGGTGGCTGGTACGGCTAATCGCAGTTTGGCGCCCTTTGCTAATCGCATCTGCGAGGCATTTCCCAATACCTTCGCCAGCACCGCCAAGCTACGCACCACCGGCAACCCGGTGCGCGAAGAGTTGTTTCTGGAAACCCCGCGCCAACCGCTAAAAAACCGTCAAGCGCATTTGCTGGTGCTGGGTGGCAGTTTGGGTGCTGAGCCCTTGAATAAATTGTTGCCGGCCGCTATGGCTCTGCTGGACACAGCGATTCGGCCGCAGGTGTTTCACCAATGCGGCAAGCAGCATGAGCAGGTGACGGCCGAGCGTTACCAAGCGGCCTGCGTCGTGGCAGAAGTAGCGCCCTTTATTAGCAACATGGCGCAAGCCTATGGCTGGGCCGATTTAGTCGTTTGTCGCGCCGGCGCCTTAACCATTAGTGAGTTGGCCGCGGCCGGTCTGCCCGCGTTGCTATTGCCCTTGCCGCACGCCATTGATGATCACCAAACACGCAATGCCGGCTACTTGGCCAAGCAGGGCGCGGCCGTGCTGCTGACGCAAGCCAGCACCAGTGCCGCGGACTTGGCCGCCAGCCTAAACGAGGTTTTGATGCAGTCCGATCGATTGAACACTATGGCGAGCACTGCGCGTCGCCTTGCCAAGCCCGATGCAACCCGCAGCGTGGTGACTATTTGTTTGGAGGTGGCCCGTGGTTGAGAGTCAAAGAGCTTTCCCGCAGCCGGAAATGCGTCGTATCCGTCGGATTCACTTTGTCGGCATCGGTGGTGTGGGTATGTGCGGTATTGCCGAGGTGTTGCTCAACCTCGGTTATGAAGTGACGGGCTCCGATCTTAAGGCCTCTGCGGTTACTTCGCGGTTGGAAACCTTCGGCGCGACAATCTTTATCGGTCACCGCAGCGAAAACGCAGCAACGGCTGACGTGATTGTGGTGTCCAGCGCGGTCAATACCTCGAACCCGGAAGTTGCAGCGGCCATTGCCCGACGCATCCCGGTGGTGCCGCGTGCCGAGATGCTGGCCGAATTAATGCGTTATCGCCACGGTATAGCCGTGGCCGGCACCCACGGCAAAACCACCACCACCAGTTTGCTTGCCTCGGTGTTTGCCGCCGGTGGCTTGGACCCGACGTTTGTGATTGGCGGCCGTTTAAATGCTGCTGGGACCAATGCGCAGTTGGGCGCCAGTCGTTTTTTGATCGCCGAAGCGGACGAAAGTGACGCCAGTTTCTTGCACTTGCAGCCCATGGTGGCGGTGGTCACCAATATCGACGCCGACCATATGAGCACCTACGGCGGCGACTTCAATAAGTTAAAGAAGACCTTCGTCGAGTTCCTGCACAACCTGCCGTTTTATGGTTTGGCAGTGGTGTGTATCGATGATCCGCATGTGCGCGAAATTCTCCCGCTGATTGCCCGGCCGACCATTACCTATGGTCTGAGCGAAGACGCCGATGTGCGTGCTGTCGACATTCGTCAAGCCGGCATGTTGACCCACTTCACTGTGCTACGCCCGGGCCGCGAACCCTTGGCGGTGTCGGTGAATATGCCGGGCAACCACAACGTGCTGAATTCATTGGCGACCATCGCCATTGCCACCGATGAAGGTGTCGATGATGCGGCGATTAGCCAAGGCTTGTCGGGTTTTCAGGGCGTCGGCCGCCGCTTTCAGGTGTATGGCGAACTTCCCGTGGCCGATGGCAGCGTGATGTTGGTTGACGATTATGGCCATCACCCGCGCGAAGTGGCGGCGGTGATTAAGGCCGTGCGCGGCGGTTGGCCTGAGCGGCGTTTGATCATGGTCTATCAACCGCATCGTTACAGTCGCACCAGCGATTTGTATGACGATTTTGTTCAGGTACTGGCCGATGCCGACGTGCTGTTTTTGATGGAGGTCTATCCGGCCGGTGAGGCGCCTATTCCTGGCGCCGACAGCCGTCATCTATGTCGCAGTATTCGCCAGCGCGGTCAGCTTGATCCTATCTATATCGAGCGCGGGATTGATCTCGCGCCCTTGGTTAAGCCGCTGCTACGCGCCGGCGACATTCTGTTGTGTCAGGGCGCTGGCGACATTGGCGGCTTGGCTCCGCAATTGATCAAACACCCACTGTTTGCAGTGGGCGCTGAAACGAAATTCGAGGTTGCACCATGACAGCTGCACCCATGACGATTGAAGCCAGCCAGCACGATCCGAAAGTTTTCGGCCGCGTCGCGGTGTTGTTCGGCGGCAAAAGTGCCGAGCGCGAAGTCTCGCTGAAGTCCGGCGCTGCCGTGCTGGAGGCGTTGTTGGCGGCGGGTGTGGATGCCTTCGGTATCGACGTTGGTGCAGATTTTCTGCAGCGCTTGGTAAGCGAGAAAATTGACCGGGCGTTTATCGTGCTGCACGGCCGCGGTGGTGAAGATGGCAGCATGCAGGGGTTGCTGGAGTGTTTGCAGATCCCTTACACCGGCAGCGGCGTACTGGCCTCGGCGCTGGCGATGGACAAGTTACGCACCAAGCAAGTGTGGCAAAGCCTGGGCCTGGCAACGCCCCAGCATGTGACCTTGAGCAGTGTCGCGGATTGTCAGTTGGCCGCCGCTGAGCTGGGCTTTCCGTTGATCGTTAAGCCGGCGCACGAAGGTTCAAGCATTGGCATGGCCAAGGTTGCCTCGCTAGATGAATTAATCGCTGCCTGGCAAGACGCCAGTCAATACGACTCGCAGGTCTTGGTTGAACAATGGATCAGCGGTCCGGAATTCACCATCGCCATGTTGGGTGAGCATGTTTTACCGCCAATCGCCTTGGGTACTAGCCACAGCTTTTACGATTACGACGCCAAGTACTTAGCCAATGACACCCAGTATCGGGTGCCGTGTGGCTTGGCCAGCGATAAAGAAGCCGAACTTAAAACACTTACCGCCCAGGCTTGCGCCGCCGTGGGCACCCAAGGCTGGGCGCGTGCCGATGTGATGCAGGACAGCAAGGGCAAGTTTTGGTTGCTGGAAGTAAATACCGTGCCGGGAATGACCGATCACAGCTTGGTGCCGATGGCGGCGCGGGCTGCCGGTCTGAATTTCCAGCAGTTGGTAGTGACGATTTTGGCCGATAGTTTAGAGCGTCGAGGTTAAGTTATGAGTAGCACGCTGCGTTATCCCCATTCCCAGCCTACGCGGGCCGCTGCAGGTAAGCCGGCCGCGCGCGGTGCCAGTCGCCTGGTGGCGGATCAGCGATTGACCGCGCCTCGGGCTAAAACCGACTTGAGCGGCCTTAAGCGTTTAGTCTGGCCTGTGCTTTTTCTGGTCTTGGGAGTTGCAGCTTACACGCTTGCGCAGCGTGTGTTGCCCTATGCCGACCGGCCCATTAGCCAAGTTAGCGTGCAAGGCGATTTGAGCTACATCAGCCAGCAGGCAGTGCAGCAGCGGATCGCCCCGTATCTGACCGCGAGCTTTTTTACCGTCGATTTAGCCGCTATGCGTGGCGAGCTTGAGCAGATGCCATGGATTGCTCGCGCAGAAGTTCGGCGGATCTGGCCTAATCAATTGTCGATTCAGTTAGAAGAACAACTGCCGATTGCCCGCTGGGGCAGTGAGGCACTATTGAATAATCAAGGTCAGGCATTCACCCCGCGTGAACTGGCCAATTATCAAAACTTACCGCAACTGTTTGGTCCGCAACGTGCGCAACAAACCGTCATGCAGCAATATCAGTTGTTTAGTCAAATGTTACGTCCGCTAGGTTTTTCCGTGGCGCAACTGGAGTTACGTGAACGTGGTAGTTGGTTTTTGACCACTGGCGTTAATAGCAAAGGGCAAAGCATTGAATTACTGCTGGGTCGTGATCATTTGTTAGAAAAAATGCGTCGATTTGTGGCGGTTTATGAAAAGACCTTAAAGCCGGAAATCGCTAATATCGCCCGTATTGATCTGCGTTACGCTAATGGCTTGGCCGTTGGCTGGCGTCAGCCGGTACTGGCCGCGGCGGCTAATGTCGTCGCCATCAAATAACTAAGGAATAGGCAGTGACCATGGCAAATGTGCAGAGCGGCAAGATGATCGTCGGCCTGGACATCGGCACCTCCAAAGTGGTGGCGCTGGTGGGCGAGGTGACGAGCGATGGTCAGCTGGAAATTATCGGTATTGGTACCCATCCATCGCGCGGATTAAAACGCGGCGTAGTGGTGAATATTGAATCCACCGTGCAATCTATCCAGCGTGCGATTGAAGAAGCGCAGTTAATGGCTGGTTGTCGGATACATTCAGCCTTTGTTGGCGTGGCCGGTAATCATATTCGTAGCCTTAATTCGCACGGTATTGTGGCTATTCGTGACCGCGAGGTTAGTCAGGCTGATTTAGAGCGCGTTCTGGACGCCGCCCAAGCGGTGGCTATCCCAGCGGACCAACGTGTGCTGCACACCTTGCCGCAAGACTATGTGATTGATAACCAAGAAGGTGTGCGTGAACCCTTGGGTATGTCCGGGGTGCGCTTAGAAGCCAAAGTGCATGTGGTGACTTGCGCGGTGAATGCGGCGCAAAATATTGAGAAGTGCGTACGTCGCTGTGGTTTAGAAGTTGACGATATTATTCTTGAACAATTGGCTTCGGCCTATTCGGTTTTAACCGATGATGAGAAAGAGTTAGGTGTGTGTTTGGTTGATATTGGTGGCGGTACTACCGATATCGCCATCTTTACCGAAGGTGCGATACGTCACACTGCGGTAATTCCGGTGGCCGGGGACCAGGTAACTAACGATATTGCCATGGCATTAAGGACCCCAACCCAGTATGCCGAAGAGATTAAAATTAGGTATGCTTGCGCATTGGCGAAACTTGCTGGTGCTGGGGAAACCATAAAAGTCCCGAGTGTTGGTGATCGGCCGCCGCGAGAGTTGTCACGGCAAGCTTTGGCCGAAGTAGTTGAACCACGTTACGACGAGTTGTTTACCTTGATTCAAGCCGAGTTGCGTCGTAGCGGTTATGAGGATTTGATTCCGGCCGGGATCGTCCTTACCGGTGGCACCGCAAAGATGGAAGGTGCTGTCGAGTTGGCAGAAGAAATTTTTCACATGCCGGTGCGTTTGGGTGTTCCACACAGTGTCAAAGGATTGGCTGACGTTGTGCGTAACCCGATTTATTCGACCAGCGTGGGTTTATTGCTGTATGGCCTGCAAAAACAGACCGACGGTATATCGATGTTAGGCGGTAGTGGTTTTAGTGACGAGCCGAAAACACCGATACTAGAAAGACTGAAACGCTGGGTTCAAGGCAATTTTTAAAAGTTTCACCGTGCATGCGGTAAGCGATATAACTAGAAAGTAAAAAGGAGAGGGGAATGTTCGAGCTCGTAGACAGCGTCCCGCAAAACGCCGTAATTAAAGTTATCGGTGTGGGCGGTGGTGGCGGCAATGCCGTGAACCACATGGTGCAGAACAATATTCAAGGTGTTGAGTTTATTTGTGCCAATACCGATGCGCAGGCATTGCGCAAGGTTGGGGCAAAGACCGTGCTACAGCTCGGCACCGCCATCACCAAGGGTTTGGGTGCTGGTACCAATCCTGAGATCGGCCGTCAGGCTGCCATGGAAGATCGCGAGCGGATCATGGACGTGCTGCAAGGCGCGGACATGGTCTTTATTACTACGGGCATGGGCGGTGGTACTGGCACTGGTGCCGCACCGATCATTGCGCAAATCGCCAAAGAAATGGGCATTCTGACCGTCGCCGTAGTGACGCGTCCGTTCCCGTTCGAAGGCAAAAAGCGCATGCAGGTTGCCGACGAAGGCATTCGTGCGTTGTCCGAATGCGTCGATTCGCTGATCACCATCCCGAACGAAAAGCTGCTGACCATTCTGGGTAAAGACGCCAGCCTGTTGTCTGCCTTTGCTAAGGCCGATGACGTGCTCACCGGTGCGGTACGCGGTATTTCCGACATCATGCTGCGTGAAGGCCTGATGAACGTCGACTTTGCCGACGTGCGCACGGTGATGAGCGAAATGGGCATGGCGATGATGGGCACTGGCTGCGCCAGCGGTCCGAACCGTGCTCGCGAAGCGACTGAAGCAGCGATTCGCAATCCGCTGCTGGAAGACGTTAACCTGCAAGGTGCTCGCGGTATCTTGGTGAATATCACTGCCGGCCTTGATTTGTCCCTGGGCGAGTACGCGGCAGTCGGCGAAATCATCGAAGCCTTCGCTTCAGAGCACGCCACCGTTAAGGTTGGCGCGGTCATCGACCCAGATATGCGCGATGAACTGCATGTAACTGTGGTCGCGACGGGTCTGGGCGCGAAAATCGAGAAGCCAGTTAAGGTCATCGACAACACTGTACATGCGGTGGCTTCGTCGTCATCGGTGGCGAGTGCTGCTGCCCGTCAAGAGCATGCGGCGGTGAACTACCGCGACCTTGATCGTCCAACCGTTATGCGTAATCAAACCAGCGCTGGTGCTGCGACTGCCGCCAAATTGAACCCGCATGATGATCTGGATTACTTGGATATCCCGGCGTTTTTGCGACGTCAGGCGGACTGATGAGATGCAGCGCAAGCTTTGCGGTGTTTGGTGTTCAGCGAGGGTCGGCTCTGCTATCATGGCCGATCTTCGTTGATAATAATTCGCAACTAGCGTGCATACGGCCCAAGCCATGATCAAACAACGTACTTTAAAAAATATTATCCGTGCGACCGGTGTCGGTCTGCACTCTGGGGAGAAGGTTTACCTGACCCTCAAGCCTGCGCCTATTGATGCGGGCATCGTATTTCGCCGAGTCGACCTCGATCCGGTAGTTGAAATTGCTGCCCGCGCAGAGAATGTTGGCGATACCACGCTGTCGACCACGCTGGTAAAAGGCGATGTCAAAGTCGACACGATCGAGCACTTGCTGTCGGCCATGGCCGGCTTGGGTATCGATAACGCCTACGTCGAACTTTCTGCGTCGGAAGTGCCGATTATGGATGGTAGCGCTGGTCCTTTCGTGTTTTTGATTCAGTCTGCGGGATTGGAAGAGCAAGAAGCGGCGAAAAAATTCATCCGCATCAAGCGCGAAGTAACCGTAGAAGATGGCGACAAGCGTGCCACTTTCTTGCCGTTTGAGGGATTTAAAGTCAGTTTTGAAATTGACTTTGATCACCCGGCCTTTGTCGGCCGTACTCAGTCGGCGTGTGTAGACTTCTCCAGCACCTCCTTTGTTAAGGAAGTTAGTCGAGCGCGCACTTTTGGCTTTATGCGTGACATCGAGTACCTGCGTTCACAGAACCTGGCACTTGGAGGCAGTGAAGCTAACGCTATCGTGGTCGATGATTCGGGTGTGCTTAATGAAGACGGCCTGCGTTGCGAGGACGAATTTGTTAAGCACAAAATACTTGATGCGATTGGTGATCTGTACCTGCTTGGTAACAGTTTGATTGGCGAATTTCGGGGCTTTAAATCCGGCCATGCACTGAACAACCAATTGCTGCGCAGCTTGATCGCGCAACAAGACGCTTGGGAAGTAGTGACCTTCGATGACGCCAGTACCGCGCCAATCTCCTACATGCGCCCGGTCGCGGCGGTGTAAGTAATACCCTGTTGTATCTCCTTATTAAGGCCTCCCTCGGGTGGCCTTTTTTTATTCCAAAATTTACGCAGAGTTATCGGCAGCTGGCTTTTTGCCGTGGCTGGCTAAGCGCTCAAGGGCGGCGCGTAAGTTCGGGTCGCTGATGCCGTCGGCGGTGGTTTGGATGCTTTCGGCGGCGCAGTTGGACAGCACAATGCTGCGCTCAGGTGCACGTGGTTGGCCACTGGGTGGCTGAACCTTGAACAAAATTCGCTGCAGGCCGGCGAACTCATCGAGTTGCTGCAGTTGCCGTTGCAGGCGTTTTTGTTGATAACGTAAGCGTGTGGCCCAGTGTCCGTCAGTGACTATTAGTAGCAGGCAACCCTCGCGCCAAGAGGCTAGGTGGCAATGTTCGCGGGCTGCCGGTTGCAGTTGGCTCTCGAGTAAGCGTTGCAGTTGGGTCAGTCGTTGGGCGGCGCTAAACAAAGCTTTTAACGGTTTGGCTTCGCGCAACATAGCCGCGGGTGCGCGAGCTGGCAGTGGGCGAAAGGCCATGGCGAGGTGTCTCTTGGGCTAAAAAGCCATGGTAGCAGAATGCTAAAAGAGAGACGTGGAGCGACTGCTGAGTGCCGGCGCACACTTACATATGCAGCTTGGCGGTTCGCGCGGCTTTCCTCCTCGACATTTCCGGGTAGAATGCTGCCTTCGCTAGCGGCCATGAGGGCTGCGCGGGTGCGCCAAACGGTCACCCTTCATCCATACGCGTGGAAGAAATTGTCGATATGTTTGCGCCTTTATTAAAAAAACTCTTTGGTAGCCAAAACGAGCGTGAAGTTAAGCGCATGCTCAAAACTGTGCAGATCGTTAATGGCTTTGAAGAGCAAATGCTTGGCCTCAGCGATGAGCAGTTACGTGGCAAAACGCCAGAGTTCAAGGCGCGTTTGGCCAAAGGCGAAAGCCTCGATCAAATCTTGCCCGAAGCTTTTGCCGTGGCCCGTGAGGCTGGTAAGCGGGTAATGGGTATGCGTCACTTCGACGTGCAATTGGTCGGTGGCATGACCCTGCATGAAGGCCGCATCGCTGAAATGCGCACCGGTGAAGGTAAAACCTTGGTGGCCACGCTGGCGGTGTACCTGAATGCGCTGGAAGGTAAAGGCGTGTACGTGGTCACGGTCAACGATTACCTCGCGCGTCGCGATGCCAACTGGATGCGTCCACTGTATGAGTTCCTCGGCCTGACTGTGGGTATTGTTACCCCGTTTATGGACCCGGTTGAGAAACGCGCCGCGTATGCGGCTGACATCACCTACGGCACTAACAACGAATTTGGTTTTGATTACCTGCGCGACAATATGGCTTTCAGCTTGGATGAGAAATTCCAGCGTGAGCTGAATTTCGCGGTAATCGACGAAGTCGACTCCATTTTGATCGACGAAGCGCGTACTCCGTTGATTATTTCGGGTCAGGCTGAAGACAGTTCGGCGCTCTATACCCAGATCAATTTGCTGATTCCGCAACTGAAGTTACACGTTGAAGAAGTCGAAGGTGTGGTCACTCAAGAGGGCCATTACACCCTTGATGAGAAAACTCGTCAGGTTGAGCTAAACGAGCAAGGTCATCAGTTTATCGAAGACCTGCTGACGCAGAACTCCTTGTTGGCCGAAGGTGAAAGCCTGTACTCGGCACATAACCTCGGCTTGCTGACCCATGTGTATTCGGGGCTGCGCGCGCACAAATTGTTCCATCGCGATGTTGAATACATCGTGCAGAAAGATCAGGTCATGCTGATCGATGAGCACACCGGCCGCACCATGCCAGGCCGTCGCTTGTCTGAGGGCTTGCATCAGGCTATCGAAGCCAAAGAAGGTTTGCCTATTCAGGCTGAGAGCCAGACCTTGGCTTCGACCACCTTCCAGAACTACTTCCGTCTGTACAAAAAACTCTCGGGTATGACCGGTACGGCCGATACCGAGGCGTTTGAATTCCAGCAAATCTACGGCCTGACCGTGGTGGTGATTCCGACCAACAAAGCCTTGGGCCGCAAAGACTTTAATGACTTGGTCTACATGACCCAAGACGAGAAGTACGCAGCGATCATCACTGATATTCAAGAGTCGTTGGCCGAAGGCCGTCCGGTGTTGGTCGGTACGGCGACCATCGACAGTTCTGAATATGTGTCCAAGTTGCTGAATAAGGCCGGTATCGAGCACAAGGTACTAAACGCTAAGTTCCACGAAAAAGAAGCCGAAATTATTGCCCAAGCCGGTCGTCCGGGGGCGCTGACCATTGCCACCAACATGGCCGGTCGCGGTACCGACATTCTGCTCGGCGGTAACTGGGAGGTCGAAGTGGCCGCCCTCGAGAATGCTACGCCGGAGCAAATCGCCCAGATCAAGAGTGATTGGCAGCAGCGCCATCAGCAGGTTATTGCGGCCGGCGGC
>JAIETJ010000034.1 GCA_019745275.1 Pseudomonadaceae bacterium | reverse complement strand
CCACTGTTGTTGCAGGACTTGGCAAGGGAATAACCATTACCTGCGTCCTGCGCCTAACCGGGGGCCATTTCTCGCGGCAACGCGGCTCGCGATGAAACGGGAACAGACCCTAAACTGCACGAACCCCATTGAGGAGCCGCCATGTTGGATCTGGCCGATTTATCCATTTTGCTGTTGTTCATCGCAGTCGCTGCTTGGTTATGGCGCGGCCACGGTATCCGCGAGCGCGCCTTAGCGCTGGTGCGCCGGCACTGCGCGCAAGCCGAAATCATCTTGCTCGACGACAACGTCGCCTTGCAGCGCTTGCGCTGGCTGGCCGATAGCCGTGGCCAACGGCGTTTAGCACGGGTCTATGGCTTTGAGTTCACGGTTACCGGCGAGCAACGCCACACCGGCAGCATCAGCATGTTTGGCCAGCATTTGGGCAAAATTGAATTAGCCGCGCATCCGGTCAGTAACCCGGCTTTCAGTGCCGAGGCCTCGATCGAACCAACCACCTGGCAACCCCGCCATTACGCACCGGACCACGCCACCCTGACCAGTAAGTCGCCAGACACATCCGTGATTGCCACCTACCGCGCCGCAACGCCAAGCAGCACACCAAGCGCGGAGATTATTCAGCTGCACGACTGGCGGCAAAAACATCCGCCGACAACCCCGCAGCAGCCCGCCGAACAACTCCCAGCCGAAGCGTCCGCAGAGCAGCCCGCCGAACCGCCGCCAACCCGGCATTAACGGTCACGGACGACTATGCTCAAGCCCATCTCTGAGCTTGAGCAGCCGCGCATGCAACAGTCACCGACCAGCAGTCCAGCACAACCCTTACGTCCCTGGCTGGCCCGGCTGCATCCCGGGTTGTTTGCCATTCCCCTTGGCTTGCTCGGTTTAGCCGGCGCGTGGCGGCGCATGGCCGAGCTGGCAATGCCCGCCGCCAGCAACCTCGCCAATGCGTTACTGCTGCTAGGGATGAGTTGCTTGCTGCTGCTGTGCCTACTCTGGCTGCCCAAGCTGCTGCTGCACTGGGGGCAAGTAAAGCGTGAATTCGTACACCCGGTACAAGGTGCCTTGCTAGCGTTGTTGCCGGTCTCGATGCTGCTGGCGGTAAGTCAACTGGCGCCGAATTATCCCAGCGCTAAACCTTACTGGCTGGCCGCCAGCCTGCTGGCTTTACTGCTGCAGGGCTTGCTCGCCTGGCAAGTGGTCAAGCAACTGTCGACCGGGCAAATGCCCGAAGAGCTGGTAACGCCGGCGCTGTACTTGCCGATTGTGCCCGGCGGCCTAGTCGGCGCCATGGCCTTGAAGGCGCTGGAATTACCCGGGTTTGCCATGCTCTTGTTAGGCATGGGCTTAGGCGGCTGGGCGTTACTGGAGATGCGCATTTTGCATCGCCTGTTCGACGGTCCGCTGCCGATGGCACTGCGCCCAACCCTCGGGATTGAAATGGCCCCGGCGGCAGTCGCCGGCCTAGCGGCCAGTTTTTTGTGGCCACAATTACCTGCGGAATTTTTGCTGATCGGCCTGGGCGTAGCCTGCGGCCCAGTAGTGGCCGTGCTCACCCGCTGGCATTGGTGGACGAGCACCCCCTTTACCTTCGGCTTTTGGTCGTTCTCTTTCCCGCTGGCAGCACTGGCTTCAGTCACCATCGAAGTAGTCCGGCGCGGTGGCTGGCCGAGCGAAGTGGCCTTATCGGCGGTGCTCTTGGTCAGCCTAATCATCACCTACCTCGCCGCGCGCACCCTGCTCCTGCTGGTACGCGGGCAACTATTGCCGCAAAACTAAAGCCTTCAGCCCAACAAAAACGCCGTCACCTGTTGCGCCGCTTGTTCAGGGTGCTGCTGCATAAAACAGTGCCCGCCGGGCATGGTTTGGCCGCTGACGTGGGGATTTTGCGCGACCCAGCGGGCCACGGAGGTGGCGACAAAGGGGTAGGTTTGCTCGCCGTAAATAACCTGCGTCGGGGTTTGTACCTTGGCCAGTGACGACCATAGGCGCTTGGGGTAGGAGCCAAAAATATCCGCCTCGCGGCTCGGCCGGCACTTAAGCTCGACCCCAGCCTCAACCGATTTGAGGGCGTGCTCGACAAAAGCCCAGAGCGCGGCCTCGGTCCAGCCCTTAAACATGCCACGCTCGTGTAAGCCGTCGAACGCCGCCTGTGGGCTCGGCCACTGCCGACGGCGGCTGCGCGCTTTACTGGCCATGCTGTTGCGCCGGTATAAACCGACCACATCCGACAGCGCCATCACGCCGATCATCGCCGGGCTAAACAACACCGGGTCGAGCAGCACCGCGCGCTCAAACAAGCCTGGATGCTTGGCCAGCTCCAGCGCCGTGAGCACCCCGCCAAAGCTGTGGCCGAGGGCGTATTTAGGCACCGCAGCGAATATCCCGTTGCCGGCGCTAAAAGCCTCAAGCGCCAGCTCTGCGCTGAGGTTCCAACCATGAAAGCGGCCGCCATGATCGCTGTCGCCATGGCCCTGCACATCGCACAGCCAGAGGTCGAAATCGACCGCCAAGCACTGCAACATCGGCTCGTAGGTACGACCGCAAAAACCGTTACCGTGCAAAAAGTGCAGCAACGGCTTGCCCGAGGGCGGCGTGTGCCAGCCACGCAAGGTAAAACCTGCAGAGCAGGCGTGTGACCACGGCAGTAACAACATGAACAACCCCATTGCAGACAGTCCGGGCAGTCTAACCGGCGCACCGACACAAGGAAAATCGGCCAACTACTGCTAGGATAGCCACCGGTTTAATTTCGCCACTTCGAGCGCCCATGGACATCTCCAGTTTTGTTGATCTGTTTCTGCACCTAGACACTCATCTCGACGCCCTGATTAGCCAATACGGCGTCTGGGTGTATGCGATTTTGTTCTTAGTGATCTTTTGCGAAACCGGCTTAGTGGTAATGCCGTTTTTACCCGGTGACTCCCTGTTGTTTCTGGCTGGCGCCGCCTCCACCCACAGCGGCCTCGATCCTTGGTTGCTGGCCGGCTGCCTGTTTGTCGCGGCGGTACTGGGCGACAGTTGCAACTATTGGATCGGCCGGCGTTACGGCGTGCGTTTGTTTGAGCGCGGCGACTCAAAAATATTCCGCCGCGACTACCTGCTGCGCACCGAGATCTTCTACGCCAAGCACGGCGCAAAAACCGTTACCTTGGCGCGTTTTATGCCAATTCTGCGCACCTTTGCGCCCTTCGTCGCCGGCCTCAGCCGTATGCCCTACGGCCAGTTCCTCAGCTACAGCGTACTCGGCAGCGTGTTTTGGATCGGCGGCCTGATTGCCCTCGGTTATCAGTTTGGCAACGTGCCCTTTATCAAACAAAACCTGACCCTGCTGGTGCTGCTGGTGATCGCCATGTCACTGCTGCCGATGCTGCTCAGCTGGTGGCACCAACGCCGCAGCAGTTCGACGGCCAATTAAAGTCGGCAAGCTGCAAAACCTCGGCGCAGCACTGCCGCGTCTTGCGCCTCGGTAAAGATCAGCTCTAGGCGCGAGTCGTTGCGCCATTCGCTGGCGCGCCAATGCGGCGCTTGGCCATCGAGCATATTGGCCGACAACCAACCAGCATTGCTGTGCAGCACCAGCTTGGCCCGCCGCCACGCCATGCTGGCCAGCCATTGCTGCACGCGCAGCAACTCAAACTGCTGGCTGCGGTGCCAACGCCAACCAATGCTCCAGCCTTCGGGCTGCTCTTGAATCAAGCAAATCGGCTCGACCACATCGCTGTAAATCTGCGCCAATGGCGCAGGCTCTTGCGCTAGCAACAGCGGCGTATCAGCCGTTTGCGGCGCACAGTCCCAACCGGGTAAATCCGCCAGCGCCAGTTGCCCTTGAGTGGTCCACAGCACCGGCTTGGCCGGCAACTGCGCCTGCAGCGCGGCGCGGTGAGCGGCATCCAACTGCTCGGACTTATTCAGCAGCAGCAAACCAGCCAAATCCAAGGCCTGCTGTTGATTGTCCGGCAGCGCCTGCCCGGCCGCCAAGGCGGCGGCATCCAGCACCAGCACCAACGGCTGCAACGCCAGCACGCCAAGCCAGGGCGCGGCACTCAACTGACGCATCAACTCGGCCGGATGGCCCAATCCGGACGGTTCGATAAACAGCCGATCGGGTTGTGCCTTACGCAGCAAACGCGCCAAGCCAACCTGAAACGGCGCGCCATTCACACAGCACAAGCAGCCGCCGGCCACCTCCGACAAACTGATGCCATCGGCACTGCTGGTCAGCAGCGCAGCGTCTAAGCCGATCTGACCAAACTCGTTAATCAGCACCGCCCAGCGCTCATTAGCCGGTTTATGCGCGAACAAGTGCTGCAATAAACTGGTTTTCCCGGCGCCCAAGGGGCCGGCGATCAGGTGGGTGGGAATCTGCCTGAGCATTTGTGCATCCGTTAGCAAGCGACTGATGATGCGGGCGCATTTAGCGGCCAACGGCTGCTAAAATCGCGCGGTTAATTTTGGAGCCTGAATTATGCGTTTTTGGATTGCCCTGTGCCTATCGGCTCTGCCCCTGCTGGCCCACGCCGAAGCCTGCATCGTGCACAGTAAAAGTAGCCAAGTAGAGGTTAAAGTCTGCCAACAAAATCGCACTATTCCAGCGACTTTGTTTCACGATGGTTTTTGCCAACCGCAGCTGAACGGGCAAACCGTGGATGTGACCTACGCCGAGCAATGCCCCAGCGGTGCCTTTGGCGTGTGCCGCAATGCCCACGTCAGCGGCAGCCCTTATCAACAAGACATCCATTACTACGGGGTCGCCACTGATGCACGGCTGCTCAAGCCGGCCTGCGAGCAGCAAAGTAAGGGCGTATGGATGGCGCCCTAGCCGGCGGGAGATAGCTGACCGCGCATAACGAGCGGCCGGCGGCTAGGCCAGCCAATCCAAGGTTAGCAGCAAGCGCCGGGTGTTGGCCGGCACGGGAGGCGAGCGATGAATCAAGCCGCGGCCCTCATTGCCAAGCCACTTCTCACCTTTGACCAAGGCCACAGCGCCCACCGCGACCTGTTCGATCTCGCTAACCTGCTGCGCCTCCGCGTCCGCCAGGCTCGCCCGGCTCATGGCGTCTTCGCGCAACCACTGACTGCCCGCACCGGCATAGCTGGTGATCAGGCGCAGCGGCACGTGGTCAACATGAAAGCGCGGGCACATGGCCTGCTCTAAAATGCGCAAACGCAGGCCAATACGCTTGGCCCCCAACAAGCAGGCATAGGCACTTAACAGCCAGTTAAGGTCGGCCAAAAACGCCGCATGCCCCGGTATATGTTGATAACCGCTGGCCAGCTTAGCCACTGCCGCCGGCGACACATCCTCGACCCAATCGATGCTTAACGACTCTGCCAGCGGCTGCCCAAGCGCCAGTAGTTGGCTGACAAACTGCTCAACCTCAACGCTTAACTGACGCTCATACACGGCCAAATTAACCTCCGGCGCCAGCACCTCGGCGAGCACCTGCGGATTGCTCCCCTGAACTTGTCGGGGGGCTTCGCGCAGCTTGTAGGCGGGCCTCATGCAACTTCCTCATGCCACGGGCCGAAGGGGTCGGGCAGTTGCCGCCAGCTCTCGACCCCGGCGGCCATTTCTTGATCATCTAACTGACAAGCATCCAACTCTTCGTTGAGCAGGGCAAAGTCGATGTGCTGGCCGATAAACACCAGTTCTTGCCGGCAATCACCGGTCTGCGCCTGCCAATTCTTCATAATGGCCTGCATGCCTTCGGCATCTTCTGGCCACTGCTCTTTGGGCACGAAACGCCACCAGCGCCCGGCAAAACCGTGGCGCATTAAACCGCCTGCCTGCGACCAACTACCGGCCTCTTGATGCTTACTGGCTAGCCAGAAAAAGCCCTTGGAACGCAGCAACCGGCCATTGGTCCACTCCCGGTTAATAAAGTTAAAGAACCGCTCCGGGTGAAACGGCCGCCGCGCGCGATAGGCCGTCGAGGCAATCCCGTACTCCTCGGTTTCTGGCACGTGCTCGCCACGCAGCTCTTGCAACCAACCCGGTGCTTGCGCGGCGCGCTCGAAGTCAAAGCGCCCGGTATTGAGAATACTCGTCAGCGGCACCGTGCCCATGACCATCGGGATGATCTCGGCGTGGCTGTTAAGGCTGCGCAAAATGGCGGTCAGCTCTTCGCGGTCGGTGCTGGAGATCAGATCAATTTTGCTGATCAGCAACACGTCGGCGAACTCGACTTGTTCGATCAGCAGGTCAGTGATCGAACGCTCGTCGTCTTCGCCCAAGGTTTCGCCACGGCTGGCCAAGCTTTCGGCGGCTTGATAGTCGGCCAAGAAGCTCAAGCCATCGACCACCGTGACCATGGTGTCGAGCCGTGCAATGTCGGCCAAGCTCTGCCCATCCTCGCCACGAAAAGTGAAGGTTTCCGCCACCGGCAAGGGTTCGGAAATGCCGGTTGACTCGATCAACAAATAATCGAAACGACCCTCGCGGGCCAGCCGCCCGACCTCCTCAAGCAGGTCTTCGCGCAGGGTGCAGCAGATGCAGCCATTGCTCATTTCGATGAGCTTTTCATCGCTGCGATTGAGGCTGACATCGCGCTGCACTTCGCTGCCATCGATGTTGATTTCACTCATATCGTTGACGATCACCGCGACTTTCAGGCCTTCGCGGTTACGCAGAATGTAATTCATCAGGGTGCTTTTGCCGGCCCCCAAAAAGCCCGACAACACGGTCACGGGAAGACGCTTAGGCATGGGACTGACCTCGATTATTGATGTGTTTTTCCTGCTGTTCTTGGCGCTCTTTAGCCTCAATGCACAGGGTCGCCGTAGGGCGTAGCACTAACCGCCGCAGACCGATTGGCTCGCCGGTTTGCGCGCACCAGCCGTATTCGCCACGGGCCAAACGCACCAGTGCTTGATCGAGCTTGTCGATCAACTGCTGCTCGCGACCCAGCAAGCGCAACTGCCATTGCTGCTGCTCCTCGAGGCTGCCTTGATCAGCCGGGTCGCTGGCCGGTTCAGTGCTGCGCAAATACTCCACTTCAGTGTGCATGCGCTGCTGTAAATCGGCCCGCTGAGCGAGCAACAGAGCATGGAAATACGCCCGCTGCGGCTCACTCATATAGGCCTCGGCAGGTTGCAAGAGCAGTTCAGATTCAGTTAGCACGGTAGGCCTCAAGGTTTAAATGCTTGGTGTTTCTTTTGTTATAACATAACATTTAAAGCCGACTACCACCGATGATTTTGCGATGAACGCCCTGACTCTTGTGGATATTGCCGCGCAAACCAGCAGCCATCAGCCATCAGCAGCCCCTAGACTGGGTTGGCATGCACGCCATTGCCCTGCCAATAGTGCTGCACGGACAGCGCATTGCCTGCCGCGTCAACGCCGGGGTAAGCCTCGATGATGGCAGCGCCCGCGGCATTCATATGTCGCGTCTGTATCTGGCGCTGGAGCCGCTTGAGCAGCAAGAACTTAACCCGGCACTGCTGCAGCAGGTGCTCGCGCAGTTTTTGCACAGCCATCAAGACTTATCGCAGCAAGCCTACCTCGACATCCGCGGCGAGCTCCTGTTGCAACGCCCGGCGCTGGTCAGCCCACTGACGGGTTGGAAGGCTTATCCCTTCAGCCTGCGCAGTCGCCTAGACGAACAGGGCTTGCACGTGGAGCTGCAACTGGAGATTGGCTATTCCTCGACTTGTCCGTGCTCGGCCGCACTGGCCAGGCAACTTATTCAAGAGCAATTTAGCCGTGAATTTGCCGGCAAAAGCCTCGATCATGCAGCTATCGAGCAATGGCTCGGCAGCAGCCAAGGCGTTCTTGCGACGCCGCACAGCCAGCGCAGCACGGCCACCGTGCAGGTGCGCTTGCGTCGCGACTGCGCCGAACTGCCGCTGCAGGTGCTGATTGATGCCGGCGAACAAGCCCTAGGCACCGCCCTGCAAACCGCCGTTAAGCGCGCCGACGAGCAAGCCTTTGCGCTGGCCAATGGGCAAAACCTGATGTTCTGCGAAGACGCCGCCCGGCGCTTGCACCGCATGCTGCTCGAGCAAACTCAGCTGAGCGGTTTCCACCTCAGCGTGGTGCACGCCGAGAGCCTGCACGCTCACGATGCCGTCGCCCACAGCAGCTGGCAGTGGGGTCGCGCATGATTCATTGCCAAGCACTGCAATGGGGCGCGACCGGCCAACCGCTGACCCCGCCGCTCGACCTGGAACTGCCGGTGGGCAGCCTGACCGCCGTTATCGGCCACAACGGTTGCGGCAAAAGCAGCCTGCTTAAGGTGCTGGCCGGGCTGCAAAAACCCTTGGCCGGACGCGTGCGGGTCAGCGCCCAAGGGTTGGGCCAAGTGGTCTATTTGCAACAGCAACAAAGCATCGACCGACAGTTTCCGCTGCGCTTACAGCAACTGGTCAGCGCCGGACTGTGGCGCAGCAAGCTGCCTCGCCAGCTGCAGCAACAGCGTCTGCAACAAGCGTTGGCCGACTGGCACCTGACGGACTTGGCCGAGCGCCCGCTGCAGGCGCTGTCTGGTGGTGAATTACAGCGCGCCCTGCTGGCTCGACTGAACCTGACCGAGGCCTCGCTGTTGCTGCTCGATGAACCCGAAGCAGCGCTGGACGAGCAAGGCCAGCAGTTGTTCTGGCAGCATGTGCAGCGCTGGCAAGCCGCAGGCCGCACCTTACTGCTGGTCAGCCACAACCTGAGCGGCCTGACTCAGCGCGTCGACAATGCGCTGCTGGTCTCGCGCCATGGCTGCATCTTCGCCCCGCTGCGCCAAGTGCTCAGCCAACGCGCCACGCTGGAACAGGTCGCCTGATGTTGGATGCGCTGTATCAGCCGTTTGTCGAGTTCGCCTTTATGCGCCGCGCTCTGTTCGGCGGCGCGGCCTTGGCACTGAGTGCCGGGCCGCTGGGGGTGTTTCTTATTCTGCGGCGCATGAGCCTGATCGGTGACGCCATCGCCCACGGCATTTTGCCCGGTGCGGCCATCGGTTTCTGGCTGTTTGGCCTCAGTCTGCCAGCGTTGACCCTCGGCGGTTTAGTGGCAGGCTTGGCGATGGCTGGCCTCGCGGCGTGGGTCACCCGGCGTACCGGCCTGCGTGAAGATGCCAGCCTAGCCGCGCTGTACCCCATCTCGCTGGCCAGCGGGGTGCTGTTGCTGGGACTGGCCGGGCGCAAATTGGACCTGATCCATCTGCTGTTTGGCTCAGCCTTGGCGGTGGATAGCGCAACCCTCAACGGCATGTTGGTGATCGCCGCAGGCAGTCTGTTGGGCCTAGCACTGATTTACCGGGCCCTGGCGCTGGACAGCTTCGATCCGCTGTTTTTACGCAGCGTGAGCCGCTTCGGGCCGCTGGCGTACGGCCTGTTTTTGACCTTGGTGGTGCTCAATCTGGTCATCGGTTTTCAGGCCATCGGTGCGCTGATGGTGGTGGGTCTATCGATGCCAGCGCCGGCGTCTTACCGATAATGCTCGAAGAAGATGGCCATAGCGTGCCGGACCCACATGCGTGGCAAAGCCTGAGTAACGGCGAAATCTATGTGCAAAATATCACCAAGGCCCTGAGCCAGCTCGACCCCGCGCACGCCGCCGATTACGCCGCACGCCGCGATGCTTACCTGCTGCGCCTAGATGCGCTGCGTGAACAAGCCAACCAGCAACTCAACAGCTTGCCGGCCAGCCAGCGCAAAGTGGTTACTAGCCATGACGCCTTCGGTTATTTCGGCCAAGCCTGGCAGTTGCAGTTTATTGCCCCGCAAGGCTTGTCGACCACTGACGAGCCGTCTGCCGCCGAAGTCGCCCAGCTGATCCGGCAACTGCGCAGCGAAGGCGTGCGCGCGGTATTTGTCGAGAACATCCGCGACTCGCGCCTGATCAAGCAAATCGCCGATGAAGCCGGCGCCAAAGTCGGCGGTACTTTGTACTCCGACGCCCTGGCCAGCCAAGGCCCGGCCAGCACTTACTTAGGCATGTTCCAGCACAACCTCGAGACCCTGATGGCCGCGCTCAAGCCATGAACCTCTGGCTGCAACTGGAACAGGCACAACTCGCCGACGGCACAAGGCAATGGCCAAACCCGCCAGCCTGACTTAGCCTTAGCCGGCGGCTTTTCAGCGCAACAGCCCTTGCCAAGCCTTTATCCGCGCCTAGGATTGCGCAAGAATGGCGTGGTCGCGGCCCGCCGGCCACGGCATTGGGCCAGCGGCTAAACGCTGGCCAATAAACGCCTGCCAATCCTTTTTGAGTGTCGCGCCGTGAATCAACTGCTGGCTATCAACCCGCTGACACTGCTGGGCCCGCATGGCGATTTGTTCGTGGTGCTGGCGCTGCTGATCGCCGCAATTCTGATGTTTATGCGCAACCAACCGCGCATGGACGTGGTGGCGCTGATGATGATCGCCGCCCTGCCGTTCACTGGCGTAGTCAGCATCAGCGAAACTCTCAGGGGCTTCAGCGACCCCAACGTGGTGCTGATTGCGCTGCTGTTTGTGCTCGGCGAGGGCTTGTCGCGGACCGGGCTGGTGCGCCGGGTTGGCGATCTGATTTATCAACATGCGGGCAACCATGAAGTGCGCCTGATCGTGCTAATCATGTTGTCGGTGGCCATCTTGGGCTCAGTGATGAGTTCCACGGCGGTAATCGCGATTTTTATCCCGGTGGTGCTGCGCATTTGTCAGCACACCGGGATTTCACCGAGCAAACTGATGATGCCGTTGAGCATCGGCGCCCTGATCAGCGGCATGCTGACCCTAGTGGCCACCTCGCCGAACCTGATCGTGGACGCCGAGTTGCAACGGCAAGGGTTTGCAGGCTTTGATTTTTTTACCATTACCCCGATAGGTTTGGCGGTGCTGGCCACCGCCGTGCTGTACACCGTGGTGGCGCGCAAATGGCTGCCCGACCGTAGCACCCAAGGGAAAAAAACCAACCGCCAATTTACCTTTCAAGACTGGTTCGAGCTCTATCGCCTGCATGATCGGGAGCTGCGCGTGCAATTACGCCCCGACAGCATTTGCTGCGGCCAGGCTCTAGAAAGTCTGCCGCTGAGAAGCGATGGGATTAACTTACTGGCCATTGAGCGTGACGTGAGCACTCGCCAAGCGGGCCTGTTTAACGTGCAAAAGCGCATATTGCTCAAGCCTCAGGCATCCACTCGCCTCGCCGCCGGCGATATTTTGCTACTCGACGCGCACGTCTCAGGGGAGCGTATCGAGGAGCTGCTGAGCATCTATAGCGCCGTGCGTTTGCCGCTGGCAGAAGGGGTCGCCAGCCTTGCCAGCTTCTCCCAAGACCTCGGCATGATCGAGGCCATTGTCACCGCTGAGTCGCCGCTGATAGGCCAAACCGTGCATCAAGCACGGATGCGCAGCGACGTCGGGATCACCGTGATCGGCCTGCGTCGCGGGCAAAAAAGCGTCACCGAAGACATGCTTAATGAGGTCCTGCGGGTCGGCGACACCCTGCTGATCACCGGCTTTTGGGATGACCTGCAACGCGCCAATCAGCAGCACACCGGCTTAGTGCTGATCAATACGCCACGGGAAATGGCCGACATCTTGCCCGCGGCCTCTAAGGCGCCGCAGGCACTGGCGATCTTGATTGCCGTGGTGCTGCTGATGATGACCGACTACCTGCCCAATGTGCATGCGGTGCTGCTAGGGGTATTGCTAATGGGCCTGTTCGGCATCATCGACATGCCCGGCGCTTACCGCGCGATCAGCTGGAAGAGCTTAATTTTAATCGTCGGCATGATGCCTTTTGCCATGGCCCTGCAGCGTACCGGGGGCATTGATATGGCCGCCGATGCGCTGCTGGCAATGGCCGGCGACGATGCGCCGCGTAACGCGCTGGCGCTGATTTTCATCGTTACGGCGGTGTTAGGCATGTTTATCTCCAACACCGCCACGGCCATCCTGATGGCACCGGTGGCCATGAACATTGCGGGCGCGCTGGGCGTATCGCCTTTACCACTGGCCCTAACGGTGTGCGTGGCCGCCTCAACGGCGTTTATGACCCCAGTTTCATCGCCGGTAAACACCTTGGTAGTGGGGCCCGGCAAATACATCTTTGCGGACTTCATTCGGGTTGGCGTGCCGTTATCCATACTGGTTTTTTTAATCTCGGTGATCCTTATCCCGATTCTCTTACCGTTTTAACCCAGCGCCGCACGGCTCATCCGGCAACCGTAACGCCCGGCAAAACACTTGGCGTAGCTCGTCTAACGGCTTTGCTGCTAGGGTTAAAGCCTGGCAGCGCCCGTTTTGCGCGACCCTCAGCGAGAAAACCATGTTCCCCGAAAGCAGCATTCCCGAGCTTGCTCATGTGATTCAGTTGGCCGTGGCGCCGGTGTTTTTACTAACTGCGCTGAGCACCATGTTGGCGGTGCTAACCAATCGATTGGCGCGGGTGGTCGACCGCACACGCAAGCTGGAGGTGTTTATTCTTGAACACCCCGAGCGCTCCAGCCAGCCGCGCAACGAACTGTCGATCCTGTTCCGCCGCACCGTGCTGTGTAACCGCGCCATCAGCCTGTGCACCCTCACCGCGCTGCTGATTTGCACGGTGATCGGCCTACTGTTTATTAGCGCCTTGCTGAGTTTCAACGCCACCCTCGGGGTGGCGGCGCTGTTCGTGGTGAGCATGGGCACTTTTATCTTCGCGCTGTTGAGTTTCCTGCGCGAAATCCGCGTCGCCTCGGCGGCCTTGGAAAGCTCGGCCAAACAGATCTTGTCGCTGACCGAGCAGAAAATTCAGCGCCCCTAAACCGGCGCGAGCTAAACCGCTTTACCAACCACCGCCACCGCCGCCACCACTGCCGCCGCCAGATGCACCGCCAGCCGAGGAGCCGCCCGAAGAACCAGCCGATGCGGGGCTAGGCGCGGCTTGGGCAATCGCAGTAGCGCTACTTAAACCGCTGCACAGATTGCTGGCAAACGCCGGCCCCGCGCCCACACTGCTGCGGCCCTGATACCACTGCGGTTGGTAACCTTGTTCGGGCAGATCGATCAAGCCACTGCGCAGCGCTTCACTAAAGCGCGCCGTCCAAGCGTGCTCGACATTCAGCGCCATGGCATACGCCAGGTGCCGCTCGTACAGGGCAATGCTCATGGTTGGCCCGCCGCTGGCACGGGCATGGGTGTCACGCTCGGCCAGTTGCAGGTACTCACGGTAACCGGCCAGCCCATCGAGTAAGCGCCGACCCAGCACTGAGGGGGCCTCTAGCCACCAATAGCTGCCCAGCACCAGCAGCGCATAGGCCGCCACCAGCACCAGCACCGGCGCACTGACCGCCACACTGAGCATCCACAAGCCCACCGGCACACCACAACTGAGCAACAGCCCCAGCGCGCCTAAGGCCAGCGAGCGTAACCAATTGGGTTCATGCCGCGCTGCCACTAAGGCCACCGCCGCCGGTACACCCAAACCCAAACTAAACACCAGTCCGGCCAGCGCTTCGCCCCACTGCTGGCCCTGTAAACCCAAGCTGACACTCAGCAAGCAAGCGCCAATCGCCCACAGCAAGCCGAGCCACCATTGGCGGCGATGGTGGCTATGCCAAGCCTTGCCTTCGCCCTCTAGCTGAGTCGTCAAACCGGCCACCGCGGTCGCCAGTGGTGGCAGATAACGCTGGCCAATATGCAGGCTTGGCGCGCCGCTTTGGCCGGCAAATAAGCCCTGCAACAGGCTTGCCTCAAGCGGCCGCAATGACTCGGCCGGCGCACTGCCGCGCGTCAGTACATAACCATCGCCACGCGGGCCGTCAGCCAAGGTTAAGTGCTGAGTAATGGCCAAATCCGTGACGCTCACGGCCAGCGCCAACGAGGGATTAAAGTAGCCGCGAAAACCGCGCTGCCACAGCCAACCGGCACTCGCCGGACTGAGCCCAGGCGGGGCCGCGAACTGCACAATAATCAGCCCCGCACGCGGGTCGCGGCCAACCCGCCGCCAGACCTGCCCGTAATAGCCGAGCAAGCCGAGCAACAGCAAACTGCCGAGACTAAAACCGAGGTTGTCGCCCAGCAGCCGCCACCACTGCTGGGCACTTGAAGGCCGCACCAGCACGCCGGCCGGCCAGTCCACGGACAAGGTAAAGCCGTGTTGTGCGGGCAAGGCGGCGCTAGTAGCTAGCTGCAAATAATCTTCACGCTGCGCCACGATGCGCCAGTCTTGCCCGCGCTCACCACTCGCCCCGGTATACCCCAGCACATTGCCCAGCCGCGCCCCGGCCGGCAGTTGCAGGGCCACCGAGACCTGCGCAATCGGCAACTGCCAGTCGTTGCCGGTGACGTTCCAGTACAGCTCGTCCACCCCGTCACCCTGAATCACTTGCGGATCAACCCGGTAGTGCAACTCATAGCTATAGCGGCCCGGCGTTAACAGTTGCTCAGGCGCACCCAGATACAGCCGCTCACCGGCGCCAAACGCCTCGCGGCGCAGCGGCTCTGGCTGGCCATCGCGCGTGACCTTAAGCGACTCGATTGGCGTGTGGCGCAGCAACCCGGATGGAAGGCGATAAAGGGTCGGCAGGTCACGGTAAATGCCGTGCTTAATTAGCTGACCTTCGGCCTGCACAGTGATCCGCTCGCTGACCTGCAACATCCCGTCGCGGCCCAACTCAAGGCGCACATTAAAGTCCTCAATCTGCTCCACAGCCAAAGCCCACGTGGGCAGTAACAGCAGACTGAGCAAGCAGCGTGATAACCATCCGTGCATCTAGAAACTCCTGTGACGGCGCTTGCCGCGCATAAAAAATACCTACCAACGCGGCGGGCGGCCACTACTCAGACGCTGGCGTGACCTCTAACCCCATCCAGTCGATAACCCCGACAGTGGCATTGGCGAACACCCCGAGCGTCGTGCCGTCGCGGTGGCGTTGCTGGATCGAGTGGCCGGCGGTGACCGTTGCGCCGGTTTTCTGGTTGCGTGCGCGGCCATCTGCCGTAGGGCTAAATAACCAAGTGTCCACATCCTGCCAGCGCACCGCCGTGCCGCTGGGATAATCCCAGTCGCCCAGACGCAATGGCGCACCCAGCTCGCCCTCCCAACGGCTTAACTGCCGGGCCTGATCGAGCTTCATGCGCAGTTCGCGCAGTTGCAAACCGAGAAAACTCAGCGGCGGCTCTATGGTTTGCTCATTGCTTAGCTCCCAGCCTGACTCGTCGATATACACCCGGCCGTCGGCGGGCCAACTGACCCCCGCCACCTCGCTGTGCGGCGCCAGAGTGCACTGCTTGAACTGCCATTGGCTGGGCTGTAGCCGGGCTTCTACTGTGCGCTTAAACGTGACCCAACTGCCGGCCGCACAAGGCCAGTCAGCCACGCTCTGCTGACCGCTCAAGCGCAGCTTTGATTCAAAGGAGTGCGGCGATGCATCGATAGCATCCACCGACAAACCGAGCACTACTATGGGCTGGCTCAGTTCGGCATACAGCACACTGGCTAAGCCATAGGGCTGCGGCTGGTCCTGCCAATCGAGCGGCTCGAGGGTGCCGAGTTTGACTTGGCTGCCAGCCGGCAAACGCAGCTCTCCCAGTTGTAACGCCTGCTCCAGACGTGGGTTCAGCGCCTCGCGGTGCGCCAAGTGAGCGGCGATACTGCTCAGCGATTCGAGCTTTAGCAGCACACCCGGCAGCAGCAATATCAGCAACAGCAGGCTGAGGCCGATATAGCTTTTACGGTAACGGCCAAGGTGCTGCCGCGAGCGACGAAAGAACAGCCCTAGCAGCATCAGCAAGAGACCAGCACCAGCCGCCATGCTGAGTAAATACAGCAGGCCAACCACGATAAACAGTTCTAGCGGGGGAACGGGAATCATCTATCGAACCTCAGTTGCGAATAGTGCGCCGCAGCGCCCTGGCGAATGCGATTAGCGTAACCGAAAGGCTCGGATTGCTTTGCGCGCAAAGCCACCGTATTAACACCCGGCTACCAACCACCGCCACCGCCACCACCACTGCCCCCACCGGAGGAGCCGCCACCCGTGGAACCGCCGCTGCTTGCTGGACTCTCGGCGGCCGAGGCGACGCGGCTGGTCGCGCTACTCAGGCCACTGACCAAGGCCAGACTAAACGCCTGCGCCGCCAGCGCATGGTGGCGGTTTTGATACCAGTCGGGCTGATAGTCCTGCTGCTCGGAATCGATCAAACCGCTGGCCAGTGCGGCGCTGAAACGCGCACTCCATTGCGCCTCGACCCCCAAGGCCATGGCATAGGGCAGGTGCTGTTCATACAGCGCAATACTCATGGCCGGCGCCTGTGCGGCTAACGCCAGAACGTCACGTTCGGCCAATTGCAGGTAATCGCGGTAACCCTCTAAAGCATCCAATAAACCCCGGCCTTGCGGGGTCATGGCCGGCAGCAGGAAATACGCCAACAGCACCAGCAGCGCATAGCCACCGAGCAGGCCGAGAATGGCTGGCGCGGCTGCCGAACCGAGCATCCATACCCCAATGGGTACCGGCCAGACAAACAATAAGGCCAGCAGTCCCAGCAGCCAGTTGGTTTGGCGCCAAGCAGTACCTAGCAGGTACGCCGAGGGCAGCGCAAAGGCCCAACTGAACATCAACCCGGCGAGCGCCTGAGCGCACTGCGGCTCGCCGTGCAGATCAAGCAACAGGGTCAGCCCGCTGGCCACAACCGCCGCAACCAGCCCCAGCGCCCAGCGGCCGCGATTGTTGCTGAACCACTGCTGCCCTTGCGTCTGCAACTGCCCGGCCAGCTCGGCCAAGGCATCCGCCAAGCGGGGCTGGTAGCGGCTGCCAACTTTCAGGGTTGGCTGGGTTTTTTTGCCGGCAAATAAACAGTTATTGATCGCCTGCTCGGCAGCGCTTAAATCAGCCCCTTTAGCCTCGCCTACGGCCAGCACAAAGTTGCCTGCGCGGGGGCCATCTTCCAGCCGCACATGCTTGCGAATGGCCATGTCCGTCAACCACACCGCAAAGGCCCGCGCTTGCTGATACGCCCCGTTGAAACCCCGCTGCCAGAGGTAGCCGGCCTGCGCGGGTGACATGCCCGCAGGGGCGGCAAATTGCACGATGATTAAACCCGCTTGCGGATCACGGCCCACCGCTCGCCAAGTGCGCAGGTAATAACCGAACAAGCCGAGCAACAACAGACCGCCGAGGCTAAAGCCCGGATTATCCAGCAGCAGCCACAGCAATTGCTGAGCGCGTGACGGGCGCGCCAGCGAGCCAACGGGCCAGTCCACGGCGATAGTCAGACCATGCCGGAGCGGCAAGCCCGCGCTGCTCTGCACCTGCAGACTGTCGTCGGTCTTAGCGACAACTCGATAGGCCTGACCCTGCTCACCACGAGCACCGGTATAGGCGGCGAACTGGCCAATCCGTGCACCCGCTGGCAGTTTGACCGCCACCGATGCCTGCTCGATGGGGAAATTCCAGGCATTGCCGGTGACATTCCAATACAACTCATCCACACCCGGATGCGCGAGTAATTGCCGCTCGGCGCGATAGCGCAGCTCATATTGATAGCGCCCGGGCGCCAGCAGAACATCCGCCGCACCGAAGTAAAAACGCTGCCACGCGCCACGCTGCTCGGTCTTGACCGGCTCTGGCTGACCGTCGCGCGTCAGGCTCAAGAGGGTAATCGGCGCTTGGCGCATAAGCCCAAAGGGTAAGCGGTAGCGGATGGGTAAATCGCGATAGATGCCGCGCCTAATCTGCTTGCCTTCGGCCTGCACGGTGATCCGTTCAGTCACCAGCAGGCTACCGTCGCTTTGCACCTCAAGGCTGGCCGCAAACGCCTGAATAACCTCTGCCGCCGGCGCCAATGCCGGGCACAGAACAAGGCACAGCAACAACCTGTTTCGCCATCCGGGCATATTAAAGCTCCATGTTCGGCGCATGCCGCTCTGCGCGTTCAGTAACGGCAAAATACTCACCGGCGGCAAAGCCAAACAAGCGCGCCAGCAGGTTACTCGGCACCGACTCGACCAACACATTCAGTTCGCGCACCGCGCCGTTGTAGTAACGCCGGGCCATTTGCAGGTGTTCTTCACAGTCGCGCAGGTTGACCTGTAAATCTATAAACAGCCGGTCGGCCTGCAGCTGTGGATAACCCTCGGCCAGTGCCAAGACCTGACCGAGACTGCTGGCCAGCTGGCTTTCCACCGGTGCCCGCTGGCTCAAGGCGGCCTGCGCCAAGGCCACGGCTTGCCCCCGCTCGGCCGTCAGGGCCTGCAAGGTGGCCCGCTCGTGAAGCATGTACTGCTGCACGCAACTGACCAAATTCGGGACCAAGTCAGCCCGCCGCTTGAGCTGCACATCGATGCCACTCCAAGCCGCCGCCACCCGCTGACGATTAAACACCAGCCGGTTGTAAGTCCAGACACTGGCACCCAACAGCAGCGCCAGCGCCACACCCATTAGTAATCCCTGACTCATTCACGCCTCCTGCCAATGCCCAATCAAACCCAACTAATCTCGCGCTCAAGTGAGCGGTTCGAGACTCACCTCTTGTTGGTAAACCCGCAAACCACGCGCTTGGTAGTTGGCCAGTGCACTGGGGTGATCCAGGGTGCAGGTGTGCACCCAAACACGCTGAGTACCGGTCCAGGCCCACGCCGATTGCAACGCATGGGTCAATAACGCGCCGCCAAAGCCCTGGCCGAGAAACTCGGCGACCAAGCCGAAATACTGAATTTCGACGTCGCCATTAGCACTCATCAATAGCTCGTAATAACCGGCAATCGCACCCTGCTGATAAGCCACCCAAGTCCGCTGATTGGGCTGGCTAACCTGCGCCTGCCACTGCGCATCGGTCCACAGCAACTTGTCCGTCCAGGCCCAAGGCCCGCCCACCAACTGGTAGAGAAAACGGTTCAGTTGAAACTGTTTAATTTGGCACTCAATCACCTGCAACTCAGCCGGTAACGGCTTAGCGCACAGTTGCTCGGGGCTGTGCATATCGAGGTAATAGGTGGTGGTGAAACGCTCACTCATCTCGGCGAACCCTGCCAACGCTGGTTTCAAGAACGGTAATGAGCGCGAAACCATTACCGTGAAAAAGCAATTGTGCCGGCTATGGGCCACTTATCCCAGCCGAACAAGCGGTTTAGCGATGCCGAGACGACAGCCTTGTGACGGTATCTGGTTATTTGGCTACTGGCCGTTTACGCCAAAGGCGTGGGCAACCGAGGCAGCTCAAGCCAGAAGGTTGCGCCGTTGCCGGCAACCGAGTCGAAACCGACCCGGCCGCCCATCCGCTCAACTAACTCGCGGGTAATCGCCAAGCCAAGGCCGGTGCCACCTTGCTCGCGGGTACTGGTGCCGTCTGCTTGCGCAAACTTTTGAAAAATACACGCCCGAAACGCGTCTGGAATGCCTTGCCCATAGTCGCGCACGCTGATGCGCAGGTGTTCGCCCAGCACCGCTAAACGCACCTCGACCCGCCCTTGCGGCGGCGAGAATTTCAGCGCATTGGAGAGAAAATTATTCAGTGCTTGCTGTAAGCGTTGCTTATCCACAGTTGCCCATAATGGCTGCTCGGGTAACACACAGTCGAGCTGCACTGCCCGCGGTAAAGCATATTGGCCGTTGGCTTGAATGGCCTCTTGGATCAACGGCGCGAGGTCGTAGGCTTGTAGGTCGAAACGCATTTTCCCAGCGACTAATTTGTCCATGTCGAGCAGGTCATTGATTAACATCGCGAGCATTTTACTGTTGCTCAGGGCGACCTCGACCATCTCCTGCGCAGGCGCCGACAACGGGCCTAAAACACCACCCGCGAGCAGCCCCAAGGCACCGCTAATCGAGGTGAGCGGTGTGCGCAACTCATGGCTGACGGTGGAGACAAACTCATCCTTCATCCGCTCAACACGCTTACGCTCGCTGATATCGCGCAGCATGGCGACGAACATCGGTTGACCTTGGCGGGTAATGGGTGAGGCAACCACTTCAAGGGCAAAGGTGCTGGCGTCGGCCCGCCGACCAATAAGCTCGCTGGTTGTGCCGAGTAATGCGGCGATCGAGCTGCGCCCGGCTGGGCGTTCAGAAGCCGCCGTGGCGACGGCCAAACTGGGAATCAACACGCTGATGTTTTGTCCGAGAAGAGCGCTGCCGGCATAGCTAAAAATGCGTTCGGCGGCTGGGTTGCAAGAATGAATGAGGCCTTGCTCATCAATGCTCAACACCGCGTCTACAATCTGCGCAAGGATCGCCCCGGTATGCTGCGCTTGCTCGGATAACTGCGCGGTCCGCTCGGCAACTCGCAGGCCCAACTGCGCATTGTGCTGAGATATCTGCGCATGGCTGCGCGCCACTTGCTGCATTAACTGGGCGAAGGTGTTTTGCAGGCTGGCAATTTCACTGACCACGGCGGGTTGCAACTGCAGCGGCTGTAAATAATCCTCGGCTGGCAGGCTTTCCAACTGGTGGCTCAAGTTTGACAAGGGCCGCACCACCAAGCGCTGGATCAACAGCCAAAGCAAACCCAGCAGCAGCAATAGCAGCAGCGCGATGGACAATCCTGAGCGGGCCAAACTTTGCGTGAAGACCGCACTAAAACTCGGTGCTTGGCTGTTAATCAGCAAGTGCCCGATGCTTGTTGACTGGCCGTTGGCAGCGCGGCGCAGCAGTTCGTGACTGACCGTCAAGGACGGCTCGTTAGCTACCGCCGACGGTGCCTGCCAGTGCGCCCAGACCTTACCGCGTGCGTCGCTGATGAGCACCGACTGCACCGCCGGATGATTGCCAATACCGCTGGCAATGGCCTGCAACAGCGCGCCCTGATAATCCCAGATGGCACTCGTCGCGCCTGGCGCGGCGGTTTCGGCCAGCTGATTTAACATCGCCAAGGCCCGCGGCCGTGACTCTTGATAATCGAGCAGCGCTCGGCCGAGCAAAATCGCCACCGTCAGCAATACAAAGGCGAGCAAAAAACGCCGGAGCAACGCCCTACTGAGCGAGACTGCTTTCATGGCGCTTGCAGCACACGTTTAACCTGTTCAACCAGCGCCTGACCACGGGCGGCATCGCCCGCTCCAATCAAGGCATATTGCTCCTGCCATAACGGCAAGCTGCGCTTGATCCACTCGGGCTTGTCTTGCAGCGCATCGATGCGCATGCCGTGGCTGAGCAGTTGCTGTTGCAGCGCCTGGGTTTGGCTTTGGTTGGCTTGCCACTGCTCGCGCACCGCCTCAGTGGCGGCGCGGCTAACCAGTGCTTGCTGGGCGGCGCTCAAACGTTGAAAAAACGCTTCATTGATCAACAACGGACCGCTCCACAAAAACGGGCCATTTTCAGTGAGGTATTTTTGTTTGTAGTCCCAAAAGCGCGAGTAGGCGATCACGCTATACGGGTTCTCTTGGCCATCAATGCCACCGCTTTGCAGCGCAGCAGGCACGTCCGCCCAGTTCATCGGCACGACCTCGGCACCAAAGCTTTCATAAGTGGAGACCATGATACGGCTGGCCGGTAAACGGATGCGCAGGCCGGCGAGGTCTTGCAAGCGGGTCACCGGACGTACCGAGTTAGTCATATGGCGAAAACCGCCAATCAACCAGCCGAGGCTGCGCACGCCATAGCTATCAATCATCTGCTGATTGAGTTGGCGGGTCATAAAGTCACTGGCAAACAGCTTTTCTGCCGACTGGGTATCAGCAAACAAATACGGCAGCATCAAAAAACCCAGCGGTTCGATTTTTTGCGCGGCATTGCCCGCCGCCACCACCGTGACCTGCAAAGACTCATCGCCCTGCAGCAGCATATTGACGTTAACTTCTTCAGTGCGAATGGCGGGAAACTCGGCACTGTCGCGGTAGTGCACCTGCGCGTGCAGTTGGCCAGCCGAATAGCGCTGGAGTAACTCCGCAAACCGCTGCAAAACCAGCACATGGGGCGAATCGGCGGGGTTATCGGTGCTGCAAATCAGCGTTACAGGCGCGGCCTGAGCAGTGCCAACAAGCCCGCTGACAAGTAGCCCAACAAACCAGTAGCCAAGCCTCGTGCGACGCGGCAGTAGATGCGCAGCAAACACCCTGAACAGCGACGACATAGCGATTCACCTAAAGACTGGATTTATCCAGTCTAGATGAGTTCGCGGCGTTGCAGAGCAAAGCGCACCAGTTGTTTTATCGTCGCTGCAACAAGCCCTCACTCAACCACTGTTTAAGCCAACCGGCGGCCTTCAGCGGGGCCTGATCGTCGTGTTCGGCGAGTTGCTCGCAGAGCTCGGCAAAGGTCCAGCCAGCATCGCACATGCCCAGCAGGGCGCTGGCTTCATCCGCGCTCACGCTGCGGTACTGGCTGATTAACTGATGGCGCCAAAGCAGGCACAGGCTTGGTTGGGCTAACAGCACGCTGGGCGGAAACTCACCCTCGGCTTTGGCCGCTTGCCAGAGCGCCACGCTATTGTAGTGCAGCTGCAAGCGGTGCACACAGGGCAGCAGTTGCACCTGTAAGCCGGGCCACTCGCCCGCCGGTAATTGGGCCATGTGCTCTAAGCTTAGTGGCTCGCCGGGCGGCGCATCGAAGGCCAAGGTGAAGGCCCATTCCACGTTGGCCAACTCGACCAGTGGCGCGCTGTGCTCGGGGTTGAGCCTCTGCTGGAGAAACTCGGCGAAGCGTTCGCCGAGCCAACGCAAGCTAAAATGCCGCGACGGATAGGCGTCTAAATAGGCCTGTACCCAGCTGGCAAACTCTTCATCGCCCAACCAGTAACGCACCGCCGGAAAGTCTTCCAGCATCACCCCCAGTAAGCGCGCGCGATAGGCATGGTGATAGATGGCTAAACCCTGCTCCACCGACAACGTAGGGCTACCGATCAGGCTAGCCTGCAAGGCCGTATTGGGTTGCGCATCGGCACCGAGCAAATACCCTTCTACCGCCAGTTGCCAGTCATTCAGGCGCATAGGGCACGACGCTGTAAGGTGGCATTGCCCAGTTCACGGGCCTTGTGCAACTCGGCCAGCAGCTCGCTAAAAGGTGGGTAATTATCGTCACGTTCGATCATCGTCGAAACCGGCCCAAGGTGCTCTAGGGTGCGTTGATACAGCTGCCACACTGGGTCGCAAATCGGCTGATCATGGGTGTCGATCACGTAATCGCCATAATCGCTGTGGCCAGCCAAATGGATTTGCCGAATGCGTTGCGCTGGCAGTCCGCTGATAAAGCTCCAGGGGTCGAAGTGGTGGTTACGCGAGCTGACGTAGACGTTGTTGATGTCCAGCAGTAACTCACAACCGCTCAACTCGCTGAGCCGGGCGAGGAACTGCCATTCATTAAATTCGTCGCTGGCGGTGCGCAGGTAACTGGAGACGTTTTCCAGCACCAGTGGCCGCTCGAGTACGTCCTGCACTTGGCGCACGCGGGCGGC
>JAIETJ010000077.1 GCA_019745275.1 Pseudomonadaceae bacterium | reverse complement strand
GATCCCATCCCGAACTCAGTAGTGAAACGATTCATCGCCGATGGTAGTGTGGGGTTTCCCCATGTGAGAGTAGGTCATCGTCAAGCTTAAACACCAAACCCCTGATCATCGAAAGATGGTCGGGGGTTTGTCTTTGGGCGAAGAAAAAATACTTTTGTAGGCATTATCCGGGCAAAATGTGCGCCCATAACGCTTACCGTCTTGAGGACGATTAATGGCCGAGTCAGCAGACCTGCAGCAAGTATCCGAGTTATCGCTTGATGAGTTGGTGGGCTGCCATGAGTGCGACTTGTTGCTGCGTAAGCCTCAGTTAGCTGCTGGCGATCGAGCGGAGTGTCCACGCTGTGGTTTTGTACTTTATAGTCATAATCATCAGGTGATTCGCCGCAGCTTTGCTTTGGTTCTTGCTGCATTGTTACTGTATGTTCCCGCTAATTTTCTTCCGATTATGCAAATCAATGTTCTAGGGCAAACCTCCGAGGATACGATCTGGAGTGGTGTCATGAGTTTGTATGATTCTGGTGGTTTGCTCAAAAGTATCGCTTTGGTGGTGTTTCTTTGTAGTATGGTTATTCCGCTGGTTAAACTTTTAATTCAGTTTATTGTCTTGCTGACTATTCGTTTGGACTTTGCGCGTAGTTTTGGTTTGCTGCTGTATCGGATGTATCATCATTTTAAAGAATGGGGGATGCTAGAGGTTTATTTGATGGGTATATTGGTGTCCATTGTTAAGCTTATAGATATTGCCTCGCCTACTCTGGATTTTGGTCTTGCTTGTTTTGTAGCTTTGTTATTGGTGCAGGTATGGCTAGAGGTTACTATGGAGCCTCACCAGATATGGGAGGCTCTGTCGGGCGGAGAAGCATATGCGAGCCATTGATGCCGGGATTCTAATCTGTGTCGAATGCCATCAGTTAAATAGACTTGAACAAGGTATTGATGGGCAGTCGTGCACTCGATGCGGTGCAATAGTTAGGGTTCGCCGCAAGGATAGCCTTAAGCGGACATGGGCGTTGCTTGTAACTGCGGCGCTTATGTATATCCCGGCTAATTTTTTACCGATAATGACCGTTTATTCATTAGGTAAAGGTCAGCCAGATACTATTATGTCTGGTGTTCTGGAGTTGATTCACTACGATATGGTGCCGATCGCGCTGGTGGTGTTTGTCGCTAGTATATTGGTGCCAACTTTCAAATTAGTTGGAATAACCCTACTGCTTTACTCAATTCAGCGTAAACAACCGCTGTCTGCGCGTCAGCGTGGTTGGATGTATCGCTTCATTGAGTGGATCGGTCGTTGGTCGATGCTGGATATTTTTGTTATTACTGTTCTAGTTGCATTGGTGAATTTTGGCAGTCTTGCCAAAATCGAAGCGGGCTTTGGTGCTGTAGCATTCTGTAGTGTGGTGGTGTTGACCATGCTGGCGGCAGTTACCTTTGATCCAAGATTGATTTGGGATAATACGGAGTCGGACAACGATCATGACTGATATACCTATGGCGAAAACTCGTCCCGCTTCTAATTGGTCGGCGATTTGGGTACTACCGTTACTGGCACTGATCATTGGCACTTGGTTGGGGTGGCAGGCCTATCAGAAAGCCGGAATTGAAATTAAGGTGGTTTTCGCCAGCGCCGAGGGTATTCAAGTTGGCAAAACTGAATTTCTGTACAAAGGTATGACCCTTGGTAAGGTCATAGCCCTGGATTTTGCTATGGATGGTAAAGATCAGGGGGTAATAGCCACGCTTGAGGTCGATAAGCGCGTGTCACCATACCTACTGAGCGACACTCGTTTCTGGTTGGTAAAGCCGAGCGTAACCTTGGCAGGTATTACTGGTCTGGATACCTTGGTATCGGGTAACTACATTACCGCGAGTCCCGGCGTTGCTGGAAAACCTTCGCACAATTTCGTGGCCCTTGATGAGGTTCCGCCTATGGCGGCGAATACTCCAGGGCTGCACATCACGCTACGGGCTGAGCGTTTGGGTTCGCTTAATCGCGACAGCCCGGTGTTCTATAAGCAGATTCAGGTCGGACGGGTGCGTAGTTATGCCCTGGCTGAAGATAATAAAAGTGTTAATGTTCAACTGTTTATTGAGCCTGCATATGCGAGTTTGGTGCGCAAGCACACAAGATTTTGGAATGCCAGTGGCATTACTGTCGACGCCAGTCTCAGTGGCGTGAAAATTCAGACCGAATCAGTTGCTAGTATCGTTGCTGGCGGCATTTCTTTTGCGACTCAAGAGGGGCATGCTGACAGTCCGCCAACTGATCCGAGTTTACCGTTTCGGTTGTACGAAAATTTTGAAGAGGCGCAATCAGGTTTTAAAGTTCAAGTTAGTTTTCCTGATATGGATGGTTTAACCGCTACTACTCCGGTTATGTTTAATGGTGTTCAAGTTGGTGCGGTAAAGAAAATTAAAATGAGTCCGGATTTGATTGGCGCCGGAGCGGAGTTGTTGATGGATCCGCGGGCTGAAGATTATATGACGGAAGGCGCCGATTTTTGGGTGGTAAAGCCATCGATTTCACTTGCCGGCATAACGGGAATCGATGCGTTGGTGAAAGGCAATTATATCGCGGTGCGTCCAGGTGCTAAGGGGGCGGCGGCTAAGCGTGATTTTATGGCGTTGGCTAATCCTCCGGCGATGGAGTTGAGCACGCCTGGCTTGCACTTGGTTTTATTGAGTAACAAACTTGCTTCTTTGTCGGTAGGCAGTCCTGTGTTGTTTCGGCAAATTAAAGTTGGTTCTGTGCAAAGTTATAAGCTTTCTACTGATGCTAAGCAGGTTATTTTGGGCGTGCACATCGAGCCTGAATTTACACGGTTAGTAAATAGCTCTACACGGTTTTGGAATGCAAGCGGTGTAACGGTGACAGGCGGGCTGTCAGGTGTCGAGGTTAAAGCAGAGTCACTGCAAAGTTTGTTAGCTGGCGGTATAACGTTCGAGACGCCAGATGCCAAGGCACCCTTGAGCAAGGGGCGTCTGTCTCAGTTTAATTTGTACGAAGATCGCGAGAAGGCTCTGCAGCAGGGCGTTGAAGTTACAATCACCGTTGCTAGTGGTGATGGTATGGATGTTGGTACGCCGATCCGCTACAAGGGTATTGATATTGGTAAGGTTAATAATGTTGAACTGGCTGATGATCTTAAAACTGTCATTTTGCACGCGCGTATTCTTAAGGCTAGTGAGCGTATCGCTCGTGTCGGCAGTCAGTTTTGGGTGGTCAAACCTGAGGTAAGTCTGACGCGCTTGGCTAACTTGGATACGCTGGTTACTGGTCTGTACTTAGACGTTCAGCCCGCACCTGCGGGAGCTGCTGCGCAAACTAATTTCATTGCGCAGTCGTTAGCGCCGACTAACACCCCGTCGCAGCAGGGCTTAAAGCTGGTGCTTAGCACACCAACCCGGGGTTCAATTAAGCCGGGTGTGCAGATAAGTTATCGTGATATCCCGGTCGGTAAGGTTTTGGACTTCGAGCTCGGGCCGACCTCGGATCTGGTGTTGTTACACGTGTTAATTGAGCCGCGCTACGCGAGCTTGATTCACAGTGGTACGCGCTTCTGGAATACCAGTGGCGTGACTGTGGATGCCGGTCTGTTCAAGGGCGTTAAGTTGCGTACCGATTCACTTGAGTCGGTGCTTGAAGGTGGTATTTCGTTCGCCACACCTGATGCTCCTTTGATGGGCAATCCTGCGCGGCCAGGACAAACCTTTATGCTTAATTCTGAGCCCAAAGATGAGTGGCTGCAGTGGGCGCCGAAAATAATGCTAGGTAAGTAGTTTTTTAAACGACTAGGGCCGCATTTGCGGCCCTAGTCGTTTGTGGCGATCTGCATCGTGTTTAGGTTGGCGTGCTGCCCACTGCAGCCGGACTGGTAACTGCTTCGCGTTGACGAATGTACTTCCAGTCGGCCTCATCCAAGTAGATACCTTGCGGGCCGCTGCCGCCCTCTAGGTCGATTGCCACATGGGCACACACCTGTGGCTTGACGCTGGCCAGAATGGGCACAAAGCCCAGTTGAAGGCTGGTTTCCAGCAGTGCTTGTTGATTGCGCTCATCGATGTCGGCGGCTTCGTCGAGGTAGTAGGGCAGGCGGATCTGGCCGGCGCGTTCGCGGTCCATCAGGTGCAGCAGCAGGTACATGTTGGTCAGCGCTTTGATGGTCATCGTGGTGCCGTTGGAGGCCGCCCCGTCGATGTCGGTGTGCACCACGGGTTGGCCGCCAACTTTGGTGATCTCAAAGGCTAGCTCGAACAGATCCTTGAGCCCCAGTTGGTTGTGGTTGGCGGCGACTAAACGGGCCAGATACTCCTTGGCCTCTTCGTTGCGCGAGTCTTGTTCGGCCGAGTGGGTCAGGTCGAACACGGAGAGAGTTTCGCCTTCTTCGTATTGCCCCGCGCTGTGGATGATCTGGTCGATATGCTTGAGGGCGTCTTTGTTGGGTGCCAGAGCAATGCGAAAGCTCTCCAAGTTGGATACTTGGCGCTTGTTAATCTCGCGGTTAAACAGCGCTAGTTGGTGCTCGAGGTTGTCGTAGTCGCTGCGGATATTGCGCAGCGTGCGGGCAATGTCGGTGACTGCCGCGCGGCGTGCCTTGGCGAGGGTGATGGCTTCATCTTGGCAGTGCGCATAGGCGTTAATCAGCAGGTGCAGACGGCGTTCAACATCGTCTTCGTTATCAAACTTAGCCACGCCCTTTAGGCGGACTTGGGCATACAGCGCCTCGATTTGCCCGTCGATGCGTTGCAGTCCCTGCCAGCTGTCCTGATAGTCATTGAGCAGCGGCAACAGGTTGTCCAGTGAGTCATCCACCGGGTCCATAAAGGGCAGGCCGAAGGGCAGATCGGTGGGTAGCAGTTGACGCCTGCGCAGGGCGTCTTCCAGGGTGCGCTCCTTGGCTTCGAGGTCGGCCAGCTGCCGGCCGATCAATTGCAGCTTGGCCGACAGTTGTTGGACGCGCTCGGTAAAGGCATCGCTGCTGCGCTTGAGTTGCTCTTGTGCGGCCTCCAGCAGCGCCAGTTGCTCGAGTTTGTCTGGCTCATCGACGCTTAGGGTCTGGCTGCGGCGGAAGTCTTCGAGGGTTTTTTGCGCCCGCAGTACCTCTTGATACAGTTGCTCGGCTTGACCCTTGCTGGCGGTGCGGTCGGCGGCCACTGCTTGTTGGGTTTTCAGCTGCTTGAGTTCTTTGTCTAAGCGCTCTTTTTGGTCGCGTAGCGCGGCACGATCGGCCAGCGCCTGCAGCGCCGGCGGCTCAATGTGCGAGAGGTCGATGGACAGCCCGGGCGCGGCAAAATGCTCGCCCTTAAAACCATCCAGCACTTGCCCGAGGGATTTCACCCAAGCATCGCCATCGTCTAACTGGATGCCTTTGTCGCCCAGCGGAAGACTAAACAAGGCCCCGTTAAACAGCCGCATCAAGCGCTCGACTTCCTGTTGGGTAAACTCTTCGCGCAGGCGCGCATAGCTGTTGTTGTCGGCGTGTTCGAGTTGTTGCTTGACGGTTTTTAGGCGTTTTTCTAAGTCGCGCAAGCGCTGCTCAAGGTCCTCGCTGCTGAACTGGCGCGATTGCGCGAGGGCGCCGGCCAGTTCGTCGTGGGCGTCTTTGGCGGCCAGCAATTGCTGTTCGAGCGGTTGCGCATCGTTGATGAGGGCGAAACGATGATTGAGCACAGCCAGCTCGCCCAGCCAGCGCTGCAGTTCGCTGATTTCCCGTTCTAGGCGCATCAGTTCGAGGGTGCCGCCGCGTTGTTCGTGTTGCAAGCCATCTTGCTGGGCGCGGTAGTGCTCGTGCTGGCTAACCAATTCATCACGGCGTGCGCCGCTGTAGTCTTGCCAAGCACCGAGCAGGTTGTCGAGTAGTGGCGACAGTCGATGCAGTTTGCCGCGCAGCAATTCACGCTGGCCGACGCCGGCGGTCAGTGCTTGGATCAGCGGCCCGGCAGCGACCAAGGCTTGGTAGTCCTGCTCCATGCGTCGCACATCGCGGAACGCCTCTTCGCAGGCGGCGATGTAGTCGACGCTGCCGGAGCGCAGGCTGTGTTCGAAGGCATCAATAAACAGTTGTTTAAGCTTGGCGGCGGTAATTTCGCGCATGTGCAACAGGTTAATAAACAGGGCGCGGAAGGTTTTTAAACTTTGTTCGTTGGTTGAGCGCAGTGGAATCAGAGTTAGGTCCAGCGGGATCGAGGTGTGCCCGCCCACCAGTAAGCGGCGCAACTCATCGGGCTTCACTTCGTAGGCCTTGATGTGCTCGCGCTCAAGGTTGGCGAACAGTTCGCGCTGGCGCAGGCAGGTGCCATTTTTCTGGTAGTGGGCCAGATCCAACTCGCCGGCATAGACAAAAAATTGATGGCCAAAACCACCGCCCGGCCCACGCCCGGCCACGCCGATCACGTGCGGGCCGTGAGGTAGCGCGACCTCCACCAAGATGTAGCTGGTGTCGGTGGCGAAGTAGAACTTGCGCGACTGCTCCAGGCTGTACTTGCCGAAACTCATGTCCGACATGCGCGCCAATATCGGGAATTGTAGCGCGTTAATCGCCGCGCTCTTACCGAGGTTGTTGGCGCCGTACACCGACAGCGGATGCTCAAGCGGAAACAGGCCGAGGCTGTAGCCAGCGGTGTTGAGTAGGGCGAAGCGGCGAATGCCATAGCGTTGCTGGGTCATGCGTCAAGCTCCTGCTCTTCGGCGATGGCGCGGGCCATGGCTTGCTCTTCCGTTTCGGGTTCTGGCGCTAAGGTCGGGGTAGCGGCGGACTCAGCCTCGCTGAGGGTTTCTAGCTCGATAATTTCTTCGCCACTGTCGTCATCCAACAAATGTGGTCTTGGCAGTTGCATGCCCGCTATTGGTAACGCGCTGTGCAAGCTGGCGGCCAGATCGCGGTCTTGCTGCACCGACAGGCAAACATCGAGAAAGCGGTGCATCGGTGGCAGGAAGCGATAGGTGCCGTTGTCTTCGCTGGCAAAACCCAGCTGGGTCATGCGGCGCATGACTTTCTCTTCGAGCTCTTCTTGGGTTTGCACTTCGGCCTGTAAAAACAGCTCGCGGTATTTCTCCAGCATCGGCGGTAATTCGTCACGGCCTAAGCTGCCGCCGTCGAGTACCGCCAGCGGGTCGCGGCCTTGATCGGCCAGATGCTCGACGATGATGAAGGTAAACAGCGCCAAGCGTTGCGCGGTCTTGTTGACCTGCGCGCCGATTTGCTCGGGGACAAAGTAATAAAAACCCCGTGGGTCGCACACCAGTTCATAACCCAGCGCCTTAAACAGTGCTCGGTAGGCGTCCTGTAAATTGGACAGTTGGCTGTACAGCTCGGCATCGCGACGGCTGACATGGTAGCCCTTAAATAACTCGCGAAAGATCGGCGCCAATAGGCTGAGTTCAGACAGATCAAGATTCATACGCAATGCTCACAGGCAGTCGTAGGGTGGTAAACCTCGAAGCGTTTGCCACCAGAAGGTTCGCAGGGTTGGGCGGTGGACAAGCAAAGCGTTGTCCACCCTACATGAGGCTTATGCATCGGCTCGCCTCGCTAAGGCGTACGAGCTGAGGCTGACTTGATGTTCAGCGGTCAAGTAATCGCAGCGCTCAAGGCGTTCACGCTGGAAGCGGTTGTCGCGTGACAGCCGCGAGAACCAATACAGCAGCTCATCAGTTGCGCCCTCGGGTTCTTGTTCCAGCAACCAGAGCATCAGGTCGGGCATCGGTAGGGCGTTAGCGCAGCGTTCGAGCATTTCCCGGGCGGTGTGCGGCGCCTGCTTTTGCTTACCGCCCCGTGGGCCACTGGCCTTGGGGAACTGCGCCGGCTTGGGCTCGAAGCGGGCCAGCGCATACACATAGGCCTCGACCTGTGAGGCGGTACCGAGAAAGGCGCTTTGCGGGCGGGTAAATAATGGCAATGAGGCTTGCGGTACGGCGTCCAGCCCTTTGCGGCGGATCGCCGCTAACGCCAGCGCCGCTCCACGGGTCACGGCGTTATGCCGGCGCGCTTCTTCGCGTAGCGGCAGTAACAGCACGCGGGCGCGGCGCAGGGTCAGCTGGGCACTGGTTTGCATTTCTAAGATGCGCGCATGGGTGCGCAGTAGCAGGTCATCGTCGACCAACTGGCCGAGGCGTTGCTGCTCGCTGAGTAAGCGCAGCAATACCTGCTCGACGCGCTGCACGCCTTGCTCGAAGGCTCCGTCGGCGGCCACCAGCTGGATCATCGGCTCGACGTATTCGTCCCAAGTCGCCAGCACTTCGGCATAGCGTTGGCGCAGGGGGATTTGCCGGTCGCTGGTCTTGGCCCGCTCGGCCACGCCGACCAAGGCTTGCTCGTCGTTAGCGAGTTTTTTCAGTACGTCGCGTACGCGCATATCGAGCAAGCGCAACTGACGCGCTAGATCGTGGCTGTCACGGTTGTCGAAGGCGTCTTGAATGTAACTGGCCAGCCGTTCCAGGTGGCGCAAGTACGCCTCGATCTCCAGGCACAGGCCGAGCCGGTGTTCACGGCGCAGGTAAGCGAGAAAGTCGTGTATCTGCGCATTTAGCTCGAAGCGATTCGGGCTCTTGGCCACCGGCACCAAGATATCCAGGCGAATCCACTGATCCAGCAGCGCGGTAATGTCGGTGGCGGTGCCGTCGATCAATTGCGCAGCCAGTTGCTTGCGCAAGTCGTTAAGGCTCAGGGTGCCTTGATCGAAACGCTCGCACAGCGGTTCAAGCAGGCTCCAGTGTTCGGCAAGGGCACGTAACACGCGCTTGGGGTCGATCATCGCTAAAGACAGTCTCGCAGGTGGTTAAAGGCACAGCGGCGCCGATTGTACTGCAGGTTGTGGCAAATCAAGAGCTGCAAGCTACATCGGCGTGCTTGGCTGTTGCTGGATGACGAAGGTGTTACGGCGCCGTAGTGAAGGGTAACGCCCGTGCATGGGTGTTACCTGGCGCAAGGCTTGGGCGCACGGCTTTCTCGACTATGGGTCGGGCGCTTCTCGCGCGGGAGTCCTTATAGTGGCTAACTGTGATTGGCCTATTTTCTGGGCTCTCGGCCTACTGAGGAAACTCCCATGCGCACAGCTTCTCGACCGTTTCTTGCTGGAGTAACCCTGCTGGCCGCCAGCTTGCTGGCCGGTACGGCGCAAGCGCGCATGGAAGTGATGAGTGATGGTGAGTTGGCGGCGGTCTCGGGTCAGGGCTTTGTGAATCTCAATACCGAAAGCAGTGCAGGGATAGATTACACGCGGATTAATCTGGGTTTGAATATTGATACGTCGTTAAATATTAATAAATTACAGCTTGGTTTATATCCTCGCTCGGGCGAAGCGGCGGGTACCGCGGATATATCAATAAATAATTTTGCGCTGGGTTCGGTAAATGATTTAACAGGGCAGATTAATCCTTTTAAAATTAATGATCCGTTTGTCGAGCTGGCCTATTCTGGCAATAAAATTGTAGGCATGCGGGTTGGTTTTTCTGAATCCAAGGGGTACTTGTCGGGCGATATTCAAACGCTCTCTGGTAGCGTTCCTGTGCATATTAAAGGTACCGCGGGGCCGGTATTGGATAATTCTAGTGGTGGCACGAGATTTTTGCTTGGTCTTGCTGGAATATCTAGGAGTACGGTTCTTGAGGCGGACGCTGAATTGGTTGCCAGCCCGTCTGGTAATGCTGACCCAATTCGAGCAACCCATTCCGGTATGCTTAATGGCGTGCCCCTTAATTGCACGGCCAATTGTGGCTTGGGCGGGCTAAGTGATGCGCTCCTTAGTTTGTTTAAGTCGAGTGGGTGTGCGGTTACTGGGACCACCACTTGCTTTCCCCTGACGCAGTTCCAGTCTCTGCCAGTGGGTAATGCGGCGATTGTTGATAACCCGGCAACTGCCGCAATTGAAGGTGGCGCGAAAGGTTTTTTCATTGCCCTACAAACACAAGCAGTGGCGTGGAAAGATCTTGATAGTGGCCAGTATAAAACCGCGCAAGCGGGAGCATTTATGAATGTGCCTAAATATCGCGATACTAATGGCAATTTGGTCGCGCCAATTAATATTAATTTTGATCAGGCGTTTAACGGTGTTCCGCGAGTGGATACTTGTTTGGGGACGCCGGATCGGGGTTGCTAGTTATGCGTAAGCTATGGCCGCTGTTAAGTTTTTTATCTATTGCTAGCGCCCAAGCAGAGCTGGTGGCGATGGACGATGGCGAGTTGTCGACTGTGCAGGGGGCCGGCATTGGCATTGTGCTGGAGCAGGTGCTGTTAGATGCAGGGCAAAGCATTGGTGATCATATAACGGCGACGCCGGCAGTCATTACGATTAACGATATTACCAATGCCAGTGGTCAGAATGTACCAGTTTCGGTTAAAGAATTTTATCTGGGTGCTACCGGCAGCAATAAAGGTGCAAATCTTGCCCCGGTAAATATTGGTCGGTTAACCCACCCGTTTGAAATCAGTTTGGCTAAAGGCGAGGAGTTACGTAGTTTGCGTGATGACGGCCAGTTTGTGCAAACCACACCAAGTAATGTCGCCGTCCTGGAGTTTACTTTTCCCGAGCGCTTAGCCAGTGGTGGCAGTGCCTGTGTTTCAGGTTTTGCGGCCGCGGGAAATAACTGCTCCAGTCGAGCCGCAGAAAAAGTCGATATGGGCGTGCGCTTTGACTTCAATGTAATACCGGGCGGGCGCACCGATATTATTAATATTGATATCACTGAACTGGCAATGGACGGCTCGTACCTGCGGTTGTGGGGCGACGGGGCGCGGGCACAATTGGTTGGTGAGGCACGCTTGAATATTTTCGCCAAGACCCTCGATATAATGTCCTGTGCCGCCGGTGCGGCTAACTGCGCTACGGCGGCGGAGCAAAATGCGCGCAGTATTTATCTAACCAACGCTTATGCCAACGTTTCGCTCGGTTATGGCAAGACTCAACCGCTACTGCTGGATGTCACCAGTGCCGGGCAGTTTGTGTTGGAGCTTTCTAATCCGGTGCTAGCGGCTGGCGTTAACCCGTTGAGTCCGGGGGCGGGTGCGGTCAATACCCAGAGCGGCGTGGGTAAGGCGCGTGCCGAAGACTTTTACGCCAATGCCCCGCGCACCAATATCGTGATCGAAAACCTGAATGCGGGTGGCACGCGTCCTGGCCCTGGACTGGTGCCCTCTGGTGGCTACAACTTTGGTAGCAATGAGATTCGCGGTCTGAGTTTTAACTATTTGAAGGCCACTAGCCATGATTTGTAAATATCGGCTTTTGCTCTTGTTGGCGCTCCTTGCGAGCACGGCACACGCTGAGTTGCAGCCATTAGCAGATGCCTCGCTTAGCGCTGTGAGTGGTCAAGGTGGGGTGTACCTAACCGGTGAGTTTAGTCTTAACAAAGACGGCGGCCCTTTGTGGAGTAAGCCTGTGAGCGTGAACGCGGCAACTTGGACCGCGGGACAGCGCAGCTGTGCTACGACGGGGGCTACTTCACCAGAGAGTTGCGGCCTGCGCTTGGCGATTCGTGCTGAGCAAGCAGGTGGTTGGTATGTGCTGGACAACTTGAAAGGTATTTTTAGCTTCGAAGGTTTAACCCTGCGCACTCGCGTTGTTAACAGCGGCTTTGCCGGTGATGGTACTGGCTTTAATCAGGACGTTTTAGAGTTCGGCCTGCCTAACGAGGTTAAATTCAAAGATGCCAGTTTCACCTATGCGGTCGCTAACAAAGGTGAATGGCGCAATAACGCGGTCGGTGCGGTTGATCGTGATGCGAGTTTCCAACAGACCAATTTGTTCTCGGCCAAAATCGACGGCAGCATCCGCATGCAGGGCAATGTCCTGGTGTTTCCAACTAATTGAGGAACTGGCAGATGCGTCGTTACTTACTCTTGCCTTTGTTGCTAAGCCCTTTGGCGCAAGCCATGCAGTCGTTGGATGATGCTTCGTTGTCGGGAGTTAGCGGTCAGGACGGTATCAGCCTGGAAATTACCAGTGAGGGCTGGGGAGGCGATACCACCAACCTAGACTATAGCCAAGATGCTCAGACTCTAAGCCTCAAGGGGGTCAGTAACAAGGCGCAATCAGGCTTGACGGTTTCTAGCAATAGCATTGATGTGGTCGGTGAACAGCTGCAAATCAAGCATCAGGCCACTCCTCAAGTGTTGACTGTAGGCAACATTCAAATGGCCGGTAACGATAAGAGTTTCGGCAATTTCCGCGCATTTTATACCCTAGGGGCAACCCTGAAGCTAAAGGGCGGTGGCGCTGATGGGGTCACCGGTATTGCGGTGGATGACAGCAAATTATCGCTGACCGATGTGACCTTCTTTTACCGGGATAACGGCTTTGACCTGATCGTCAAAGGTGCTTCTTTTGACACTTATTTAAACAATGCCTATCTGGATATCGTTGGCGGTGGCAGTGGCACGGCGATTAAGTTGAGCTTGGGGGCTAGCCGCTTTGTTGCCAGCATTGACGCCATCGGTTTGGACCTTGCGCACAGCGACCCGGTGCCCGGGGTGCTAACCACCCCAAGCAGCCTAGATACGCGTGACCCCAACTCCAGTCGTAGTTTCGGCAAGTTGAATATGGACTTAAATTTGGGTGGTAGCGTTAGTATCGCCGGCGGTGGCGCTAGCGGTGATGGCTTACGCATTATTCCCAACGTGAACATCAGTAATAGTCTGTTCCAGTACCAAGATGAGGGCGTGTTACGTGCCGAGAACTTTGCTGGGACCTTAAGCAGTACCTCCGGTGTGACCTTGGATCTTGAACAGGACGGGGTCGGCAGCTATGCCAAAATTGCCTTTCAAGACCTGCACCTAAATGCCACTTTAGGCGGTTTGATTATCGGTAATCCAACGAATCAGAAGCTCGGTGGCTTGGCTCTAGATCTTAATTTTATCGATCAGGGCAGCAAGCAAAACTGGTTGAAGCTGCGCCCCGGTGGTGATCCAAACTCAGGCCTTAAAGGTCTGACTACTGATCTCAGTTGGAATTTGGCAAATAGCTCGGTAGCACTGACCGATAATGGCAACAGTATTTATTTCAGCGGTTTGCGCACCGATGGTACGGGCCAGTTGAGTCTCGATTTGACTAAGAGCTGTGCGGCCGGGGTCAGTGCCAGCTGTTATGCAGGCAGCCAAAGCGACATGACTAAGGGCAACTATAACGGTCACTTTGATGGTCTGCGCTTTGGCTTAAGCAATGTTAAAGGCAGTTATAGCTTCGATGGTTTAAGGGTCGGTAGTGCCACTGCGCCCCTGCAAGGCGGCACCGAGCTACTGGTGCTGATGGAGGTGTTTCCGGCGTACGACTTCACTCTCAATGGCCAGCTGACGATTCTGCCCGGAGGTAACGCAGGCGATGGGCTGCGCTATAGCGCCGACTTTTTGGTCAGCGAAGGCAATGCGGCGCTTACGGTCGATGAGACCGGTAAAGGCTTGTGGCTGGCGGGTACCAGTTACGAGATGCATTACCGCGATGGCTCTTTAGATGTGAGTAATAGCGGTATAGAGCTGCGTAAGGGTGCTTATTGGTCGAAGCTAGATGTCTCGGATGTACGCTGGGGTGATCGTCTTACGGGTAAAAGCTTGGGGCGCATCGTGCTGAAGCGTTATGAGCAGGGTTCAAGTCTAACGCTTAGCTCGGGAGGCGCCGGAGCGCTTTGCGTTGGCGCCAGCGGTTCGAATCCAGGCGCTTGCAGCACTGCCGGCGGACGCTGGGAGGATCGAGGTAACGAAGGTGTGACGGTTAAGCTGAAGAACGTCTTTGTGAAGGACAGTAGCGGGAGCCCGGCTAATACGGTATCTAGCAATGAAAAGCGCAATCAATTGGTGGTCGAAACTAATCGCAGTGTGGATGCTGGCGGTAAGGCGATTAACGGCTCTGGTAGTCAGTTGGTGGTGGATAACTTTTATACCTCGGACGGTAATCCGAATAACCCAGACGCCAACACCTATGGCGTGAATGCTGATCTAAATCTTGATGTTGCGCCGACCAGAGTGAAGCTCAATACCGGCCCGAACGCCGGTACCTATGCCTCGCCAGATCCGCTTGGATTTGCGGTGAATGGGCGCATCCACTTCAAGGAGGTTAACGTCGAGCGCCTGCAGAATGTGCATCCGACTGGTGGCGCGGTAACGGCTATGTATGGCATCAAAGCGCAGAATGCTGACATTCGTGCCAACCTCACGGCCACTCCGATTAACTAACTATAGAGCCGTCATCTGGCTGTCATCCGCGCCGGGCATTCTGTTCGGCGCTTCTCGTTTAGCGTTGGCGGTTTACCGATCCGTGCGTTGAGGCATGGTAAAGCGTCACCAGTGGTCGCAGGTTCGACGAAATATCCGTGTTGCCCTTTCGGTCTGCGTCGGTTGTCGGCACAATTCGCCCCCTCTTTTTACCGTGGCAGTCAGCATCGTGATTGCCTGCCAGCCGACCTTGTATGGGCAGCATGATGATCAAAACGCCTTACTACCTTATTGATAAGCAAAAGCTGTTGGTCAATCTCGAGAAGATTGCCTACGTGCGTGAGCATTCCGGCGCTAAGGCGCTGCTGGCGCTGAAGTGTTTTGCCACCTGGTCGGTGTTCGACCTGATGCAGCAATACATGGACGGCACCACCTCGTCGTCCCTGTATGAGCTCAAGCTCGGTCGGCAAAAATTTGTCGGTGAAACCCATGCCTACAGCGTGGCCTGGGCCGATGATGAAATCGACGAGATGCTGGCCAATAGCGACAAGGTGATCTTCAACTCGATTGGTCAGCTTGAGCGGTTTGCCGAGGCCTCCAAGGATGCCGTGCGTGGCTTGCGGGTTAATCCGCAGGTAAGTAGCTCGGATTACTTACTGGCCGATCCGGCGCGCCCGTTTAGCCGTTTAGGCGAGTGGGACCCGGAAAAAATCGCCGGGGTGATGGATAAGATTTCCGGTTTTATGTTCCACAACAACTGTGAGAACGGCCGCTTCGAATTGTTCGATGAGATGCTCAATACCATCGAGGAGCGCTTCGGCCATCTGCTGCATCAGGTGCAGTGGGTCAGCCTCGGTGGCGGCATCCACTTCACCGGCGCCGACTATCCGCTGGATAAGTTTTGCGCACGCCTGAAAGCCTTCGCCCAGACCTATGGCGTGCAGGTTTACTTGGAGCCCGGTGAGGCCGCTATCACCCAGAGCGCCTCGCTGGAAGTGACGGTGCTCGACACCCTGTTTAACGGCAAAAACTTGGCCGTGGTCGACAGCTCCATCGAAGCGCACATGCTCGATCTGTTGATCTACCGCCTCGACGCCAAGATGGCGCCCTGCGACGGCGAGCACCGCTACATGGTCTGCGGAAAATCGTGCTTGGCCGGCGACATCTTTGGTGAGTATCAATTTGATCGGCCGTTGGCGATTGGCGATCGCTTGTCGTTTGTCGACGCCGCCGGTTACACCATGGTTAAGAAGAATTGGTTTAACGGTTTGAAAATGCCCGGCATCGCCGTGCGCCAACTCGACGGCAGCGTCGAACTGGTGCGTGAATTTGCCTTTGAAGATTATCTACACAGCCTGTCTTAAAACCCGTAACGAGGAAATTTCATGAAGAAAAGTGTGAAGAAGAACGTTCTTATCATTGGTGCTGGAGGTGTCGCCAAGGTGGTGGCCCATAAGTGCGCGCAGCACAACGACGAACTCGGTCGTATTGCTATCGCGTCTCGCAACATCTCCAAGTGCCAGGCCATCATCGACAGCGTCACGGCTAAAGGCAGCTGCAAGCAGCCGGCCGAGATCAAGGCGTATGCCTTGAATGCGCTGGATATCGAAGCAACCAAAACATTGATCCGCGAGACTGACTCGCAGATCGTTATCAATGTGGGCTCATCGTTTATCAACATGTCGGTGCTGCGCGCCTGCATGGAAACGGGCGTGGCTTACCTTGATACCGCCATTCACGAAGAGCCGGGCAAGGTCTGCGAAACGCCACCTTGGTACGGCAACTATGAATGGAAGCAACAGGCTGAATGCGAAGCGCTTGGCGTGACCGCGATCCTCGGGGTCGGTTTCGATCCGGGTGTAGTGAATGCCTGGGCGGCACTGGCCCAGCAACAGTATTTTGATCAGATTGACTCGATCGACATTCTCGACGTCAACGCCGGTTCGCACGGTAAATACTTTGCGACCAACTTCGACCCGGAAATCAATTTCCGCGAATTCACCGGGCAAGTGTGGAGCTGGCAGAACAGCCAGTGGACCAGCAACACAATGTTCGAAGTCAAACGTACCGATGACCTGCCTGTCGTCGGTGAGCAGAACCTGTACCTGACGGGTCACGACGAAGTGCACTCGCTGTCGAAGAACCTCAATGTGCCGAACGTGCGCTTCTGGATGAGCTTCGGTGAGCACTACATCAACGTGTTTACCGTGTTGAACAACCTTGGTTTGCTCTCTGAGCAGCCGGTGACCACCGCCGAAGGCCTGCAAGTGGTGCCGTTGAAGCTGGTTAAAGCTGTGCTGCCCGATCCGGGTTCGCTGGCGCCGGGCTACAGCGGCAAAACCTGCATCGGTGATCTGGTTAAAGGCACTAAAGACGGCAAGCCCGCCGAGTTGTTTATCTACAACGTCGCCGACCACGCCGAGGCGTATGCCGAGACCGACAGTCAGGGTATTTCCTACACCGCAGGCGTCCCACCGGTGGCCGCTGCGTTGTTGGTGGCGCGTGGCGTGTGGGATGTAAAGCAGATGGTCAACGTTGAACAGTTGCCGGCCGAGCCGTTCCTTAAGCAGCTCGACCTTATGGGGCTGCCGACGCGCATCAAGGACGCCAACGGCGATCGCCCTTGGGATCAGTTGATCTGATTGGCTGACAAAAGCCCGCCGAATTGGCGGGCTTTTTCGTTGCCGCCGGTCATTCCCGAGGTCTACCCGCGCTGCGCCATTGCGCCACGCTTCCCGCCTGCGGCATTTCACGCGACAATCAACCCTTATCGACACAGGCTCCAATGCCGGGCCTGTGCTTCTGCGCATCCGTGAGGAACCCAGCATGAGCAGCAACGACCGCGTCATTATTTTCGATACCACGCTGCGCGATGGCGAGCAGAGCCCCGGTGCGTCCATGACTGGTGAGGAGAAGCTGCGCATTGCTAAGGCGTTGGAGCGCTTGCGGGTAGACGTGATTGAGGCCGGCTTTGCCATCGCCAGCCCGGGTGACTTTGCGGCGGTTAAGGCGATTGCCGATGCGATTAAAGACAGCACCGTGTGCAGCTTGTCGCGGGCCTTGGAGGCCGATATCGAACGCGCCGCCGAGGCGCTGAAGGGCGCCAACTCCGGGCGCATTCACACCTTTATCGCCACCAGCCCGATCCATATGCAGTACAAGCTGCGCATGCAGCCCGATCAGGTGGTCGAGCAGGCGGTACGCGCGGTTAAGCACGCGCGCAATTTGTGCGGCGATGTTGAGTTTTCGTGCGAAGACGCCGGCCGTTCCGAGATCGATTTCCTCTGCCGCATCATCGAGGCGGCCATCGACGCTGGCGCACGGACCATCAATATTCCCGACACCGTCGGTTACGCGATTCCGCACCAGTACGCCGAGATGGTTGGCCAGTTGCTTAACCGCATCCCGAATGCCGACAAAGCGGTGTTCTCGGTGCATTGCCATAACGACCTAGGTTTGGCCGTGGCCAACTCACTGGCGGCGGTGGTCGCGGGCGCGCGTCAGGTGGAGTGCACCATCAACGGCCTCGGTGAGCGGGCCGGTAACGCCGCGCTGGAAGAGATCGTCATGGCGATCAAAACCCGCGAAGACCTGCTTGGCGTGCACACCCGCATCGACACCCAGCATATCCTCAGCACCTCGCGGTTAGTCTCGGGGATCACCGGCTTTCCGGTGCAGCCGAACAAGGCCATCGTCGGTGCTAACGCCTTTGCCCATGAATCCGGTATCCATCAGGACGGCGTGCTTAAACACCGCGAGACCTACGAGATTATGTCGGCCGAATCGGTGGGCTGGAATGCCAACAAAATGGTCATGGGCAAGCACTCCGGGCGTGCGGCCTTTCGCGCCAAGCTGGATGAGCTGGGCATAGTGCTGGCCGGTGAAAGCGAACTGAACGCCGCCTTCGCCCGCTTCAAGGACTTGGCCGACAAGAAGCACGAAATCTTCGACGAAGACCTGCAAGCGCTGGTGTCCGACACCTTGGCCGAAGAGGCCCCTGAGCACTGCAAGCTGGTGTGCCTGGAGGTCACCTCGAAAACCGGTGAAGTGCCGCACGCCAAGGTGGTGCTGAGTATCGATGGCCGCGAGCAACATGCCGAAGCGCAAGGGTCGGGGCCGGTGGATGCGACCTTCAAGGCGATTGAGTCGATTGTGCAGTCGGCCGCCACCTTACAGCTGTATTCGGTCAACGCCATTACTCGTGGCACCGACTCGCAAGGCGAGGTGACCGTACGGTTGGAGAAGGCTGGGCGCATCGTCAACGGCAACGGTGCCGACACCGATATTCTCGCCGCTTCGGCCAAGGCCTATATCAATGCGCTCAACTTGATGCAGGCGAGTGCGGCCAAACCGCATCCGCAGGTAGCTGACCTTTGATCGACGAACTGCGCCGCCAGGCTTACCTCGGCGCCATGCAGGTGGTCAGTTGGCTACCGCGGCGGGTCTTGCCATTTGCTGCGCCGGCACGGCCCGAGTGGCAGTCGCCGGCGCTTGAGTCTGAGGCGCGGCTGCCAGTGCTGCCAGCGTCGCTGCAAGCGCGTATGCCGGCAGCGACGGCTATGCCATCGCCAGCCATCGAACCTACCGTATTGCCTGAGCCGGTGCGCGCGCGGGTCGAGGTGCCATGCCCGCAGGTCACGTCGCGTGGCGCTATCGCGCCCGAACCGGACTCGCACGAGCCGCCAGTGCCTGTGCTCAACGCCTTGCCAACACCGCGTTTTACCCTGCAATTGTTGCGCGCCGGCAGTTGCGCGCTGCTGGTCGAACTGCCCACCGGCGAGGCGTTTACCCGTCGCGATCCGGCCTATTTGCTGCTGCAAGACCTCCTGCGCGCCGCCGGCCTACCGACCACCCCACAGGTGATTGGCGAGCCAGTGCGCTGGCCGTTGCTGACGCGCGGCAGTCTGCAGCAAGGTCCGCAAGCGGCGCTGGAGTACGTGCAAAGTTATGTGGCCGCCCAGCTTGAGCAGCAAGAACGGTGCGCGTGTTTATGGCTGCTAGGTTTGCCGGCTGTGCGTTATGCCGGTGAGGCGGATCAGCAAGCCTATAACCGCGAGCTGCAAATTGACGGTCTCGGTTCTGCCTGGGCGTTGCCGGGGTTGGAGCTGTTGATGGATGAGCCACAGCGTAAAGCCGAACTGTGGCAAAGCATGCGCCGGCTGATGCCGCGCTGGAACACCGCTGTGTTGGAAAATAATTGAATGACCGATGCTATTAGCTTTCGCCGCATGACCATCAGCGATCTGGATGCGGTGCTGGAAATCGAATTTGCCGCCTACAGCCACCCGTGGACGCGCGGCATCTTTACCGACAGCCTCAATTCCTATGAATGTTGGTTAATGTTTGACGGCACCCAGCAGGTTGGTCATGGCGTGATCAATCTGATCATCGATGAAGCGCACCTGCTCAACCTCACCATCAAACCGCAAAATCAGGGTCGCGGCCTCGGTTACTTGCTGCTCGAGCGCTTGATGCAACGCTCGCTGGAGCTGCACGCCGGCGAGTGTTTTTTGGAGGTGCGTGCCAGCAATCAAACCGCCTATCGCCTGTACGAGCGTTACGGTTTTAACGAGATCGGCCGCCGCCGCGATTACTACCCCGCCGTCGGTGGCAATGAAGACGCGCTGGTGATGGCCTGCACCTTGTTTGAGTAACATCACCTAGGAGCGTCACGGATGGACTATCAAACCTATGGCAGCCCCAAGGGCCGGCCGGTGTTTTACTTGCACGGCACCCCCGGTGCGCCCGAAGAAGCGGCGTGGTTGGCAGACGCGGCGCAAGCCAATGGTTTGCGCATTCTAGCGCTGCAGCGCGATAGCCTCGATCTAGACGTGCAGGGTGAGGCCTATATCGCCGCGTTAGCGGCTGCCATATGGCGCTTGGCAGACGGTCAGCCGGTGCATGTGTTGGGCTTTTCGATTGGTGCCAGTTTGGCCTTGCGCGTCGCGGCGCAACTGCCCACGCCGGCCGCCGGTGTTTGGCTGGTGTCGGCGGCGGCACCTTTAGAGTGGCCCGCCAGTTGGCAGGGGATGGGCGCGGGGCGTTACACCTTCGCCATGGCGCAAAAATTTCCGCGCTTATTTAGCTGGGTCGGTGCCTATCAAGGCTGGTTGGCGCGGCACTTTACCGGCGTGTTGCTAAGTACATTGTTTCAGGGCGCACGCGGTGCCGATGCGCAGTTGCTCGGGCAAATCGAGCGCCGCGAACAACTAACGCGCGTGCAGCAACAGGCGTTCGCACACGGCGCGGGGGCTTATCTGCGGGATGTGCAGGCCTATGTCCAGCCTTGGGCGGCGTGCTTGCCCGCGGTGCGTGCGCCGCTGCACATGTGGCATGGCGATCAAGATAACTGGGCGCCAGTCGGCATGCTGCAAGGGCTGCTCGAACAGTTTGCTGGGCAGGCACAGGTGCACTGGTTGGCGGATCGTTCACACTACAGTTGCCTGCTGGATGCCGCGCAACCCTTATGTGAGCAATTAGCGGCGAGCCTGAGCGAGTAAAAAATGACTGCTGCTATTGCGTGTAGCGGGTGACCTCAGCACGTTTGGCTGGGTCAAAGCCGATAAGCTGTGCGTAGGGTACGCAACGAAATTCTTGGGGATGTGGGGCAATGAACGATTTACAACACCTGTTCGAGAATAACGAGCGCTGGGCCGAGTCGATTAAAGAGGAGGATCCGGCTTTTTTTGAGAAGCTCGCTCACCAGCAGGTGCCAGAATATTTGTGGATCGGCTGTTCCGATGCGCGGGTGCCGGCCAACGAAATTGTCGGCTTGCTGCCGGGCGATTTGTTCGTCCATCGCAACGTCGCCAACGTGGTGCTGCACACCGACCTGAACTGCATGTCGGTGATCCAGTACGCCGTCGATGTGCTCAAGGTTAAACACATTCTGGTCACCGGCCACTACGGTTGCGGCGGTGTGCGCGCGGCCATGCAAGACACTCAGTTCGGCTTGATCGACGGCTGGCTGCGGACCATCCGTGACCTGTACTACGAGCAGCGCGAGCACATCGCCCAGTTCGCTAGTGAAGAGGAGCGGGTAGACCGGCTTTGTGAGTTAAACGTGATCCATCAGGTGGCCAACGTCAGCCACACCACCATCGTGCAGAACGCTTGGCATCGCGGTCAGTCGTTGTCGGTGCATGGGTGCATCTACGGGATCAAAGACGGCCGCTGGAAAAACCTCAACGTCACCGTCAGCAGCCTTGAGCAATTACCGCTGCAGTACCGCCTACGCCCGATGGGTTTGAGCTGATGGCCGTGTTGCCCTGCACACTCGTGCGAGTGTCTTGGTGAGCGACCACGCAGTGCCTGCGGGCAAGCCTTCGCGTGCGCTATTTCACCAGCAGCATCAGGCCCAGGCGCAAGCCGAGGCGCAGCGCTTATTGGCCGCCAAAGCACAGTTGGGCGGGCGCTGGTTAGCCTGGGTGGCTGGTGAGCTGTACGCATTAACACCGGCACCCTTTGCGCAGATGGTTCGGCGTGAGTTGCAGCGTTTGGACCACTAACGCTGCACAGGCGAGGGCGCGCAGGCTTTAGTGGGGAGCGGCAAACTGCTTGACCGTCACCAGCCATTCAGGATCCAACTGCAGTTGCTCGGTATCCATTGCTAGCTCGAGCATACGGGCCTTGTGTTGCTCGCTGTCGTGCTGGGCTTCTTTGAGGGCGCTGCTATTGCCGTCCAGTTCAAGCATCTGGGCCAGCCCTAGATGATAAAACCGCAACAGTTGCATGGCCGCCGGATTGCCTGCTTGCATACCCGCTTTAACGTGGTGCATCACGTTGGTCACGCTCATCAAATTGCGCTTGAGCTGCCAGCCGTACACCGCTGCCGCCATCCACGGTTGCGTCCAAAATTGGTAACGCACCACGGCGATAGTCAGCAGCAAGGCGGCAATAACCCCGGCCAAATTAAGCCGAAAATTATCCCCGCCTGGCGTGCCGAACTGCAGCACGGCGCCAGTCGAAAACAGCATCGCCAGCAGCACAAAGAACGCCGCTATATACAGCGTGCTACGCCGTGTTTGCTTGCGATAGGTTTGCGGGTTACAGGCTTTAATTTGAAACATCACAGCGCGAGAACTCCAGAATGGTTGAGCAAGGATCGTGCGGCGCATTATCACCCGTGGCTCGCCAGCAGTGGACCAATTAAGGCCTTGCCGAGCGTAATAACCCGCAGGACAACCTGATTCCGCCAATCGCCCTCGAAAAACAACGGCTGCTTAGCGGCTCAGAACGCCCGCACGCAGCGTGACCGCGATGCAAAGCCTCTTGGCGCTGGCAAACGCCCCAACCGCCAGCCCGACGCTTGGCGTAAAGCCATGCTGGAAAAATGCCTCCCCAGGCTGGGCAGCTTTGGTTTCAATACGCCAGGGCAGCTTACCCATATTTTACGGCACACCTTCGCTAGTCATTACATGATGGGCGGTGGCGATATTCTTGGCCTGCAGCGGATACTCGGTCACGCCAGAATAGCGATGACCATGCGGTATGCGCACATGTCGCCGGACCACCTGGAGTCGGCTTTGCGCTTGTCGCCGCTTGCACAGTCGGGGTATCGGGAAGTTCTTCGGCGCTCTAGTAGCTACTCGGTTCGGTTAGTGGGTATTAAATCCGCATGATTGTGTGGTTTTTGTTGTGGGATCAGTGTTTCTGGCTACAATCCGCATGATGGCGAGGATTTATCTATTGCTGGCTTGTTGTTAGCGATATTCCTTGCGAGCTTAAGGATTTATGCATGAAGTTCGAAATTGATTCACCGGAAAAGCTAGGCACAATAATCCGTGCAAGCCGAAAAGCCATGGGGCTTCGTCAGGATGATGCGGCCGGTAGCATCGGTGTCAGCGAAAACTTTCTTGGCAAGGTGGAGCGCGGCGGTGAGACGGTGCAATGGGGCAAGCTTTTTCAGGTCATGAAGGAGTTGGGCCTTATCGTGACCGTGGAGGTGCCGGAACAACTTTCGCTGTCGACGCAGAACCACCTGCAGCACCTGCGCAATAAATCTGCGCACAGCAGCAAAAGCACCACAGCGCATGAGGCTGAGTAATGGCTCGCGAATTAAACATCTGGGTCAACCACGCTCGAATCGGTGTGCTGCAGGAGCAAAACGGCTTATGGACGTTCGGTTATAGCCATGCGTGGCTGAGTACCCCTGATGCTTACCCGTTGTGCCCTAGTTTGCCGCTGCAGCCCGAGGTGCATATTGATGGTGCCTCTGTTCGTCCGGTGCAGTGGTATTTTGACAACTTACTGCCCGAAGAGGGGCAGCGCAGACTGATTGCCAGCGTCGCTCGGGTGTCTGAAGCGGACGCTTTCGGTCTGTTAACCCACTTTGGGGCGGAGTCCGCAGGCTCAATCACGCTACTTCCTGCCGGTCAGGAGCCGGTCGAGGGTGATCTGCAGTTATTGCCCTATGACGAGCTGTCGCGGCGCATTCGGGAAATGCCGCAAATTCCGCTGGCGGAGCGCTCCGCTAAGCGTATGTCGCTAGCCGGTGCCCAGCACAAGGTGGCGATTGTCTATGACCAGAGCCAGTTGTTCGAACCAACAGGCAGTGCGCCGTCGACGCATATCCTCAAGCCTGATCACCCCGGCGAGGCTTGGGCACACTCGGTTGTTAATGAGTGGTTTGTCATGAAGCTGGCGGCAAAGGTTGGCTTGAATGTACCGGTGGTGCATCGGCGTTATGTGCCAGAGCCGGTCTATCTAATTGAACGATTTGATCGGCGTATTGGCGTGCAGGGCTGGGAACGCTTGCACTGCATAGATGCCTGTCAGTTGCTGGGCCTTGATCGGAGTTACAAATACATCGAGGGCAGTATTGACCGTCTGCGAGATATAAACGCCCTGTGTACGCCTGCAGCCAAGGTGCGCTTGGCGCTGTTTCAATGGCTGGTGTTCAATGTGTTGGTTGGCAATGAGGATGCTCACCTGAAGAACCTCAGTTTTATGCTGACGGGCAAGGCGGTGATGTTGGCGCCGTTTTATGACTTGTTATGCACTGCGGTCTACGGCACGCGGGCTTACGGTCAAGGTAACTGGCCTCAGCAGGCGGAGATGGCTTGGCCGATCCTTGGTGTGCGGCGACTGCAGCAGATTAATTTGCCGGTGTTACTCGCGGCCGGTGAGGCGATGGGGATTAAATCGGCGACAGCCAGAAACGCGATTAAGAAGCTGGTGGTGTCCGTTCAGGATCAGGCGCAGAAGCTTTTGGTCGAGACCGAGAGGGAGAATCAGCTGCTCGCGCAAAGCAATGCCGACATTCGGGCAACCTTGGGCGGGGAGTTGAGGTTGCTGCGGGCAATCGTCAGTATTGTGATCGCCGAGATGTCCCGTCAGCTTACTGATGAATAGCCTGGTGTGCCTGCACTGGGCACAGCTTAGGCACATTTTAGGCACAACCCATAAACGACAAAGGCCTACCCGAAGGTAAGCCTTTGTTTTGTATGGTAGCAACGAGTGGACTTGAACCACCGACCCCAG
>JAIETJ010000052.1 GCA_019745275.1 Pseudomonadaceae bacterium | reverse complement strand
AGTTGCTCGATAATCGGGCGCAGGTCGCGGATCTCGCCGAAGCTGTCCGGGTACTGCAGCAAGGCGCCAAACACCTGATGGCTGGCGAGGTTCTCGACCGCATCAATCACCACCTCAAAACCAAAGGCCTCGGCGCGGGTTTGCACCACGGAGATGGTTTGCGGGTGGCAGTTTTGATCAACGAAGAACAGGTTGCTCTTGCTCTTGGCTACGCGCTTGGCCATGGCCATGGCTTCGGCGGCAGCGGTGGCTTCGTCCAGCAACGAGGCGCTGGCCAGGTCCAAACCAGTCAGGTCGATGGTCAGCTGCTGGAAGTTCAGCAACGCCTCCAAACGGCCTTGGGCGATTTCCGGCTGATACGGCGTGTAGGCGGTGTACCAGCCCGGGCTCATCAGCACGTTACGGACGATCACCGCTGGGGTGATGGTGCCGTGGTAGCCCATGCCAATCAGGCTGGTCCACAGCTGATTCTGCTCGGCGTAGCCGCGCAGTTTGACCAGTGCCGCTTCCTCATCCAAGGCGGGCGGCAGGTCCAGTTCACGATTCAGGCGAATCGCCGGTGGCACGGTTTGCTCGATCAGCTCGGCGCGGCTGCTCAGGCCCATGGCCTCAAGCATGGCCTGCTGCTCAGGCGCATCGGGACCGAGGTGACGACGCAAAAAGGCGCTGGACTGCTGCAATTGGGACAAGGACGGCGACTGGGACATGGGAGTGATCTCTAAAAAGCACAAAGCCTCGACTGGCGAGGCTTGGCGGGATAACGAGTAATCAGGCTTCGGTGCTGCAGGCGGCGCTATAAGCAGCGGCGTCGAGCAGTTTGTTCAGCTCAGCCGTGTCACTTGGCTGCAACTTGAAGAACCAGCTGGCGTACGGGTCGCTGTTGACCTGCTCAGGGCTGTCGGTCAGTGCTTCGTTGACCGCAATCACTTCACCGCCAATAGGTGCGTAGATGTCGGAAGCGGCTTTTACCGATTCCACTACGCCGGCTTCTTGGCCTGCATTGAGGCTGCTGCCGACTTCCGGCAACTCCACGTACACCACATCGCCCAGCGCTTCTTGCGCGTGGTCAGAAATACCCACGGTCACCGTGCCATCGGCTTCCAGGCGAACCCATTCGTGGCTGGCGGCGTAACGCAAATCGGCAGGGATATTGCTCATGTCAGAGTCCTCAAAGTTTGGCTGGGCAACGGCGTACCCGGATAAAGTTAGCAGTTTGTAGGGTGGACAACGCGCAGCGCGTCCACCGATGGTCGCAATCCACGGGGGTTATTAAATTAACGCCTTACCGTGACGAACAAAATTGGGCTGTACCACGCGCACCGGATACCACTTACCGCGAATTTCCACTTCGGCGCGTTCGCCGGTGTCGGCGGGCACCCGGGCTAGGGCAATCGACTTACCCAGGGTCGGCGAGAAGCTGCCGCTGGTGATTTCGCCTTCGCCCACGCCGTTAATCCGCACCACTTGGTGGGCGCGCAGCACGCCGCGCTCCTCCAGCACCAAACCGACCAGCTTGTCGGCCACTCCAGCATCCAGCTGCGCTTGCAAGGCGGCGCGGCCGACAAAATTACGGCTTTGCGGCTCCCACACCAGCGTCCAGGCCATGTTTGCCGACAATGGAGTGATTTCCTCGTTCATGTCCTGACCGTACAGGTTCATCCCGGCTTCTAAGCGCAGGGTATCGCGCGCGCCCAGACCAATCGGGGCAATCCCGGCACCGACTAATTCGCTGAGAAAGCCTGCGGCTTCAGCCGCCGGCAGCATGATTTCCAAACCGTCTTCGCCGGTGTAGCCAGTGCGGGCGATAAACCACTCACCGTCGGGCAAGCCTTGGAACGGCTTGAGGCTGTTGATCAGGCTGGCGCGGGCCGGGCTAACTAGGTCGGCAGTTTTACTGCGCGCCTGCGGGCCTTGAATGGCCAACATGGCCAGCTCGGCGCGCTCATTTAGCAGCACGTCAAAACCGGCGGTTTGCAGCTGCATCCAAGCGATGTCTTTGTCGCGGGTCGAAGCATTCACCACCACCCGGTAACCGTCGGCGCACAGGTAGACGATCAGGTCGTCGATCACCCCACCTTGCTCATTGAGCATGCCGCTGTACAGGGCCTTGCCGAGCAACTGCAGACGCTCCACATCGTTAGCCAGCAGGTGTTGCAGATAGGCTTTGGCCTCGCTGCCTGCGACATCCACCACGGTCATGTGCGACACATCAAACACCCCGCAGTCGCGGCGCACCTGATGGTGCTCCTCAACTTGCGAGCCGTAATGTAACGGCATATCCCAGCCACCAAAGTCGACCATCTTGGCGCCTAAGGCTAAATGCTGTTCATACAGAGGTGTGCGCTGACCCATGGGAATTCCTTATACAGCTGACGGTGGGCGGGCAAAGCTGACGACGGCAAACTGGCCCAGGCGCCCGTGGCGCACCAGCTTGCCGAACAAAAAGCCTGCTTATTACTGTGGACCTAAATTAAGCGCGCGCATTGTAGCCGCTCAGCCCGCCAGTGGACAGCCGCCGCGCGCGTTAGCCGACCATTCGCGCGGAGCGACGGATCAGCACTATCACCGGCAACAAGCCGACCAGCACCAAACTCAGGGCCGGCAAGGCGGCGCGTGCCCACTCGCCCTCGCTGGTCATTTCAAACACCCGCACCGCCAAGGTGTCCCAGCCAAAGGGACGCATCAGCAGGGTCGCGGGCATTTCCTTGAGCACATCGACAAACACCAGCAAGGCCGCCGACAACACCCCCGGCAACAACAACGGTAAGTACACCCGGGTGAATAAGCCCACGCCACCCACGCCGAGGCTGCGCGAAGCCTGCGGTAACGACGGACGAATCCGCGCCAAGCCGCTCTCCAGCGGGCCATAAGCCACGGCCATAAAACGCACCCCGTAGGCCACCAGCAAGCCCGCCAAACTGCCCAGCAATAACGGTTTACCGGCACCGCCAAGCAGGCTCGACAGCGGAATCAAAACGCCATTATCGAGGTAGCTGAAGGCCAGCATCAGGGCCACCGCCAACACCGAACCGGGCAAGGCGTACCCCAGATTGGCCACCGCCACCGCCACGCGAATCGGTCGAGTGGGTGCCAAGCGCCGCGCAAACACCAGCAGCAAGGCCGCCGTCACAGTCAGCAGGGCCGCCATGCCGGCCAGATACAGGCTGTGCGCAATCAAGCCGGTGTAACGCTCGTCTAAATCGAACCGACCGCGCTGCCAAACCCACACCAGCAATTGCACTAACGGGATAACAAAGGCGCAAGCAAACACCAATCCGCACCAGCCGCTGGCCGCCCACGCCAGCGGGCCACGCAGCTGAAACAACGCTTGCGTGCGCTGCCGTTCATTGGCCGGGCGCACCGCACCGCGCGCACCACGCTCGGCCCACACCAACAAGCCCACCACTAACAGCAGCAGGCTGGCCAATTGCGTGGCGCTGCTCAGGCTGTAAAAGCCATACCAGGTCTTGTAGATGGCGGTGGTGAAGGTATCGAAATTAAACACCGAGACCGCGCCAAAGTCGGCCAAGGTTTCCATTAATGCCAACGCCAATCCGGCGCCAATCGCCGGCCGAGCCATCGGCAAGGCAACCCGCCAAAACGCCTGCCACGGCGACTGCCCAAGCATTCGCGCCGCCTCCATCAAGCCCTTGCCTTGAGCCATAAAAGCACTGCGCGCCAGCAGGTACACATAGGGATAAAACACCAGCACCAGCACCACAATCACCCCGCCGGTGGAGCGCACAGGCGGCAACCGCAGGTCGCTGCCAAACCACTCACGCAGCAAGCTTTGCAGCGGCCCGGCAAAGTCCAGCAGGCCGACAAACACAAAGGCCAGCACATAAGCCGGGATGGCAAAGGGCAGCATCAGCGCCCAATCCAACCAGCGTCGACCGGGGAACTCACACAGGCTGGTCAGCCACGCCAAGCTGACCCCCAGCAGGGTCACGCCTAGGCCAACCCCGAGCAGTAATTTGCCGGTATTACCCAGTAAACGTGGCATCTGGGTTTGCCACAGATGCGCCCAAATCGCGCTATCAACCTGCTGCCAACTGAGCAACAACACGCTCAATGGCAGCAATACCAGGGCGGCTATGGCAAAGCTGATGGGATACCAACGCCGCTGAACGGAATGACTCACAGAACAACCTCAGAACCTAAAGATCGGGGGGTAACCCGCATTAGCTTGCATGATTACCCATGCGGCATAAATCCGCGCCATCATAACTGAGCGGGTTGCCCTGCCCCATGGAACAGGGTTCAGATCTTAGTTTTTGCCACGCAAGCGATAAGCCCAGACAGAACAGAACAGCGAGAAGACCCCGTGCTCAGCGTGAATTTTTCAGCCCAGCCAAACTAGAGAAAAGTAAATCTATGTCCTTTCTAGTTTTTATACTTCAGGCGGGCCTTGCCGCGCACGGGTTTCTGTATTGTTTGCCTGCATTTGCATCCATTACCCAAACACACTCTGCGGTACAAAAAAAGCAGGCCTATAGTTCTGGAGCCATACCAAATTGATCAATACAAACAATCAGGAGTTGCGCCCAATGCTGACGATCAAGCACATCAAACTACTGGCCGGACTGATGGCACTGGCAGGTTTAGCAGGTTGCCAAACCAACCAGCAGTTTCTTGAACAAAACCAGGCGGCGGCTATGCAGGCCACCATGGCTCGCGCTGCGTTTGACCTGAACTGCCCAAAGGCACAGCCAACCCTGATTTCCAGCAAGGTCAGTCAGCCGGTGACTGCCTTCGGCTATGAACGCACCGAGTACACCATTGGCGTTCGCGGCTGTGGCAAGCAGGCGGTTTACATCACCTGGTGCCTGAATTCGGAAACCTGTAACGCCATCAATGACTCGAACTCAGCCCTGACTACCTACTAGCGAACAGGGTCAACGAGCGGCGCGCGAATCACAGACATTAAGTGCGCCCCATTCGGCCCACTCAAATCTATATGGACTAGATTTAGTCGCACCGTTGAAAGAGCAATGACCGGAAAACGGTCCAGCCCCACTACCCCGGTCCTACCGACGGATATTTACGTCGCAATTCAACTCACTTAAGCCCCAAGCGCAGCGCCAGGCGGTTCAAATTGGCCCGGTCCAGTCCCAGTTCGCGGGCGGTGGCCGCCCAGTTGCCGTGCTGGCGCTCTAGGCATGCGCCGATAAACTGCCGCTGATAAGCATCCAACGCTTGACGTAGCTCGCCACTGCCCAGCCCCCCAGTCAGTGCCTCGGGTTCAGCCGGGGTGAGCGGCGCATCGGCGGGGGCTGATGCGCTGGGCAAATCCAAATCACTGGCTTGCAGGGTCAGTATGCGTGGCCGTTCGCGGCACGCGGCGAGGGCTTTTAGCGAGGCGCGGCCGATCAGGTGTTCGAGTTCACGCACATTGCCCGGCCAGTGATAACTGAGCAGCACGGCCTGGGCATCGGCGCCCAAGCGCAGGCTGCGCAAGCCCAAACGCGGGCGATTTTGTTCGAGAAAGCAGCCGGTCAGCAGGATCACGTCGCGTCCGCGCTCGCGCAACGGCGGCACCCGCAGCGGATAAACGCTTAAGCGGTGATAGAGGTCGGCGCGAAACCGCCCGGCGCGCACCTCCTCGCTGAGATTGCGATTGCTGGCCGCCAGTATTCGCACATTGACCCGATGCTCGCGGTCGGAGCCGACTCGCTGCAACTGGCCGCTCTGCAACACCCGCAACAACTTAGCCTGCGCCGCCAGCGGCAGCTCGCCCACCTCGTCGAGAAACAGGGTGCCGCCATCGGCCAATTCAAACTTGCCCTGACGCTCGGCCACGGCCCCAGAAAACGCCCCGCGCACATGGCCGAACAGCTCGCTCTCCACCAGCGTATCGGGCAGCGCCGCGCAGTTTAGACAGACCAACGCCGCCTGGGCACGGGCCGACTGGGCGTGAATGGCGTGGGCGACCAGCTCTTTACCGACGCCGGTTTCACCGCTAATCAACACGTTTAACTCGGAGCCGGCGACCAGCTCGATCTCGGCCATTAAGGCTTTATGCACCGGGCTTTGGCCGATGATTTCACGCGCCGGCAACTGCGCGGCGGCGCGCTTGTACAACTGCGCCAGTTGCTGCTCGGCCTCGACTCGGCGCGCCAGCGTTTGCATGCGCTCGCCGGCCTTGACCGTGGCCGCCGCAAGGCTGGCAAAAGCCTCCAAGGTGCTCAGATCGGCGGCGTTGAAACGCTGCGGATTGAGCGCATCCAAGGTCAAAACGCCCCACGGCTGCTGGTCTAGGTACAGGCCACAGCCGAGACAGTCATGCACCGGCAAATGCCCCTGATGGCCTTCGACTAAACCATCGTAAGGATCGGGTAGCTCGCAGTCGGCGGCAAAATGGGTGGCCTGTGGGCTGGCCAGCAGCGCCTGCAAACGCGGATGTTCGGCGACCAGAAAGCGCCGCCCGAGGGTATCGGCACTCAAACCATCCACCGCCAAGGGCACCAATTGCTCGCCGTCCAGCCGCAGTAAGGCACTGGCATCGCAGGGCAGCAACTCGCGCAGCGCACCGAGCAAGCGCCGATAACGCTCCGCCTCGGGCAACTCGCGGGCGAGATCGGCCACCAGCGGCAATAGGCTGGCGAGCAGCGGATTAGTAGTCATTTTTACCTCGCGACAGTCTATTTGACTCAAGCAGATAGCAGTCTAAAAGACACATATAAATATTAACCTATTGATTTATAACAGATTAAATACTGGCACGCTTCCTGATATAGCCAGTGTAGAACCCCACACTCGCTGAAGGAACCACCAGCATGCTAAGTCCCGCGCAAACTGCCATCATCAAAGCCACCGTACCTCTGCTGGAGTCGGGCGGTGAAACCCTCACCGCGCACTTCTACACCATCATGCTCAGCGAATACCCCGAAGTGCGCCCGCTGTTTAACCCGGCGCACCAAGCCAGCGGCGCGCAGTCGCGAGCGCTGGCCAACGCGGTGCTGATGTACGCCAAGCATATTGACCGGTTAACTGCGCTCGGCCCGCTGGTCGGGCAGATTGTTAACAAGCACGTGGCGCTGCAAATTTTGCCCGAGCACTACCCGATTGTTGGCAGCTGTTTGCTGCGCGCGATTCGCGAAGTGCTGGGCGCGGAAATTGCCACCGACGAGGTGATTGCTGCCTGGGCCGTGGCCTATCAACAGTTGGCCGACATTCTGATCGGCGCCGAGGAGCAAGCCTATGCCATAAATGCGGCCAGCACTGGCGGCTGGCGTGGGGCGCGGGATTTTCGGGTGGCGCGCAAGCAGGTCGAGAGCGAGGAAATCACCTCCTTCTACCTGGTGCCAGCCGACGGCGGCGCGTTGCTGGACTATAGCCCCGGGCAGTACATCGGCTTAAAGCTCGAACTGGACGGCGAAGAAGTACGCCGCAACTACTCGCTGTCGGCGCTGGCTAATCAGCGTGAATACCGCATCAGCATTAAGCGCGAGGCAGGCGGGCGGGTGTCGAACTTCCTGCATGACCAGGTGGCCGAGGGCGATATCCTGCAACTGTTCCCACCGGCTGGCGATTTTGTCTTGCGCCCATCCAGCAAGCCATTGGCACTGATTACCGCCGGCGTCGGCATCACTCCGGCATTGGCGATGCTCGAGCAGGCGCTCAGCACCGGCCGCGATATTCACTTTATCCACTGCGCCCGGCACGGCGGTGCCCATGCGTTTCGCAACTGGTTGGAAAGCATGGTGGCTAAGCATCCGCAGTTGCAGCGCTTTTACTGCTACAGCGAGCCACGCGCCGAGGACGCCCAGCACGCCAGCGGCTTTTTAACCGAACCACTGCTCGCCCAATGGCTACCGGCGCAACGCGACCTGGACGCCTACTTCCTCGGCCCTAAGCCGTTTATGGCCAACGTCAAACGCCAGTTGCAAGGTTTGGGCGTACCGGCCGAGCAATGCCACTACGAGTTCTTTGGCCCTGCCGCTGAGCTCGACGCCTAACAGCCTGCCGGACTTAGGCGGCCTGTCCATCCAGGCTGCCTAATGCGCTGGCGCGGAGCGGTGCCTCATCAACCCGCGCGCAGCGCGGCCGCTACACCCTCTCCAGTTCCTGCGGTCATTGGCTTTAGGCTACCATCGCTCGACCGTTGCGCCGCCAGCAACCAGCGCGGTGCCCACCACCGCTAGGCACGACCCCATGCGGCCCACCCCACAGAATGAAACAGCGCTGCCGGCGGTTTGTTTGGCGTGCTGATTCGCGCCGGATTGATCGCCATATTGGTGACCGCCTGCTTCAAGGGTAATTAGGCTCGGTTAGCGAGCCTGCCGTTATAGCTGGAGGAGGGTCAGATAATCGAGTCTGACCCCATTACGCTCAAGATAAGGATCGATACAAATGCCCTCAAACACCGCCGAAAGCGGACAAAAAAAACCCGCTCTTGGTCTGATGGCGTGCACGGCGCTGGTGGTTGGCAACATGATCGGTTCGGGCATTTTTCTGTTGCCGGCCTCACTGGCCGCCATCGGCCCAATAGCGCTGGGCGGCTGGCTGCTGACCTCCGCCGGTGCGCTGATACTGGCCATCATCTTTGGCCGCTTGGCAAAGATCGTCCACAAGCCCGGCGGGCCCTATGCCTATACCCAGGAAGGCTATGGCGAATTTGCCGGCTTCCTGATTGCCTGGGGTTACTGGATTGCCCTGTGGACTGGCAACGCCGGGGTCGCGGTGGCGCTGGCCGGCTATGTCGGCTTCCTGTTTCCGGTGGTGGCCGAATCGCCGAGTTATTGCCTGGCGGTGGCGCTGAGCAGTATCTGGCTGCTGACGCTGGTGAATATCCGTGGGGTCAAGGAAGCCGGTGCGGTGCAGATCATCACCACCGTGCTGAAACTTCTGCCGCTATTGCTGATTGGTACGCTGGGCATATTCTGGATCGATCCGGCCAACTATTCACCGATAAATATCAGCGGCCAGTCTGATCTGGCGGCAATCTCGGCCGCTGCCGCGCTGACGCTGTGGGCCTATCTGGGACTGGAATCTGCCACCGTGCCTTCCGGTGAAGTGGTCAATCCGGAAAAAACCATTCCACGCGCCACCATCATCGGCGTGCTGATTGCCGCGCTGGTGTATATCTCGGTTACCACCGTGGCCATTGGCGTGCTGCCATCGGCCACCCTCGCCGCCTCCACTGCGCCGCTGGCCGATGTAGCTGCCCACATGTGGGGTTCGGGCTGGGGCGTGCTGATCGCCATCGGCGCGGTGATTGCCACCTTCGGCACCCTCAACGGCTTCACCCTGCTCACTGGCCAGGTGCCCTACGGCGCCGCGCTGGATCGGGTGTTCCCGGAAAAACTCGGACAGCTTTCGCGTTTCGGTACACCGGCTAACGCGCTGGTGTTTTCCAACTTGCTGGCCTCGATTCTGGTGATCATGAATTTCTCCCAGGGGCTGGTCGGTGCATTCAACTCGATCATCCTGCTGGCGGTAATGTCCAGCCTACTGCCCTATGCGCTGTGCTCCTTTGCCGAGCTGATGATCCGTCTCAAGGGCAAGGAAGGTCTCAAGGGCGGCGAGCTGTTTAAGGTCAGCCTGCTAGGCAGCCTAGGCTTTATCTACTCGGGCTGGGCCTTGTATGGCTCGGGGGCGGATAGCGTATTTCTCGGCACCCTGCTGATCGTTGCGGCCATTCCACTGCATGTGTGGATGAAATGGAGAAACGCCAAGAGCGATCGTGGTTGACCGACTTACAGCCAATCGAGCCGTCTGAAATGCACCCCGTAGCAATGAGGCCGCGCACGCCGAAATAGCCGTAGCGCGATGAAAGTGCCGGCATCTTGTGGGAACTCATGCAGTAAATGCCGCAAACCGTCATCGCAAATACCCAAACGCGTTTGCGCGGCGCTGCCGCTAGGCCATCGACAGTTCCCGCGGTCCTCGGCTTTAGGCTACCATCGGTCGGCCGTTGCGCCGCCGTGCGCCGCCAGCAACCACCGCCGTGCCCTCGACCGCTAGGAGCGACCCCATGCTGCCCACCCCTCTCAATGAAACAGTGCTCTCGCGCGGCTTGCTTGACGTGCTAATTCGCGCCGGACTGATCGCCATATTGGTGATCTCCTGCTTCAACATTTTTCACCCATTTCTCGACTTGATGCTTTGGTCGGTGATCCTCGCCATTACCCTGTATCCGCTGCATGGACTGTTGAAAAACAAACTGGGCAACAGTGATGCGCGGGCCGCCAGCCTGATTGTGTTGATCGGCATCAGCATCCTGTTGGTGCCGGTGTACCTGATGGGCACCTCGATGGCCGAGTCGATCCAGCAGAGCATCGAAGTGGTCAAAAGCGGTACTTTCCACATTCCGCCACCGGCCGACTCAGTGGCCGCTTGGCCAGTAATCGGTAAAACCCTGCACGGTTTCTGGCTGCAAGCCGCCACCGACCTCACCGGCTTACTGCAAACCGTGGCACCACACCTGAAAGGCCCGAGCCTGTCCCTGCTCGGCAAGCTGGCCGGAGCTGGCGTGGGCCTGCTGATGTTTGTCTTCGCCCTAGTGATTGCCGGCGTGGTGATGGCCTACGGTGAGAAAGGCAGTCGCAGCGCTGTGCTAATCGCCTCGCGGGTTTCTGGCCCGCAAAAGGGTGCCGAGATCGCCGAACTGTGCACCGCCACCATCCGCGCTGTGGCGCAGGGCGTGGTCGGCATCGCCTTTATTCAGATGCTGATCGTCGGCGCTGGCTTTGTGGTCATGGGCATTCCCGGCGCCGGCTTGCTGGCGCTGGCCGTGCTGCTGCTGGGCATCATGCAACTGCCGGCCACCCTGATTACCATTCCGGTGATTGGTTTTGTGTTCGCCACCGAAGGCGCCACAGCGGCGACCATCGCGTTCGCCATCTACACCTTCGTCGGCGGCATGGTTGATAACGTGCTTAAACCACTGCTGCTGGCACGCGGCGTGGCCGTGCCGATGCCGGTGATTCTGATCGGCGCCTTGGGCGGTATGGTCACCAGCGGCATCATCGGCCTGTTTATTGGCCCAGTGATGTTAGCGGTTGGCTACCAGTTGTTCTGGCAGTGGGTTAACGATCAACCCGCTGCCGCTGCCGTGGCTGACCAGCCAGCCACCCCTAGCCAAGGCTAACCTTGTGGCTTGGCGCAACCGCGCCAAGCCCGGTTTGGCGGGAGCCCTACTCGTGAATTTACTCGCCCCTGCGCGCCTGCTATTGCTGGGCGCTGTCGGTTTGTCTGGCTGCGTCCAATTGGGCCCGGACTTCCAACGCCCCACCGTGCCGTGGATCGACAACTGGAACAGCCCGGCGCTGGCGCAAGCCAGCCAACAGCAACCGCAGCCCGACCTGAAACAGTGGTGGCAGGTGTTTGCCGACCCGGTCCTCGAACGCTTAATTGCCGAGGCTGACGCGCACAATTCCAGCCTGAAGATCGCCGGTTTACGGGTGATCGAGGCGCGCGCTCAATTGGGCATCGCGCAAAGCGGGCGCTATCCGCAACTGCAGCAAGCCCGCGCCGACAGCTTCTATCTGGACCGCAATCAATCCGGCGGCACGCGGCCCATCGACAGCAGCGCTTGGCAGCACAGCGCCGGCATTGATGTGGGCTGGGAGTTGGATTTCTGGGGGCGCTTTAGCCGAGCGATTGAAGCCGCTGACGACAGTTACTTTGCTGCTGAGGCCAACTATCAAGACGTGCTGATTTTGCTCCGTGCGCAAATGGCCGAAACCTACTTTGCCCTGCGCACCAGCGAAGCCCGTTTACAGATCGCCCGCACTAACGCCAAACAGCAAAAACGCAGCTACGAGATTACCGAGAAACTGTTCAACAGCGGCCAGCACTCTGAACTCGACCTGCAACAAGCAAAAACCCAATATTTAGGCACCCTCAGCACCATTCCTGAATTCGAAAGCCAAGTACATCGAACCCGCAATGCGCTGGCCACCTTGATCGGTCGGCCGCCCGGCCCGCTGCCCGAACTCGCCAGCCAGCCCGGGCTAATCCCGCTGATTGACCGTGCGGTATTGCAAGACATCCCGGCCAACCTGCTGCTGCGCCGCCCAGACATTCGCGCCGCCGAACTTAACGCCGCCGCCCAGTCGGCGCGCATTGGCGTGGCCGAAACCGATCTGTATCCATCGCTGACCCTGCTGGGCAATATCGGCTGGTCGGCCAGCTCACTAGACGGCAGCTCACGCAACCTCGATATGGGCGCCGGGCCGAGCCTGCGCTGGAACATTTTCGATCAGGGCCGCCTAACCAATAATATCCGCGTGCAAGACGCCCGCTTGCAGCAGCTGATTGAGGTCTATCGCGACGCCGTGCGCCAAGCCGCCCGCGAGGCCGACGATGCCGCCAGCGGCCTGAGTGCGGCCCTGCAGCGTGAGCAAATTTTGCGTGATTCGGCGATTTCAGCGCAGCGCTCAATGACCCTAGCCAGCGCCCAATACCGCGAAGGTTACTCGGACTTTCAGCGGGTGCTGGATGCCCAGCGCGCCCTACTGGTTCAGCAAGACAGCTATCTGATCAGCCGCAGCAACGCGGTCAGCAGCCTGATCGCCCTGTATAAAGCCCTCGGCGGCGGTTGGTACAGCGACCAGCCACTGATCGATTCCGCCACCCGCGAGCAGATGCAGCAACGCACTGACTGGGGCGATCTACTAGCACCACCTGCGGACGCCAGCAGCGCACCCGCAGCGCCAACCGCACAGGTAAACCTGCATGACTGAAAACACTCCAGCGGCGGCTCCCGAGCCAGCCACCGTCGCGCCAACCACCACCAGCCCAGCCGCCGACCCGGTAAAAAAAAGCGCCAAGTGGGTGGCTGTGCTGATCGGCCTGAGCTTGTTCTGGTATTTTTTCGCCGACCGTTACACCCCCTATACCCAACAAGCGCGCGTGCAGGCCTTTGTGGTGCCGGTGGCCAGTGAAGTGGCCGGCCGGGTAACCCGCGTGTATGTGCACAATAATCAGGACGTGAAAGCCGGCGACTTATTGTTTGAGGTCGATGCTGAGCAATATCAAATCGTGGTTGAGCGCACCCGCGCCGACCTCGAATCGATGCGCCGGCAGATCGGCGCCAGCACCGCCGGCATCGACTCGGCCAAAGCCTCGCTGCGCGCCGCCGAGGCTAACGAGCTAAAAACCCGACAAGACCGCGACCGCCTCGAACGCCTGTATAAAGATGACCCCGGCACCATCTCCCTGCGCTTGCTGGAAGTCTCGCGGGCGAACCGCGAACAAGCCAACAGCCAAGTGGCCGCCGCCCGCGCCGAAGTGGTGCGCGCCCAAGAGCAACAGGGCGGCAGTGAGGCCGACAACGCCAAACTGCGCAGCACCGCCACCGCCTTGGCCAAGGCCGAACTGGATCTGGCCAACAGCCAAGTGCGCGCCCGCGCCGCCGGGGTGATCACCGACCTGCGCATCGACGCCGGCCAGTTTGCCGCCGCCGGTAGCCCGCTGATGACGTTGATCGCCATCCATGACGTGTGGATCAATGCCGACATGACCGAGAACAACCTCGGCCACCTGCAACCGGGCAGCCCGGTCTCCATAGTGCTCGACGCCATGCCCGGACAGATCTTCGCCGGGCGGATTCGCAGCATTGGTTACGGCGTCAGCGTTGGCTCCAGCACCGCTCCCGGCAGCTTGCCGACCGTCAGCAATAGCCGCGACTGGCTGCGCCCAGCGCAACGCTTCCCGGTGATTATTGAGTTTATTCCCGGCGAGCTAAACGACCTGCGCGGCATCCGCGTTGGCGGCCAAGCTGAAGTCATGGCCTTCCCCCACTCAGGCAACCCGCTCAATCTGCTTGGCCGGGTGTTTATGCGGCTGATGAGCTGGCTGTCGTATGCCTATTAAGAGTGGCGCGTGTCGGTGAGCAGCCGCGACTTCCGCAGCCAGCGTGCCCTGCGTTTGGCCAGCGGCGTAGCGCTGTGCGTGGCGCTGAGCTTTGGCCTGAATTTGCCGATCCCGTTTATCGCCCCGCTGCTGTGCGCGACCCTGCTCAGCGCGCTGACTAAGCCGCTGCCACTGAAAGCCGGGCTGGGGCTGACGCTGATCATGATGCTGCTGACCGGCAGCGGCCTGCTGTTGATTCCGCTGCTGCGCTACTACGCGGTGGCCGGCGTGCTGTTGATTGGCCTGTGTTTGTTTGCCACCTTTCGCTTCGGCTTGCGCGGTGGCAACCCGTTGTTGGCGACCTTTACGGTGGTCGGCCTAACCATGATCTCCGCCGCCGGCACCGCCGACTTTGGCCTAGCACTGATGGTCATCGAAGCGCTGGCCAAGGGCCTGTTAGTCACGGTGCTGGTGGTGCTGCTGAGCCACAAACTATTCCCCGAACCGGCCAACGCCCCGCAACCGCCAGCCAAGCCAGCGCTGCCCGCTCATGAGGCCAGCTGGGTGGCGCTGCGCGCCGCGCTAGTGGTGCTGCCAGCCTATTTGTTGGCACTGATCAACCCGGCCAGCTACATGCCGATCATCATGCAAGCGGTCAATCTGGGCCAACAAAGCTGCAGCACTTGCGCCAAGGACGCCGGCCGGATGATGCTCGGCTCCACCCTGCTCGGCGGTGTGCTGGCGATACTGTTTTGGGCGGCGCTCGGCTTGTTCGTCAACCTGTGGATGTTTTACCTGTGGATGCTGCTGTTTGGCCTGCTACTGGCGCGCAAACTATTTGCCCTCAGCCCGAGTCAATACGGCCCGCCGTTTTGGCTCAACAGCCTGACCACCATGGTTATTTTGCTCGGCCAATCAGTGCAAGACAGCAACAACGGCAAAGACGTGTACACCGCCTTCGCCGTGCGCATGAGCCTGTTTATTGGCGTAACCCTGTACGCCTGCCTGATGGTGCATGTGCTCGACCATCGTCGCCAACGTCAGGCACTCAATTCAACCGCCAACCAAGAGGCACTCAATGCTCATTAACTTAGTAACCGGCTTGCCGGTAATTCTGCTCTGCCTGCTGATGCAAGCCATGCTGGTCGGCCTCTGCATGCGCCTGTACCTGCGTTTTCGGCCCTACACCCTAACGCCCAATTCGCTACTGCCGGATATGCTGCTGCTGGCGGCGGTGATGCTCTTGCTGCTGCTGGGGAATTGCCTGCAAATGGCTCTTTGGGCGTGGCTGTTCGTGCTGCTCGGCGAGTTCGACAACTTTACCCATGCGCTGTATTTCTCCGGGGTAACCTTTGCCACCTTAGGTTATGGCGACGTAGTGCTATCCGCAGGCTGGCGCTTGCTCAGCGCCCTCGAAGCCGCCAATGGCATTCTGATGTTCGGCGTGTCTACCGCCGTGATGACCGCTGCCATCAACGACGTGCTTAAGAACAACAGCAAACTCATGCAGCAACAGCAACAATAACTACCGGCGGCGCGGGTTAATCCAGACTCGCAAGCGCCACCGAAGCAATCCACAGCGGCATGTCATGGACGATATCAATGCAGACAGTAACGAGCTTCCCGTGTCCCCGCGTACGGATGCGTAAGGGCAACTTCCCCTACATCTTTATCGACCCGCAAGACTTTACCCAAGCCACCGATTGGCGACTCGATAAAGCTTTTAACGCCCAGTGGCTGACCATCAGCTGCGACGGGCTCATCACCGTCAAGGCCAATAGCAGCGGCTATGCCTGGGACGGCTGCTCGCCGAAATTCGATATATTTAACCTGCTGGTGATTGGCACGCCCGACGGCCATATCGACTACCGCACCAACCGTCCCTACACCTACCGCGCCTCCATGGTGCACGATGCGCTGTACCAATATTTAGATAGCATCCCGATCAGCAAGCGCGAGGTTGATCGACTGTTTTTGCAGATGCTCGGCGATTTTAAGTTGCGCCACGCCTATCATTTTTTTGTCACCTACTTTGGCGGTCGCGGGGTCAAACAACGTGGCCTAAGCGCGCCACGGATTAAGCCTGCGGCAACGCAACCGGCCTTGAGCAAACAGCGTAAAGCGGCTTAACCATAACCCACGCCTGCCACAATAATAGGTGCTCCCATGTCAGTTACCCGCGGCTTACACCACAGCAATGCGCAACTAAGCCACTCCGCATTCAGCGACGTTGATCTGCGCCAATCGCGCTTTGACGACGTCAACCTGAGCAACAGCAGTTTCACCAACACAGCACTCAGCGGCGCAACCCTGCGTAACGTCTGCCTGGCTGACGTGAGTATCGAAGATGCCAATCTGCAGGGTATGCGCATCGACGGAATCCTCGTATCAGAACTCTTTAACGCCTATCGGCAACAGCACGGCAGCTAGCGGCAGGTTCGCACGCACATTTATGCGTTATTTACTGCGGTTTATCGCGGTTAATAGGCCAGTCGTGCCACGCCTATATGTCGTAACTGTGAGCCTTAACTAACCGCAAAACCATAAGGCCCCGCAATCGCGAGGCCTTATAGAGGGCTGTTAGTGGTGGCTACGAACAGCCCGTACGGCGACTCAGTTCCAGCCGGCGCGGTCCATCAGTTTCAGCGCTTCGACCTGACGTTTGCCGGCCACTTCCAAAGGAATGCTGTCGGCCTTGAATGGGCCCCAAGCAGCCACTTCTGCCGAAGGCTTGATCGCCGGGTTAGCTGGGAACTCTTGGTTGATGTCGGCAAACAGGTTTTGTGCCTCGGCGGTGGTCATCCACTCCAGCAACTTTTGCGCCTCGGCTGCATGTGGCGCGTACTTGGTCACGCCAGCGCCGGAGAGGTTAACGTGCACACCACGGTCGGCCTGATTGGGCCAGAACAGCTTGACCTTCAGATTCGGATTTTGCTGATGCAGGCGGCCAAAGTAGTAGGTGTTGGCCATGCCGACATCGCACTGACCGGCATCGATGGCCTGCAGCATGGCGGTGTCGTCGGCGAACACATCAGTGGCTAAGTTGTTAACCCAACCCTTGACGATTTCCTCGGCCTTAACCGCGCCATGGGTTTCGATCAGGGTGGCGGTCAGCGACTGGTTATAGACCTTTTTACTGGTGCGCAGACACAAGCGGCCTTCCCAGTTCTTATCGGCCAAGGCTTCATAGGTCGATAGTTCTTGCGGTGTAACCCGTTCAGGCGAGTAAAAAATCGTCCGGGCACGCAACGACAAGCCGGTCCAACTGCCGTTCGATGCGCGGTATTGCGGCGGAATGTTGGCGTCAATCACCGTCGATTGCAGTGGCTTGAGCAGGTCCATTTGTTCGGCTTGCCAAAGGTTACCGGCGTCCACGGTAATCAGCAGGTCGGCTGGGGTGTTGGCGCCCTCGGCCTTGAGGCGAGCCATCAGCGGCGCCTCTTTGTCGGTAATGAACTTGACCTTAACCCCGGTCTTGGCGGTGTAGGCATCGAACACCGGCTTGATTAGCTCATCGATCCGCGAGGTGTAAACCACCAGATCGTCGGCCGCCTGTGCGCCGCTACTGATAGCAAGCAAGGCCAAGGTAGCGAATAAAGGTTGGCGCAGTTGCATGGGACGGCCTCGCGATAAGCAAAAATTAGAGCAAAATAATAGTCAATAGCATTTAGCTTCTCAACGCTTTAGCCGATTAATCTGATTGCCAAATATTGCTTGGCTAGGCCCGCGCCAACTCGGGTAAATCGCCCGACAAGCCCAGCGCCTGACGCACCAGCAATGCTTTACCCTCATTCAGGCCATCCACCAAATTCAGCCCCGAGTTACGCAGCCAACGCAGCGGCAGCGGGTCGGCTTGGAACAAGCGTTCAAAGCCTTCCATTGCCGCCATCATCGCCAGGTTATGTGGCATACGGCGGCGCTCGTAGCGGCTCAGCACGCGAATGTCGGCGAGGCTTTCGCCGCGTTCCAACGCATGCATCAGCACTTCAGCGAGCACGGCCGCATCCAGAAACCCAAGATTAACCCCTTGCCCGGCGAGCGGGTGGATGGTGTGCGCGGCGTCGCCGATCAAGGCCAAGCCCGGCTCGACATAACGCTTGGCGTGGCGTTGACGCAACGGGATGGAGTGCCGTGGATCAGCCTCCAGCACCTCGCCCAAGCGCCACTCGAAGGCTTTGCCGAGGGCATAACGGAAGGCCGTATCGTCCAGCGCCATCAGCCGTTCGGCCTCGCTCGGAGTGACCGACCAAACGATTGAGCACCAGTGTTCAGCATCGTCGGCACCGCGCCCGGCCAACGGTAAAAACGCCAGCGGGCCATCGTCAGTAAAGCGCTGCCAAGCGGTTTGTTGATGGGGCTTGGCGCAGCGCACACTAGTAACTATGGCGTGGTGCAGGTAATCCCACTCACGGGTGGCGCAACCGGCCAGCCGACGTACCGCCGAGTTAGCCCCATCGGCGGCGATCAGCAGCGGCGCGCGCAATTGCCGGCCATCGGTGAGGGTCAGCAACCAGTCATCGCCGGAGCGACGCAGTTGCTCCAGCCGGGCATTGGGCAAAATGCCTAGATCGACGTCATACAGGGCATCCAGCAGCGCATCCTGCACCACGCGGTTTTCGACGATATGCCCGAGCACCTCGGCATGCACGCTGGCGGCACTGAAATGCACCTGCCCCGTGCCCGAGCCGTCCCACACGCGCATCTCGCCATAGGGGCTGCTGCGCCGGGCAACAATGCCTGGCCAAACCTGTAGGCGCTCGAGAATGCGCTGGCTGGCGGCCGACAAGGCGCTGACCCGTGGCTCAAAAGCACCGGATTGATCGAACGGCTTAACACTCAGCGGGCCGCCGTCCAACAGCATGATTTGCAGGCCGCTGTGGCGCAGCGCCAAGGCCAAGGCACTGCCGACCATACCGGCACCGACGATGATCACATCCGCTTGTAGTTGCATGTTTAAACTACCTGCCGCGCACGCGGCTTGAGCCGTACATAAAGGGTTTTGTGTACCCGCGCCACCAGCGTACCGGCGCCGTCACGCACCTCTACATGCAGTTGCGGCAGGTACTTATCGCCATTGGCAGTCTGCGCGCGGATCTCGGCGAGCAGCGCCGCATCGATGCGAAAGTCGGCAAACACCGGGCCAAGGCCTGGGGCGATAAAGTCGATGCTGGCGGATTTGTCCCAGACGATGTAATCGCGGCCCAAGCACTCCATGACCATCAACATAAAAAACGGATCGGTCATCGAGTACAGGCTGCCACCAAACTGGGTGCCGACGTAATTACGGTTGTACCAACCCAGGCCCATCTTCACCTGCACGCAGTGAAAGTCGGCGCTGATATGCCGCACACGCACCCCGGCGCCTAAATACGGCGGGTAAAAATTTAACGCCCAGCGCATAAAACGCGCCTTACGGGCTAGCTTGCTGTTACTCATGATCTATCTCAATTGGCGCGCGGACCGAGGCCCATGGCTTGACGGGCGAACCAGCGTTTGGCCGGCGGCAGTAAATCCAGCCCGAGCAAACCGAGGTTGCGCCCGGCGGCCAGCAATGGCTGGCTGCTGGTAAACAGCTTGGTGACCTGATCGGAAAAGCCCACGGTCAGTTGCTGGTCGAGACTCTGCCGCTCGAGATAACCCTGCAAACAGGCCAGCTCACCCAAGGGCGCCGTGCTGGCCAGAATGCTTTCGGCCAACTCCAAGGTATCGCGCAGCGACAAGTTGTAACCCTGCCCGGCAATTGGGTGCAGGCTGTGGGCGGCGTTGCCGAGCACCACCAGATGCGGACGCACCTGCTCCTGCGCCTCGGTGAGCGCCAGTGGATACACATGCCGGGCACCCACTTTGTGCAAAGCGCCGAGGCGATAGCCGAAGGCCTCTTGCAACTCGGCCAAAAAGCGCCGGTCATCCAGTTGCAGCAAGCGCTCGGCGTCCGCGCTCGGCCGAGTCCACACCAGTGCGCAGCGGTTATCGGCGAGAGGCAACATGGCCATCGGCCCGGCTTCTGTGAAGCGCTCAAAGGCCAGCCCTTGGTGCGCCTGACTGGCGCTGATATTGGCGATCAACGCACTCTGCTGATAAGCCTGCTGACTGACCGCAATGCCCAACTGCTCGCGCAAACCGGAACGACCACCATCGGCCAACACGGCCAAATCGCAGTCCAGCGTGGAGTCATCATTAAGGGTTAACCGGTAGCCATCACCGAGGCTGTGCATGGCCACGACTTCGGCCGGGCAACGCCAAGTGATTACCTCTTTATCTAGGGCTTGCCAGAGGCAATGGCCGAGCCAAGCGTTTTCCACCACATAACCGAGCGCGGGCACGCCTTCATCGGCGGCGCTTAAGCGAGCGGCGGCGAAACGACCGCGGTCGGAGACATGAATCTGGGCGATTGGCTCAGCCCGCTCGGCGATGCTCGACCAGATGCCCAAACGCTGATAAATCTGCCGCGTGCCGTACGACAACGCGGTGGAGCGGGCATCGTAACTCGGCTGATAGGCGCTACCGGGGGCAAACGGCTCGATCAGCACGATCTGCCAGCCGCGCGCCTTGGCACCAGCTTGCAAGGCTAAAGCCAAGCTGGCGCCAACTAGGCCGCCGCCAATAATCGCCAGCTGCACCCGTGCCATTAACCGACCACCGCTGCGGCTACAGGTTCGGCGACAGGTGCGAGCACGCGGGCCTTGGCCATTAAGGCTTCGATAGCGGCGACGGTCTTAGGTACGCCATCGGTGAGAATTTCGCAGCCAGATTTAGTCACCACCACGTCGTCCTCGATGCGCACACCGATGCCGCGCCACTTCTTGGCGACGTTTTGGTTATCGACGGCAATATAGATGCCCGGCTCCACCGTCATGGCCATGCCGACTTCCAGTTCGCGCCACTGCCCGCCGATTTTGTAATCGCCCACATCGTGCACGTCCATGCCCAGCCAATGGCCGGCGCGGTGCATGTAGAAGGGTTTGTAGGCTTCGTTGGCAATCAATTCATCGACCTCACCCTCAAGCAGGCCAAGCTCGACCAAACCAGCGGTAATGACCCGCACTGTGGCTTCGTGGGCAGCGTTCCAGTGTTTGCCGGGGGCAATTTCGGGGAACGCCGCCTCTTGTGCGGCCAAGACCAACTCGTAGATGGCTTTTTGCTCGGCCGTAAAAGTGCCACTGACCGGGAAGGTGCGGGTGATGTCGCTGGCGTAACAGTCGATCTCGCACGCCGCATCGATCAGCACCAAGTCGCCGTCTTTGAGCAGCGCGTCGTTCTCGCGGTAATGCAGGATGCAGGCGTTTTTGCCGGCCGCGACGATGGAGCCATAGGCCGGCATCTTCGCCCCGCCCTTGCGGAACTCGTAATCCAGCTCCGCTTCCAGGTGATATTCGTACAGCCCAGCGCGGCACGCCTGCATAGCCCGCACGTGAGCGCGGGCGGAAATCTCGGCGGCTTCTTTCATCACCTTGACCTCGGCGGCCGACTTGTACAAACGCATGTCGTGCAGCAGGTGATCGAGGGCGACAAATTCATTCGGTGGCTGCGCCCCTTGGCGGGCCTTGGAGCGGATCACGTTGATCCACTCCATCAAATGCCGGTCGAACTCTTGATGAATACCGAGGGCGTAATAGACCCGCTCGCGACCCTCGATCAGGCCCGGCAAAATATCGTCGATATCGGTGATCGGGAAGGCATCGTCGGCGCCGTATTGGCTGATGGCACCGTCTTGGCCAGCACGCAGGCCGTCCCACAGCTCACGCTCGGGGTTGCGTTCGCGACAAAACAGCACGTACTCGCCATGGGCGCGCCCTGGGATCAGCGCCAACACCGCTTCCTGCTCAGGAAAGCCGGTGAGGTACTGAAAGTCGCTGTCTTGCCGGTAGATATGCTCAACATCGCGGTTGCGGATATACACCGGGGCGGCCGGTAAAATGGCGATGCTGTTGGGCTCCATTTGCGCCATCAGCGCCTTACGCCGGCGGGCAAATTCGGCTTTCGGGATGCTGATCATCAACGACCTCGTACTACTTATTTGAACGCTTAATTGACTACGCTGAATGAGCCCAAGCACCTAAAACTTAATGCAACGATGGCTTCGGCTCGGCGACCAGCGGTTTGGCGCACTCGGTGAACAACAGTAACGGCGCAACACGCAGATACTCCATCACTTCCATATAATCGTTCTCGCCGTCTTCGGACTCTTCCAGCGCGTCTTGCACCTGAGCAATCCCGGCCAAGTCTTGCAGCACTTCCATGGCTTCGGCCGACAGGGCCGCATCGCGCGCGGTCAAACCAAAGCCGCCCAAGAAGCCCTGGCACCATTGGCCTAAAGCCTGCGCCCGCTCAGCCAGCGGCGCGTCATCGTTGGGCAGCAGCAAGATGATGGTGACGTCAGTGCCCGACAGCTCCCCTTTGACCATTTCTTGCAGGCCGATCAAGGCTTGGCGCACCTGCTCTTGCGGCTCGCTGTCGAGCAACTCGGCGGCGTCCTGCAGCCAACTGTTTTGTTCAAAGCCCGCACCGGCACAGCTGCGACCGAGCAACAGGCCGTGTAACTCGGCAGGCGAAACGGGATGACCATTGCTGGTGAGCAAGGCGGCGAAGGCGGCGTACGGCGAATTTGCTGTGGGCATCGAAGTAGGTTTCTGCGCTAGGCGTCTGGCGACGCAATGACTAGAATGAAAGGTGACTATCCTAGCACCGCCGACCGCGCCAAGACCATTGATGGCGCGCAACCGACTGGCCGCTTTAGCCTTTAGCACGGATATTTTCCTGCTACATTTTTGCTTATTGATTGCTTAGTAGAGAGTTCAAGTAGAGAACCTATGCAAGACGCCGACCTGCGCGCACTGACGACTAAGCTGGAACTGCTGATCCAGCGCACCGAGCAGCTTAAAAAGCAAAATCGCCAACTGCTGGCGAGCGCTAAAGAGTGGCGCGAGGAGCGCGGGCAATTAATTGAAAAGAACCAATTGGCCCGCAACAAGGTCGAATCGATGATTATCCGCCTCAAGGACCTCGAGCAACGCTCATGACCCAAGCTAAAAGCGTCACTGTGCATATCCTCGATAAAGAATATTGCATCGCCTGCCCTGCCGATGAGCGTGCCAACCTCGAAGGCGCCGCCCGTTATCTGGACGGCAAAATGCGTGAAATTCGCGCCAGCGGCAAAGTCATAGGTGCCGACCGTATCGCCGTGATGGCCGCCCTAAATATCAGCCACGACCTACTGCATAAAAAACAACAACTCGACCACGACGCAGAGCAAACCCGCGACTGCGTGCGCGATTTACTCGGGCGTGTCGACCAAGCGCTGGCCAGCGATGCAGAGCCGCAGCCAGGCGAATGACAACTGCACATACCCACGAGCAGAAGTCGGGGGTATACTGCCAACTCCTCCCTGGTGTGTGCGCCAGTTGGCGATGTCCCTGAGCCGATTCGCACAACCCCGGGGGTTGCACGTTGAGGTCGGTGTGCATGTCCGCTTGACGGAAAGCCTTAACGCCTCCTGCAACCTCCACCTTGAACTTTCGGGTTCAAGGGCCAAGCCGGCAGCGGCACTCCGGGGAGTCATATTTTTACTGCGCGTGGTGCGTCGTCACCGCCGCACAGCACCCGGCCTGCGCTACGCAGGCTCGGCAACAAGTGCTAATCCCGTCAGCTATCCAACATGAAGCAAACCAACCCACCCAGCCGTGCGCAACTGCGTCGCCAACTGCGCGCCGCCCGCCGCGCCCTCAGCCGCAGCCAACAGCAAAGCGCCGCCCGCGGCCTGTACCGACAGCTTGCCCAGCATCCAATGTTTCGCCGCGCCCGGCATATTGCCTTTTACCTGCCCAGCGATGGCGAGATTGATCCACGCCCACTGCTGCGCGCAGCCCAACGGCGTGGCAAGGCCACTTATTTACCGGTACTCAGCACGTGGCCAAAAACCAAGATGGTCTTTCAGCGAGTGCGCGCAGGGGAAAGGCTTCGGCTTAATCGCTTTAAAATTGCCGAGCCGCGCGTCAACCGACACCAACAGCGCAAGGTCTGGGCGCTGGATTTAATCTTGCTGCCGCTGGTCGGTTTCGATCCGCACGGCGGCCGCCTGGGCATGGGCGGCGGCTTTTATGACCGCTGTTTGGCCTATCGCGCATTACGCACGCAGCCGCAAAAACCGCAGCTAGTCGGCGTGGCGCATGAGTGTCAAAAGGTCGAGAAGTTGGCCATGTCCAGCTGGGACGTAGCGCTAGCGGCTACCGTGACGGAGCGGGCTTGGTATTAAGCTTTGGAATTTACCGCGATTAGCGATTTAACTGCCGATTAAATCGCTAAGGGGTTGAGCATTGCTTAGCGCTGGGGGGCCACTTGCACCGCTAGACTGCTCGGCGCGCTAGTTTGGTTCGCCCAATAGCTCTGCGCATAGGCACTGGTGACCACACCTAAACCGAAAACGGCGACTAAAACCCACAAAATATCTGGTTTACGCTTCATTAAAACCCCCGTGTTAGACAGCTTCGCGCAGTTATCTGCGTCGATTATTGTTATACGCCGTCCAATGGCATTGGTTTCACCGGCGGTATTGTCCAATAACAGGCACGTTCGTGCAATTTTTTTGCCAAGGGGTAAATGTCGATAAACGCACATATTTCACCCGCACTCTTGGTCCACACCACGTCAAAAGAGTTCAACCCATGGCCTATTGGTTAATGAAATCGGAACCCGAAGAACTGTCGACCCAGGGCCTTAAACGCCTCACTAGCGCCCGCTGGGATGGCGTGCGCAACTATCAGGCGCGTAATTTCTTGCGCCAGATGCAGGTTGGCGATGGGTTTTTCTTCTATCACTCCAGCTGCCCACAACCGGGCATCGCCGGAACGGGGCAAATCAGCGCCAGCGCCTTTGCCGACCCGACTGCACTTGACCCGCACAGCGTCTATTTCGACCCCAAAGCCAGCGCCGAGAAAAACCCTTGGAGCGCGGTGACGGTCGAGTATCGTGAAGCCTTCACGCGAGTATTGGATTTAAGCCAATTGCGCCAGCAAAACGCCCTCAGCGCCATGCCGTTGCTGCAAAAAGGCAGTCGTTTATCGGTTATGCCGGTCACCGATGAGCAATGGCACGCGGTGCTGGCGCTGCGTTGAGCCGCTAGCACACCGCCGATTCAGGCCGGGTGATTGACGGGTATCAACACTGGCATGCCGGTTAAACCGCAAAATCAACAACCTCAGTACTAGGAGCTGTACCCATGAAAACCCACG
>JAIETJ010000003.1 GCA_019745275.1 Pseudomonadaceae bacterium | reverse complement strand
GGTTATCACATCGAATATGCCGGGATGAAATGGGGCATGTTCTTCGTCGGCGAATACGTCGGTATCGTGTTGATTTCCGCGCTATTGGTAACCTTGTTCTTCGGTGGCTGGCATGGCCCGTTCGGTTTATTACCGTCGATTCCCTTTGTTTGGTTTGCATTGAAAACAGCGTTCTTCATCATGATTTTCATTTTGCTGCGCGCCTCTATTCCGCGCCCGCGCTATGACCAAGTGATGACCTTTAGCTGGGTATTCTGCCTGCCGCTGACCCTGATTAATCTGTTGGTAACTGCGGCCTTGGTGCTGCTCAGTGCAGGACAATAACCATGCTCAAATACATCCTGCATATTCTCTACGGCACCTACACCCAACTGCGCAGCATGGTGATGGTGTTTTCCCATGCCTTTCGCAAGCGTGACACCCTGCAGTATCCGGAAGAAGCGGTGTATCTGCCGCCGCGTTATCGCGGCCGCATCGTTCTGACCCGCGACCCTGACGGTGAAGAGCGTTGTGTGGCGTGCAATCTGTGCGCCGTAGCCTGCCCAGTGGGGTGTATCTCCCTGCAAAAGGCGGAAACCGAAGACGGTCGCTGGTATCCCGAGTTCTTCCGGATCAACTTCTCGCGCTGCATTTTTTGCGGACTGTGTGAGGAAGCCTGCCCAACCACCGCGATTCAGCTAACCCCTGATTTTGAAATGGCCGACTTCAAGCGCCAAGACTTGGTTTATGAAAAGGAAGACTTGCTGATCTCTGGCCCGGGCAAGAATCCCGATTACAACTTTTACCGGGTTGCCGGCATGGCAATCGCGGGCAAACCTAAAGGGGCTGCGCAAAACGAAGCCCAACCGATCAACGTGAAGAGCTTGCTGCCCTAGGAGACCCTGTGGAATTCGCTTTCTATTTTGCCGCTGGCGTCGCGGTGATGGCCACCTTAAGGGTGATCACCAACACCAACCCGGTACACGCCCTGCTCTACCTGATCGTCTCGCTACTGGCGGTGTCGATGATGTTTTTCAGCCTTGGCGCACCCTTTGCTGGCGTCCTTGAAGTCATCGTGTACGCCGGTGCGATCATGGTGCTGTTTGTGTTTGTGGTGATGATGCTCAACTTAGGGCCCGCCGCCAGCGCACAAGAGCGTCAGTGGATGACGCCCGGTATCTGGGGCGGGCCGGCAATGATGTCGCTGGCCCTGCTCGCACAAATGCTCTACGTACTATTTGGCAACCACAGTGGCGCGGCCTTAGGCCTGACCACCGTAGATGCCAAAGCGGTGGGCATCAGCCTGTTTGGCCCGTACCTGTTAGTGGTTGAACTGGCTTCAATGTTACTGCTGGCCGCCCTCGTGGCAGCCTTCCACCTCGGCCGACACGAGGCGAACGAATAATTATGTATGCAATCCCTATGGAACACGGCTTGGCCATCGCTGGTGTGCTGTTTTGCCTTGGCTTGGTTGGCCTAATGGTGCGACGCAACATTTTGTTTGTGCTGATGAGTTTGGAAATCATGATGAACGCCGCCGCCCTAGCCTTTATCGTGGCCGGCAGCCGTTGGGGACAGCCCGACGGACAAGTCATGTTTATTCTGGTGATTACGCTGGCAGCTGCAGAGGCCAGCATTGGCTTGGCGATTTTGCTGCAACTGTATCGGCGCTTTCATACCCTCGATATCGACGCGGCTAGCGAGATGCGCGGATGAACTTACTATTTCTGACTTTTGTGTTCCCGCTGCTAGGTTTTTGCCTGCTGGCATTCTCGCGCGGGCGGTTCTCAGAAAACCTCTCAGCCCTCATTGGGGTGGGCTCTGTCGGTTTGTCGGCACTCACCAGCGCCTGGATTATCTGGCAGTTTAACGTTTCCCCACCTGACGGCGGCGCTTACATCCAAGTGCTCTGGCAATGGATGTCGGTTGACGGCTTTGCACCCAATTTCACGCTCTATCTGGATGGTCTGTCACTGACCATGCTCGGCGTGGTGACCGGTGTAGGCTTTCTGATTCACTTGTTCGCCTCCTGGTACATGCGCGGTGAAGCTGGCTATTCGCGCTTCTTCGCCTACACCAACCTGTTTATTGCCAGCATGCTGTTTTTGGTGCTCGGCGATAACCTACTGTTTCTGTACTTCGGCTGGGAAGGCGTGGGGCTGTGCAGCTACCTGCTAATCGGCTTCTACTACAGCAATCGCAACAACGGCAATGCTGCCCTGAAAGCCTTTATCGTCACCCGTATCGGCGACGTTTTCATGGCCATCGGCTTGTTCATTCTGTTCCAGCAACTGGGCACCTTGAATATTCAGGAGATGCTGGTCATTGCCCCACAAAAGTTCGCCGCCGGAGATTTCTGGATCGAACTGGCTACCTTGATGTTACTGGGTGGCGCCGTGGGTAAATCCGCTCAACTGCCGCTGCAAACTTGGCTGGCTGATGCGATGGCCGGCCCGACCCCTGTATCGGCGCTGATCCACGCTGCCACCATGGTGACCGCTGGGGTGTACCTGATCGCCCGCACCAATGGCCTGTTTTTACTCGCGCCAGACGTGCTTGAACTGGTCGGCATCGTCGGTGCGGTAACCCTAGTGCTGGCAGGCTTTGCCGCACTGGTGCAAACCGACATTAAGCGCATTCTGGCCTATTCAACCATGAGCCAGATCGGTTACATGTTTTTGGCTCTAGGTGAAGGCGCTTGGGATGGTGCGATCTTTCACCTGATGACCCATGCGTTCTTCAAAGCCCTGCTGTTCCTCGCCTCCGGCGCCGTCATTCTGGCCTGCCACCATGAGCAGAATATTTTCAAAATGGGCGGTTTGTGGAAAAAGCTACCTCTGGCCTACGCCAGTTTCGTGATCGGCGGCGCGGCCTTATCCGCCTTGCCGTTAGTCACGGCAGGCTTCTACTCCAAGGATGCGATTCTCTGGGAAGCCCTGGCCAGCGGCCATCAAGGGTTATTGTACGCGGGGCTGGTCGGTGCCTTTATGACATCCCTGTATACCTTCCGACTGATTTTTATCACCTTCCACGGCGAAACCAAAATCACCCCACACGCAGGCCATGGCGTCGCCTACTGGCTGCCGTTATCGGTTCTGATCGTGCTTTCGACCTTTGTCGGAGCCCTGATCAAACTGCCATTAGAAGGCGTTCTACCCTTGAGCGTGGGGCACAACGGCGGTCCTGAACGACACGACCTTGAGTTGCTGTCTGCAGGCATTGCGATCTCCGGGATTATTTTCGCAGCGCTGCTGTTCCTCGGTCGTCGGCGCTTGGTTAATGCCATTGCCGCCAGCACCCCGGGCCGGCTATTAACGCGACTGTGGCTGGCCGGCTGGGGCTTCGATTGGCTGTATGACACGCTGCTAGTTAAGCCGTATTTACTGGCTTGCCGCTTACTGGCTCGCGACCCGCTGAACAGCACCATGACCCTGCTGCCAACCTTGGTGCGCAAGACTCATCACTTAGTCGCACGCACCCAAACCGGCAATATCCGTTGGTACGCCTATTCAATGGTGGCTGGCGCCGTCTTGTTGCTGGGCACCGTACTAGTGACGGCGGTTTGACATGACTTTTTCAAATTTGCGCAAGGAACTAAGCACGTCATGATTCTGCTCTGGCTAATCCTGATCCCCTTTATTGGCGGCCTTTTGTGTTGGCAAGGCGAGCGTTTCGGCTCGTCACTACCCCGCGCAATTGCCATGCTGACCATGTTGTTAGAGTTAAGCCTAGGCCTCTGGCTGTGGTTTACCGGCGACTTTCAACTGGCTCCGCACCCTGGCGCCGATCCCGTTTGGACCCTTGAGTTCCGGCACGTGTGGATCGAGCGCTTGGGCATCAGCTTTCATCTGGCCATGGATGGTTTATCGCTGCTGATGATTCTGCTCACCGGCTTGCTCGGTGTGCTTTCGGTGCTCTGCTCATGGAGTGAAATTCAGAAAAACGTTGGTTTTTTCCACCTCAATTTGATGTGGATTCTCGGCGGCGTGATCGGGGTGTTCTTGGCCCTTGATCTCTTTCTGTTCTTCTTCTTCTGGGAAATGATGCTGGTACCGATGTACTTCCTGATTGCACTGTGGGGACACAGCTCAATCGATGGTAAGAGTCGCATCTACGCTGCCACCAAGTTTTTCATTTACACCCAAGCCAGCGGTTTGATCATGCTGGTGGCGATTCTTGGTTTGGTGTTCGTGAACTTCAATAGCACTGGCCAGTTGACCTTCGACTACAGCCAGTTACTCAAAGCCGAACTACCGCCAGCCACCGAATACATCTTGATGCTCGGTTTCTTTATCGCCTTTGCGGTTAAGTTGCCGGTGGTGCCGTTTCATTCTTGGCTGCCGGACGCGCATGCTCAAGCACCCACGGCCGGCTCGGTTGACTTGGCGGGCATTTTGCTGAAGACCGCCGCCTATGGTCTGCTGCGCTTTGCCTTGCCGCTGTTTCCCAATGCCTCTGCCGAGTTTGCTCCGATTGCCATGACCCTTGGCCTAATCGGGATTTTCTATGGTGCACTGCTGGCCTTTGCCCAGACCGACATCAAGCGTTTGGTGGCTTACTCCAGCGTTTCACACATGGGTTTTATACTCATCGGCATTTACTCCGGCAGCCAACAAGCGCTGCAAGGCGTGGTGGTGCAGATGCTGGCCCATGGCCTATCGGCCGCCGCGCTGTTTATCCTCTGTGGCCAGTTGTATGAGCGCATGCACACCCGCGACATGCGCCAGATGGGCGGATTGTGGTCACGGATTGCCTATCTGCCGGCCATTAGCCTGTTCTTTGCTGCCGCATCGCTAGGTTTACCCGGCACCGGCAACTTCGTTGGCGAGTTCCTGATTTTACTCGGTGCGTTTAAGAGCACGCCATGGACTGTGGTGATTGCCACCAGCGGGCTGGTGTTTGGCTCGGTGTACTCGCTGATCATGATTCACCGCGCCTACTTTGGCCCAGCTCAATCTGAGCAAGCCTTACGCGGCATGAATGCCCGTGAACTGGCAATGACCCTCAGTTTGGCCGTGCTGATTGTGACCCTTGGGATTTATCCGCAGCCGATTCTCGACACCTCGGCTGCCACCATGCACGGTGTACAAAGCTGGCTGAGCACCGCCTTTACTCAACTTGCTGCGGCCCGCTAGCTGCTTTATGGAAAGTCATGCCATGCAACTAACGACAGAACATTTTATTGCCCTACTGCCGCTACTCGTCACCTGCGCTACCAGTGTACTGGTGATGCTGGCGATCGCCTGGCGGCGCAACCATGCGCAAACTTACCTATTAACGGTAGCCGGTTTGGTTTTGGCGCTGCTGGCGATTATTCCAGCGCTTAAAGTCACGCCTATCGCCGTCACTGAACTGCTGCAGGTGGACAACTTCGCACTGTTTTATACCGGATTGATTCTAGCCTCCACACTGGTCTGCGTTACCCTCGCACATGCCTATATGGAAGGTTATCCGGGCAACCGTGAAGAGCTGTACCTGCTGATTATTTTGGCAGCGGCCGGGGGTATTGTGTTGGTCAGCGCGCAGCACTTGGCCGGGCTGTTTATCGGCTTGGAACTGCTCTCTGTGCCGGTCTACGGCATGGTCGCTTACGCGTTTTTCAACAAGCGTTCACTGGAAGCCGGGATCAAATACATGGTCCTGTCGGCGGCCGGCTCGGCGTTTCTGCTGTTCGGTATGGCGCTGCTGTATGCCGATGCGGGCACCCTGAGCTTTGCTGGGCTGGGTACTAAACTGTCCGACGCAGGCTCGCTAAGCCAGCTAGTGCACTTAGGTATTGGCATGATGCTGGTCGCGTTGGCGTTCAAACTGTCGCTGGTACCCTTCCACCTGTGGACACCCGACGTGTATGAAGGCGCACCGGCACCGGTCGCGGCCTTTCTCGCCACCGCCAGCAAGGTGGCGGTATTTGCCGTGCTGCTGCGCTTGTATCAGTTGTCCCCGGCAATGGCTGGCGGTTGGTTGAATGACCTGCTGAGCATGATTGCAATTGCCTCGATCCTGATTGGCAACCTGCTGGCACTGATGCAAAACAACCTTAAGCGCCTGCTCGGTTACTCATCGATTGCCCATTTTGGCTACCTGTTGGTGGCGTTAATCGCCAGCCAAGGCTTGGCGGTCGAGGCGATTGGCGTGTACCTTACTACCTATGTGCTGACCAGCCTCGGCGCCTTCGGCGTGGTTACCCTGATGTCGACGCCCTATCACGGTCGTGACTGCGATGCCTTGTTCGAGTACCGCGGATTGTTCTGGCGGCGTCCGAATCTGACCGCGGTAATGACCCTGATGATGCTATCGCTGGCCGGTATTCCGCTGACTGCAGGCTTTATCGGCAAGTTCTACATCGTGGCTACTGGCGTGCAGTCTCACCTATGGTGGCTGCTGGGCACTATGGTGATCGGCAGTGCCATTGGCGTGTTCTATTACCTACGGGTAATGGTGACCCTGTTTCTGGTTGAGCCGGGCCTACATCGCCATGATGCGCCCGAGAACTGGGGCCAACGTACCGGCGGCATCATGTTGATGGCCATGGCCATACTGACCTTAGCGCTTGGGGTCTACCCACAGCCCTTGCTAGAGTTACTGCAGCATACTGGGCTAGCCGCGCTCTAAGCCGGCGGCAAGCGTTACTAAACAGCCCCGAGATTCAGAGCGTGTGAAAACGTAGCGAGCGAAGGTTAGGCAAGGCAAAAACAGGCGAAAAAAGCGCAGTTTACGTGTTGTAAATGAGCATTTGATTCGCGTTGCTCACCCCTTCGGGGCCGCGCTAAAGCGCGTTCAGCCTGTGGCTGTGAGCCTGTTTTTAACGCCGCATAACCGAGCGCAGTAGTTTTCGCACAGTCTGGATCGGGGCTGTTTAGTTTTGGCCCAACACCATCGCGGCGAGCAGCAAGTAACGCGTGCTTTTCGCCAGTAGTACCAACAACAGAAAACGTCCCAGCGGCTCGCGCATTACCCCTGCAACTAGGGTTAGCGGATCGCCAACTATCGGCAACCAACTGAACAACAAGCTCCAGCGCCCGTAGCGTTGATACCAGCCTTGCGCACGTAACAATTGCGCGGGGCTCACGGGAAACCAGCGACGTGACTGAAAACGGTTGAGCGAGCGACCTAGCCACCAGTTGATGCATGAACCCAAGGTATTCCCGGCAATAGCCGCCAGTAGTAATCCCGCGATGCTATAGCTGTCAGCTAGCAATAAGGCGACTAACCCGGCCTCCGATTGCATCGGCAGTAAGGTTGCGGCCAGCAGCGCCAGCACGAACAACCCAAAGTACGCCATCAGCGTGTAACTCGGTTCATGCGGCCTTCCAGCCGCTGACAATTATCGCCATCCCCAGCAAGCTAATCGCGGCGCCCGTCCAGTCCAATGGCGACAGCTTGATGCCATCCACCCAGCGCAACCACAGCAAGGCACTGGCCACATACACCCCGCCGTAGGCGGCATACACCCGCCCACTGGCAGCCGGATGCAATGTCAGCAGCCAGACAAACAGCGCAAGGCTGAGCGCCGCCGGCAACAACAGCCAAGCCGAGGCGTCTTTACGCAGCCACAGATAGGGCAAATAACAGCCGACGATTTCTGCAACCGCAGTGGCCATAAATAAGCCCAAGGTTTTTAACAGCATCGCTAACTCGCAGCAGAAAATAATGGACCCGGCGTTATACCTTAACCTGGAGTTCGCTGCGCGCTTGGCGCAGCACTTGCCAAGCCGAAGTTAACGCCAGTCCCGCCATAATGCCGGCAACCAGCAAGTCCGGCCATGCGCTGCCACTGCCATGCACCCCAAGCGCGGCCAACAACACAGCAATGTTACCCAAGGCATCGTTGCGGGTGCACAGCCAGACGCTGCGCATATTGCTGTCGCCATCGCGCCAGGCATACAGCAGTGCCGCCACAGCTAGGTTGGCCAGTAATGCCAAACTCCCGACCAAACCCATGGTGGCCGCTTGCGGCAAGCCGCCGTGATAGGCATTCCACAGCGTCGCCAGCAGCACCCAGAGGCCAAACACCGCCATGCTCACAGCCTTTAGCTGTGCCGCCCGGGCACGCCAAGCAAGGCTCATAGAGAGCACAAATAAGCTGATCGCGTAGTTGCCGGCATCACCGAGAAAATCCAACGAATCGGCCAGCAACGCCACCGAACCGGCGCGCAGACCGGCACTTATTTCGATCGCAAACATGCCGGCGTTGATAATCAAGGCCAGCCATAGCACTCGCCGATAGGCCGGGCTCATGTGTTTAGCAACAGGTTCGGTATGGCAGCAATGGGCGCTCATGGATAACTCCTTAGTTGATTTCAGGCGTAGGCTAAAGCCTGTAGTCACTACAGGGTCAAGCGCCATGAGCAAACTTTATCGCATCGGTGAATTAAGCCGCGCCAGCGCCGTTAATCTAGAAACCATCCGTTATTACGAGCGCATCGGTTTGCTGCAACAGCCGGCGCGGGATGTTTCGGGTTATCGCTGTTACCAGGAGCAGGATGTGCGCCGCTTAGGTTTTATCCGGCGCGGCCGCGAACTGGGTTTTAGCATCGACGAGCTAAGAACCCTGCTGGAACTGGCCGACCACCCCAACAGCCCCTGCGCCGAAGCCGACCACTTGGCCCGCAAGCATTTACAACAAGTGGACGAGCGAATCGCCGACCTGCAACAAATGCGCAATGTGCTGGAAAAACTGGTCGGCTGCTCATCCGACAGCGCCGAGCACTGTCGCTTACTCGAAACACTGGACAAGCGCGACTGCTGCCTCGAGGCCAATCACCTAGGCCCAACTTAACAAAAGTTACCGTGGAATAAATCGTACAAGGCGTTCACAATTTAAATCATCACAAAGATTCATAAAGAACCGTTAGTGGCTGCCGATAAAAATCACTCAAGAGCACAATCGCAGGGGCTTCAAATGCTTTTCAATCGCCTGTCCATCCAGTGGAAAATCACCCTCCTCGCCGGCTTATGCTTGCTAACCATTGTTACCCTGCTGGTGGGTGCCTCGCTGTATCAGGCGCAAAAAACCAACGATGTGGTTAAGCAGGCCAGCAGCCAGATGCTCGAAGAGGCCGCGCACGCGCGCCTGCAAGCGCGTGCGCAAGCGCAAGCGCTGTTGGTACAGCGGCACTTTATGACAGCTTACGAATACGGCAAAGGCTTCTCACGGCAAGTGATCTTTTTGCGCGAGCAAGCAGAGAAGCGTTTTATTGATGCCTTTGATTTGCGCGAGGACATGACCCGGCAAGTTCGTACCGCACTCGAGGGCAACCCCGACCTACTCGGCCTGTATGTGGTTTTTGAACCCAATGCCCTAGACGGCAAAGATGAGCTGTTTGTCGGCCAAGCGGACATCGGCAGCAACGATAAGGGTCGTTTCGCGCTGTACTGGTCACAAGCAAAACCCGGCCAACTGGTGGCTGGGCCAATGACCGAAGAAAACCTCGCCGACACCAGTATTGGCGCCAGCGGCGCACCCTACAACGCGTGGTACACCTGCCCACGCAACAGCGCTGCAGCCTGCGTATTAGAGCCTTACTTTGATGCTGTTGCGGGCAAACAGGTGCTGATGACCAGCATCGCCTTCCCACTGCTATTAAATGGCAAGGTAGTCGGTGTTATGGGTGTTGATATCAGCCTCGACAGCTTGCAACAACTCAGCGAAACCGCACACCAAGAGCTTTACCAAGGTGCCGGCCACGTCAGCATCATCAGCTCCGCAGGGTTGCTGGCGGGCCATAGTCGCGACGCGAGGCAACTGGGTAAGTCGGTTACTAGTGTTTTCAGCAATCAAGGCAACGAGATTAAAACCTTGGTTGAAGCAGGCCAAATGGCCACAGTCGACCACAGCGGCCTACTGCAAGTGCTCAGCCCTTTACAGCCGATTCCAAACGCCAAGCCTTGGAGCGTGATGCTCGAAGTACCTGATGCGGTGCTTCTGGAGCCCGCCAGTCAGCTGCAAGCACAACTCGACCAACAACGCACGGTAGACAGCACGCTGTCCTTAGCGTTGGGTTTGTTTGCCGGAGTGGCCGGCTTGCTGCTGATGTGGTTAACCGCGCGTGGTGTGACTAAGCCGATTCTCGCCGTTGCCGCCATGCTTAAAGACATCGCCAGTGGCGAAGGCGATTTAACCCGCCGCTTGGGCTATGCCAAACACGACGAGTTGGGCGAGTTGGCTGGCTGGTTCAATCGCTTTCTGGACAAATTACAGCCGATCATTGCCGAGGTTAAACACTCAGTAGTGGAGGCCCGCAGCACGGCGGACAAGTCATCGGCAATTGCCGATCAAACCAGCACCGGCATGCAGCAGCAGTATCGCGAAATTGATCAAGTGGCCACTGCCTTTCATGAAATGAGCGCCACCGCCCAAGATGTAGCACGCAGCGCCGCACAAGCCGCCGAGGCCGCCCGCGGAGCCGACAACGCCACCCGCGAAGGGCTGGCGGTCATCGACAACACCACTCTGATGATTGAGCAACTTGCCAGTGAAATGAGTGTGGCCATGCAAGAAGTCGAAGGCCTGGCCAGCAGTAGCGAGCAAATTGGCTCGGTGCTCGAAGTGATTCGTTCAATCGCCGAGCAAACCAACTTACTGGCTCTGAACGCCGCCATTGAAGCGGCCCGTGCCGGCGAAGCAGGCCGGGGGTTTGCCGTGGTGGCCGATGAAGTACGTAACCTAGCCAAGCGCACGCAAGACTCAGTGGAGGAAATCCGTCAGGTTATCGAAGCCCTGCAAACCGGCACCCGTGAGGTGGTCAGCTCCATGCACAGCAGCCATCGCCAAGCCCAAGGCAGCGTGGCTCAGGTTGAGGCGGCCGTGACGGCCCTGCGCCGCATTGGCGACTCGGTTGGGGTGATTACCGACATGAACATGCAGATCGCCAGCGCCGCCGAGGAACAAAGCTCAGTGGCCGATGAAATCAACCGCAACGTCACCTCGATACGCGACGTTACCGAGTCGATTTCCGCTCAAGCGCAAGAGTCCTCTGATGTCGGGCAAACCTTGAATCGCTTAGCCAATCAACAACAAAAATTGATGGAGCAATTTCGCGTCTAAGCCCACCACAACTACACAAACCAACCGTTTAGGCGTACTGGCGCGATTGGTGCCCTGCACTGGCGGCTACCTCCTTGCTTTGGCCCAGACGGCTGGCTAGCCTGCTGCCACACGCTAAGGAGAGAAGCACATGCTCAATTTTGTTTTAGTCGCAGGGTCCAGCCGCAACAATAGCCAGTCGGGCAAAGTTGCCCGCTTCATGCGCCAACGCCTGATCGAGCTGGGCCACAGCAGCGAGGACCTGTGCACGGTGCTTGATCTTGGCCAAGCCCCCTTGCCGCTCTGGCCCAGCACCGACAACGGCCCATGGGCACAATACGCCGTGCGCTTGCAGGCGGCGGATGCCGTGGTGATACTTGCCCCGGAGTGGAATGGCATGGCCTGCCCGGCCATTAAGAATTTCTTTGTTTATGCCAGCAAAACTGAGTTGGCGCACAAGCCAGGATTACTGGTTGGGGTGTCGTCCGGAATTGGCGGGGGCTATCCGATCAGCGAACTGCGCGCCTCCAGCTACAAAAACTGCCGCCTTTGCTACATTCCTGAACAGCTGATCGTGCGCAACGTTGAGCAGCAGTTGAATCAGCCGATCGCCAGTGAGGTGGACGATCAACGCCTGCGGGCACGTATCGATTACGCGTTGGACGTACTGCAAAAATACAGCGCAGCCCTTAAACCGCTGCGCACCAGTATCGACCTGAGCCTGCCAGAGTTTGCTAACGGCATGTAACCGCAGTGCAAAGCCGGCTTACTAGGCCGGCTGCACAGACTGCGGGTTAACTTTATTTCAGACGTTATTAAGAGCTCCACATCCGCGCTAATGTGCCATCCCGCTGGATGAAATGACGTTTCAGGCCACCGGCAATGTGCAAGGCAATCAGCGCCATGGCCAACCAAGGCAAGTTACCGTGTACGCCCTCAGCGGCTTCATGCAGCCAGTCATTCGGCGCAATTTTGGGCAGGGGGAATAGCCCAAAGAACTCAAAAGGTTTCACGCTGGTGCCTGAGGCGACTAGCAAGTAACCCGACAACGGCAAACCAATCATCAGTAGATACAAGCCCAGGTGGACTAAACGTGCGACTTGGCTGGCAATATTCTTGCCGCCCAACGGCAGCCGTTTAGGGTTTAGCAGCGTCCACAATACCCGCAGCGCGATTAGCAGCAGTAATAGTGTGCCGGTAGATTTATGTAGGTTGTACAGCAACGGTCGCAGCGGTTCATCGCGACCAAACTCCCCCATCAAAAAGCCACAAGCCAACATGCCTATGATCAGCAGCGCCATCAGCCAATGTAAGGTACGGCTGACGCTGCCGTAGGTGTCTGCAGTATTAGCTAGCATGTTTGCTCCTGTTTTTTATGCGATTTTAAGGTCGTGCAGGCGATTATCTGCGCGCAACCTTAAAGCAAGCTTAAGTTCGCAGTCGTTTTCACAGTGGCGGCACAGAAGGCTTATTCAGCCGATGAAGTCACTTGGTCTAAGCCTGCAGCTCTTTATACTGGCGGCCTAGCGAGGGAGATGCACATGACTGCCATCCAGATTAAATACCCAGCCCTAACCATTAAGGCCGGCGCACGTGCGCTGCAGCGTATTCGCCAGCACGGTCTTAAACCTGACGATGTGGGCATTTTGCCGGGCGCTGCGGGTGGGCCAAAAGCCCTCGGCATACAAGGTTTAGACCTCGCACTATTTGCCGACTGGCTGCCACGGGCACCGCGTGAGCGGGCCTTGATTGGCGCCTCTATCGGCTCTTGGCGCTTTGCCAGTGCTTGTTTGCCGAATGCCGGCGCTGGGCTGCGCCGTTTGGGTGAGCTATACACCGCCCAGCGCTTTGGTAAAAAAACCAGCATGGCGCAGATCAGTCAGTACTGTCGCGTTATGCTCGATCAGTTGCTCGACGGCCAAGAGCAAAGCCTGCTGAACAACCCCCACTACCGCCTAAACATTTTGCTGGTTAACAGCCGCGGGCTATTGGCCAAAGACAGTCGCCACGCCCTGGGCTTGGGCTTAACCACGGCCATTGGCAATAACTTGCTCAGTCGTTCACGTTTAGCCAAGCATTTCGAGCGGTTAATTGTGCATGATCCACGGCAAGCACCACCGCTGCATACTCTGGAAGATTTTCCTTCTCGGTTTGCCACCCTGAGTGCGCAAAACCTCAAGCAAGCACTGCTGGCCTCAGGCTCCATCCCGATGCTGATGCAGGCGGTGCCCGAGATCAACGGGGTCGGTGCGGGCACCTATCGCGATGGCGGGCTGCTCGACTATCACCTTGATCTGCCGTTCAACGGCGATGATGTGGTGCTCTACCCGCACTTTACCGACCAGGTAATACCGGGTTGGTTTGACAAAAGTCTGCCATGGCGGCGCGCCGACGCCACCCACATGCAGGATGTATTGCTGCTAGCGCCATCGCGCGAGTACTTAAATCGTTTGCCGCACGCTAAGCTTCCAGACCGAACCGATTTCAAGCGCTATTTGGGCAATGATCCTGGCCGAGAGCGCTATTGGCGCCAAGCCATGAGCGAAAGCCAAAGGTTAGGCGATGAGTTTCTGCACTTAGTCGACAATGACCGCTTAGCCGAACGCCTCGTTGCGCTTTGAGCATTTCCACTGACCTGCACCCCTACGGTGCAATTGCCCGAGGCGCTGAACATGGCCCGTTTGAGTTTAGAGTTCCCCGAACATCAATACTGTTTCAGGACCCTTTTAACCGTGCGGGTGACCGACATCAACGCGGCTAAACACCTGAGTAACGACTCGATGATTTCGATGATCTCCGAGGCCCGTGCGTTGTTCTTTTTCGAATTCGGCATCATCGAGACAGCTGATGACGGCATCGGCATTATCGTCACCGACCTTGCCACCACCTATAAAGCTGAGGCCCACGCCCGCGACCAATTGCTATTTGAAGTCGGGGTTATGGATTTCAACACTTACGGCGGTGACATTACTTTTCGCATCACTCGCCCCGCTGACGGGAGGTTGGTGGCCATGGCCAAATCGGGATTTGTGTTCTTTAACTATCAAACACTTAAGGTCATCTCCATGCCTGCCGAGTTCATCGCCAAGTTCGCCAAGGTCAATTGGCTTGAGTAAAGGCTGCATGCCCCAACTCAGAGCACAGCTCAATAACCCGCCCCGTTTTAGCTCGCGACTTACCCCCTAGCGCTTATTAACCACGCCATTTCAGGCTTTTCAAGAACTTGGCTCAGCTTTTGCTATTACTTAATTCAGGGTTACCAAAGGCGGTTCCCCATAACGACAAAGGCGTCGCGTTACTCTTGCCCATGGCAGGTAGTACGCGGCGCTTTTTTGCGTTTGGCCCCAGCGATTGGGGCGGTGAGTTGGCCGTGATCCGGACACTTGCTTACAACTTCTAACCTGACTGCTGCTTCGGCGCAGGGTTGTCCGCCACAAGCGGGCGACCACCCCGGCGGATTTTTCTCAACGTGGCCACGACCATGTTGAGGTGAATCCAGCTGGGCCCTTTTGAGCCAATGAGGTGTTCGATGAATACAAGTTTCTGGAAAGCCGGCCACGCGCCTACGCTGTTCGCAGCTTTTCTCTATTTCGATTTAAGTTTCATGGTCTGGTACGTTCTGGGCCCAATGGGTGTGCAGATCGCCGAAACCCTGCAACTCACCACCCAGCAACGCAGCATGATGGTTGCCACACCAATTTTGGCCGGTGCCGTACTGCGTTTCTTGATGGGCATTCTGGCCGACCGCACCTCGCCGAAAACAGCTGGTCTGATCGGACAGGTTATTGTGATTGCCGCGTTATTTTGCGCATGGCAACTCGGCATCAAAAGCTATGAACAAGCCCTGTTGCTCGGTGTGTTCTTAGGTTTTGCCGGCGCCTCCTTTGCCGTGTCGCTGCCGCTGGCCTCACAGTGGTATCCGCCTGAGCACCAAGGCAAGGCCATGGGCATCGCGGGCGCTGGCAACTCAGGCACCGTTTTAGCTGCCTTGTTCGCCCCTGGGCTTGCCACCGCATTTGGCTGGAACAACGTATTTGGGCTGGCACTGATCCCACTGATTTTGGTGCTGATTATTTTTGCCGGTGTGGCCCGTAACGCCCCTAACCGCCCACCGGTAAAAGCCGCCAGCGACTACCTCAAGGCACTGGGTGACCGTGACAGTTGGTGGTTCATGTTCTTCTACAGCGTGACCTTCGGTGGCTTCCTCGGCTTGGCCAGCACCCTGCCCGGCTATTTCCACGACCAATACGCCTTCGATGCGGTCAAGGCCGGCTACTACACTGCCGCCTGCGTCTTTGCTGGCAGCCTGATGCGCCCACTCGGCGGCGCATTAGCTGATCGCATTGGTGGCATCCGCACCTTGCTGGTGGTCTACACCGTGGCGTCCCTAAGCATCTTTGCCGTCGGTTTCAACCTGCCAAGTGCTGGCGCCGCCTTAGGCTTATTTGTAATTGCGATGCTCTGCCTGGGCGCTGGCAACGGTGCAGTTTTTCAACTGGTACCGCAGCGGTTCCGGAAAGAAATTGGCGTAATGACCGGTTTAATCGGCATGGCTGGCGGCATCGGCGGCTTCCTGTTGGCCGCGGGCTTAGGTGCAGTCAAACAATCCACCGGCGACTACCAAATGGGCCTGTGGCTGTTTGCCAGCCTTGGCATTATTGCTTGGATTGGCCTGTACGGCGTTAAGCTACGCTGGAGAACAACTTGGGGTTCGGCAGCTTCTACCGCTGCCCGCGTTTAACCTAAGCTGTCGTTAAGTTGCCCGCGCCGGTTCTGCCGACGCGGGCTTTTTGGTTATTTGCCTTGAGTACACTGCATGAGCCTGCACTTAAGTTTTGGCGAAGCCACTGCCACCGGCCCCCGCGAAGAGAATCAGGACGCCCTGCGCATCGTCACGCCCACTGCCGCGTTAGCCGCCAGCAAAGGGAGCCTCTTTGCTCTGGCCGATGGTGTCAGCCAATGCGCCGATGGCGGCCTAGCGGCACGCGCCACCTTGCAAGCACTGGCACTCGACTACTACGCCACGCCGGAAACCTGGGCAGTGGTGCAATCGCTTGACCGCTTGCTGATTGCCCACAATCGCTGGTTGCAGGCCAACGGCGGTGGCCAACCCCTGCTCACCACCCTTACCGCGCTTGTGTTGCGCGGCCGGCGTTTTACCTTGGCGCATGTGGGCGATTGCCGCGCCTATCGCTGGCACGCGGGAGTACTTGAGCGCCTAACCGAGGAGCATGTGTGGGAGCAACCGGGCATGCAGCATGTCCTGAAGCGCGCCATGGGGCTGGACCAACACTTAGTCGTCGACTATTTAGAAGGTGAGCTTCGTGAGGGCGAAAGCTTTCTGTTGGTCTGCGACGGTATTTGGTCGGTGCTCGGCGACATTGGCGTACAGCGAATTTTGCAAGATGAGCCCAACCCCACTGCCGCCTGCCAAGCACTGGTTAGCGCAGCGCACTTAGCCGGCAGTCAGGACAACGCCAGCGCCATGCTGGTAACCATCGACAGCCTGCCGCAAAGCGTACTCGCCGACACCTTAGCGCAACTCAACCAATGGCCGTTGCCGGCCAAGCTACGCCCGGGGCAAAAATTTGAAGGCTGGCACGTCGAAGGCCTAGTAAGCGAGTCTCGGCAATCGCTGATGTACCGCGTACGTGACGTACAAGAGCGTAACTGGTTACTGAAAACGCTACCTGCCAGCCGGCATACCGATGAGTTAGCAGGCCCAGCCCTACTGCAAGAAGAGTGGTTTCTTAAAAGGGTCGCTGGCCGCTACTTTGCCGAAGCTCACCCCCTGCCGCAACGCCAGCACCTGTATTACGTGCAGCGTGAATACAGCGGCCAAACACTCGCCGAACAATTTCAGCAAAGCGGCACCCTTGGCTTGCCACAATGGCTTGAACTGGCCCCGCGCTTACTGCGCGCCATAGGCATGCTGCATCGACGCAACATTATCCACCGCGACATAAAACCAGAGAACCTGCTGTGGGGCGATGATGGTGAATTGCGTGTACTCGACCTAGGTTTGGCTTTTTGCCCAGGCCTTTCCAGCGATGAAACCAGCGCACTGCCGGGCACCCCTAGCTACATCGCTCCAGAAGCATTTGCCGGCGCGGCGCCGAGTGCAAGCCAAGACCTCTACGCCGTTGGGGTAACCCTGTATTACCTACTTACCGGACATTACCCCTACGGTGAAATAGAAGCATTTCAACATCCCCGCTTCGGCGATCCAACTGCCGCCAGCCGCTACCGACCCGACCTGCCAATCTGGCTAGATGAATGCCTCAAACGTGCGGTTGCGGCCAACCCCGCGGAGCGCTTTGAAACAGCTGAAGAATGGTTGCTAGTAATCGAGCGCGGGGAACGCGAAGCCATCAGTAGCCGACCAAGACCATTACTTGAGCGTGAGCCGCTTAAAGTGTGGCGTGGCTTGGCATTGTTTTCGCTGCTACTGAACTTGGTACTACTGGTGTTTTTGATGCGTGGATGAAATACCGCTAGCGGTATTTCGTTTTAGAGCGGGGTCGCTTACGGCCAGAAACAGCGTGGACCACCCATTGCAGGCAGCCCACGTTTATTCGATCAACCTTCGGCATGCACCGCAAACTTCTCGGGCAAGCTGACAATCGTTTGGAACTGCCGGAAGTCCGCACCAACGGCATTGTCGACGAATTCAAAGCGAATACTACCGCCTTCACGGGCGACAAAGTCTTTCACTGCATCCATACCCACGCCACGACCAGAAACCTCAGTCACGGCGTCCGCAGTCGAGAAGCCCGCCTCGAAGATAACCTTAGCCACCTCCTCGTCGCTGCTTTGCTCACCGTTAGGCAGCATGTTTTTCTCAAGTGCTATACGCCGAATGCGCCCCAGCGCCAGCCCTTTACCGTCATCGCCTAAGCGGATGTTGAACTGACCACCTTCAGCGCCCAGTTCAAGCTTAATATTGCCAGCTGCCGTTTTACCCTTGGCGGTACGCACTTCAGCGCTTTCCAAACCGTGGTCCATCGAATTACGCAGCAGGTGCATGAATACGTTCTTCAAGATGCCACTGACCTGCCCACGCACCACATAGCCATGTTCTTCAATGGTAATTACTGGCGCCTCTTTGCCCAACTCTGCCGCCAAGGATGGCAGCGACTCGAACACACCCGCCAGCGTCTCACCAACATGCTCAGTACCCAATAAACGCAAGGTGCGACGAACCGCTTTATGCGCTTCGACCAAGTCATGCATGCTGGACATATTGGCCGATTCGAGTTGCTGCAAAGTGTCGTGGATGTGCTCTTTGTCCACCATCAGGTAGCGCTCGACACTGCCACGACGACCCGGCCCTTTACGGCCCAGAGTAACCTCGTTGATTTTCTCGTATTTAGCCAACAACTCAGCCACTGACTTAAGCTGTTCAAGCAAGGCAACCTGACTCCATTCAAGCTCAGGGTATTGACGCAAATCGTCGTAAGTCTGTTCAGCCTCGTGCACCACATTGGTTAAATGCTGCAGCGCGTAGGTACGCGCATTACCCTTGATGGTGTGCATATTGCGAAACAACTGAGCGATAACATCCGTTTGCAGTGTGGCGGTGCTCTTAATAAGCGCTTCGTTTTCTTCGACAAACTGGGTCGAACCGGAAATAAACTCGTGGAACTTTTCCTGATTGACCGCCAGAATTTCACCAATGATTTCCAACTCACGCTTCTGCTCACCCGCCTCGGCGGCCAATTTACGCAGTTCGGTCACGTCACGCACGCAGAGCATCAAACTAACAATCATTTCATTGTCGTCGGTAATCGCCGACCAACTCAGCTCCAAGCTTTTAACCCGGCCATCGGCCATGGTTTTTTCGAACTCGGTGACCATCAGGTGCGAGTTGAACTCAAAGTTCATCAAGTCCTCACCGATACAGGCACCGCCGACCGCTTCCACCTGAGACAGCGTATCGGCACCGAGATTGGAGTTAGAGAACAACAATTCCATGATCTCGCGACCAGCGATCTTATCGGTCTCAAGGATGGTTTCTAAATAAGCCGAATATTCATTGTGAACCAAACCGCCATCGATGATGGTCAAAATGCCCTGTGGCATATTTTGCAGCATGGTTTGGATGTCGTTGGTTTTCTGGCGTAACTGCGCCGAACTCGCTTCAATTTTGGCAATCATGCCGTTGAAAGCGACGATGGTGACGCCAATTTCGTCGTGAGTTTCGACCTCAACACGACGGCTAAAGTCGTCGTTTTTCTGGATATCTCCAATAGCTTCGATCATGCGTGTCAGCGGTCGATGGATAGAGCGCGACATCAAAATACCGAATAGCAGCGAGAAGAAAATAAGCCCCGCCGCCAAGCCAATCATTTGTTTTTTCGACTGTTCAACCACTGCAATAGCGTCATTAGAAGCTTTAACACTGGCCTCCGCTAGGTAGCGATACAAGCCCGAAACCCCATCGGTCATGTAAGTTTCGCCGGTCTTAATATTGCGTAAGAAGCCTTCATACTGAAACATCAAAGTATCGTGGGTCGCTTTATCATGACGCTTGGAGAGTTCAACTAAAGGTGCATCGAGCTTGCCATCGGCTTTTTTCCACAGCTCAGAGCTATCGACCAACGAAGCCCACAACTGTTGTTCTTCTTCTTCTTTGGGTAGTTTTTCATAGCGTGCCCACGCTTCATTTAGATCTAATAGCACATCGTCACGATCAGCTTTTAGTCCCTCAAAAAGACGGTACTCGCCAGAGACTTCTTTATATTCCAAAACAGTTCTATTAAGCCCACCCAACTTAAGTAACGAGCTCTGCATTTGCCCTACATTGAGGGCAGCTTGCAGCTTGGTTTCACCTAAATAGGTAATGGTGGTGAGCGCCCGGTTCATACCGATAATACCCAGCGCACACATAACCGCCAGCCCCAGCGATGAGAGAGCCAAGGTAAGGCGCAGCTTGGTTTTTATCTGTAAGCCTTTTTTATTTTCAGACTCAGTCTTGGAGCTCATAGTGCCTCACTTATTGTTGTGCGATTCAACCCTAAGCTTCATTGCAACCTGCCAGTGCTGCGTTGCAATGAAGCTGTGGTTAATTTAAACGGCCAGCTTTTTAAACGTGGCTATCACTGCGGCACCGCTAAAAGGCTTAACAATCCAGCCTTTGATGCCGGCAGCTTTGCCACGTTCTTTCATGCTTGGGCTGTTTTCGGTGGTGAGCATAATGATGTTGACTGTGGTGTTGCGCAGCTCGCCGCGGATTTTCTCAGCCATGGTCAGGCCGTCCATGTTTGGCATGTTAACGTCGGAAACCACTAACTTGATCGCAGGATCTGCGCGCAATTTATCTAAACCGTCTTTGCCGTCCACCGCAGCGGTCACCGTAAGACCATTAGCCTTAAGGAAGTCGCACACTTCGTTGCGTACGGTGCTTGAATCGTCGACTACCAGTATTTGAGCCATTTAGGAGTTCCTTGCTTGCTTATAGGGTGTTGAGTGGAGTTACAGCAGATCAAAACATTTCCAATTCGCCGGAGTCGACCAAGGCTTCAACCGATGGGTTTTCGGAGAACTGATCAGGCGACCACGACAAGTTAAACACGAAGCGCTGAAACACTGAAACCGGCGCAGATTGTGGAGCGTCTAGCGGGGTCAGATTGTATTTCAAGCAAAGCTGTGGGTCATCAGAGCCGAAAGAGATGTAGCGGCGCTGGTGATTAATGATAATTGGCACTTGCGTTTGGGTCAGTCCACTCATGTCATCGCGATAGCCCACATAGCGATTTTTGAAAGACCCCCAAACCAAATTGGTTGCCTCGCCGAGCACGCTGTTGAGGTCACGAAAGGTTAAAGGCTCAGCGTCTGCTGCAGCGTTGTGGCGCAGCAGGTTGAGCATCCGCTCTTCCTCGGTCTGCAGCATCATATAGCCGCGGCACCAGTTGCTCTCGATGGTGATCATGCTGAACACCTCGCCGTAAATAATCTGATCCTTAACCAGATACGGCGCGTCCACTTCGACTGAGCAGGTCTTGAACAAGGTTTGCAGCGAGCCAAGAGTCATCTCGGTGATACCGCGGACCAAATCGGTCGGATACACGCGACTGAAGATCGATGACTCCAATACAAGCTTAAAGCGACTGAGGTCAGTCATCGAGAACGCCGAACAAAAAGCGCTGGCATCTGCACTAGAAAGTCCGTCCAACGAGGCCTCGCCATCGCGGCGCAGAAAAATGGGCAGTTCTGGGCGCGCTGCGTGGATGGCATGCGCCAAGGTCAACCCCATGGACTGCCCGCCATAATTTTCATAAAGCAGAATGCCTCCCAAATCGACGTTCGAGCGCAAAATGGCCATTACTCCACCGGCGCTGCCTAGATTTGGCTTAATCCCAACCAAGTGGCAGTCTTCGCAAAACTGCTTAATTTGCGCGAAGTGCTCAGAGGCATCGTCCAACACTAAGACTTTGCTCATCACCATTGCTGCGTCAGTCATATTTGCACCTTCTTGTTATAAATACACAGGCTGTATACAGGCAAAAAACGCTTTGCTTAGAACATTTCAAGCTCACCGGCTGACTCTTCTTCAGCCTCGTAGGTGTCGATCCGAAAATCCAACGAGGTATCCGCTGCCGCGCATAAGCAGATAGTTAGAGTGAAGCGCATAGCATCGTTTACTGCCACTTCGTAACGCTGCAAATATTGGGGTTCCAGCGCTGTTGCATAGTTAGCGCAGGAGCTTTCCAGCATATAAGGTGTGGACATGCCTATGTGTGGAAATGGCACGCCAAGGCCACGGTTAACCGCGCCACAGACCATGTTTACCAATTCGGCGTAAGCATCGGTTAACGCCTGGGCTTCCAGATCAGGAGTCTGGCTGCGAGTCATGCGCACCATATGCTCGTTGGTCGCGGCGTCGTCACTGAACTGAAACAGTGCGACTATTCGAAATGTATAGGTGGAGATCGTTAACACCACCAACTGCTGAGTAACCTTAGAGGGCGGTGGCGTTTCGGCGGTTATTTTAACCAGCGTACAACTGTCACCCTCACAAACACTGTTAGCCCGTACGGCTTTTTCAAACAGCCACTCGATACCGGCTTTCGCACTTTGACTGATCATAATGCTCAGCCCCTCCCGCCCAGCGCGTCACGGATTTTGTCATTGGCTGCACGTAATCCAAACACAGCGGTTTGAATCATCTTGCCGCTGGCCTGCAGGTCTTGAAAGGTGGTGGTGGTGACCAAGTCGTTCTTATCGAGGTTCTCGCGATAATCGCGCGAGAGTTTTTCCGAGGTAATCGCTAGGTCACGCACCCCATCCGCCACTACCGCAAAACCGCGCCCCTGCTCACCGGCACGTGCGGCTTCAATTGAGGCATTCAAGGCGAGCATCACCACCTGCTTAACGATGACCGCGAACTCGGCGTTCTTGCTCTTCATGACCTTGTTGTTGACCAGAATAGCCTCCATCTCTTCATGCCAGCGCTCGATGGTTTTAACCATCGCCAGCAACCCGGTTATCTCTCCGCGCAATCGTTCATTTTCCGCGCCCAAGGTGGTTTTAATTTGCGCCATCTCGGCCTCGCTGTGACGAAGCGACTGCTCTAAACCACTCTCGCGGTCGTCAGCAGAATGTCGCTGATTATCCAACTCACCTTGCAGACGCTCGAGTTCACGCTCAACTTTGTGCCGCGCCGTATGTGCTTCTTTAACCAAGCCATCTTGCAGCGCAGCTACCTCATTGGCCGGCATGCGCCTCGACAATTCAGAAATACTCGCGTCTTTGTCGGCTAACTGCTGCTGATGACTTTTCTCGCGGGCCGCAGCACTTAAGGAGACGACAAACGCCCCGGCGCCGGCGCCAACTACAAATAGCACGATCCAAATCAATGAGAATCCCATCTTTATCCCCTTAGAGCGTTAACTGCGCGGCGCGCATCAAATCATGCAGAACCAGCCAAACCTTAAGCTGGGTAAACACCAAGCAAACTGCTTTTAGCCGCCCAGCGTTGAGCTATGTACTTGTTCTCACAGACCTTATCGGTAGGAAAAGACAAAGCATTAGGACAAAGCATAGCTTCTTTATAGCTTTTACCCGCTAACCAGCAAGTCAGTCGGCTGTGCACGCACAACAAGACAGCAGTGACGCACCGTAATGAGGCAAAGATGCTTTAAACGAGTGCAAAAAAAACCAAACCTGCCCCGCATGCGGCGTTAAAACCCTATAAAACTCGCGCCTTCAAAAGTTGGCACAACCCCTGCAATAGCTACCGTGACAATTTAATAAAGTGCCGTCATCAACGAAGATGACTGCACTTCCCGATAGAACGGGACTTGGACAAAGGCGTCCTCGCTAGATTACTAGCGGGACGCCTTTTTTTTCAATTCCTGGCAGCAGATGCGCGGAGAGAAGCCTTGAACAAACTCAAGTTAGTAATGATTGGTAACGGCATGGCCGGGGTTCGCACCCTCGAAGAGCTGCTTAAGCTGGCCCCAGACCTCTACGACATTACGGTCTTCGGTGCCGAACCGCATCCAAACTACAACCGCATCTTGCTTTCGCCGGTATTGGCCGGCGAGCAAACTTTCGAAGAAATCGTATTAAACGATCTCAGCTGGTACGCCGAAAACAACATCCGCTTACTGCTTAACCGCAAAGTTGTTTCGATCGATCGGAAAAAACGCATCGTTACCGCCGAAGATGGCAGCACCGCTGAATATGATCGCCTGCTGATTGCCACCGGCTCTGTGCCGTTTATCTTGCCAATCCCGGGTAACAAACTGCATGGGGTGATTGGTTATCGTGACATCGCTGACACCCAGATGATGATCGACACCGCCAAGACCCATAGCCACGCGGTAGTCATCGGCGGCGGTCTACTGGGCCTAGAAGCAGCCAACGGTCTTAAATTACGCGGCATGGACGTGACTGTTGTGCACTTGGCCGACTGGTTAATGGAACGCCAGCTGGACAAAACTGCCGGTAAGCTGTTGGAAACCGCCCTGCAAGAGCGCGGCATTCATTTCCGCACTAACGAGCAAACCGAATCCTTAATGGATAACGGCGAAGGCCGGGTGTGCGCAGTTAAATTCAAAAATGGCGATGTAATCGCAGCCGACTTAGTAGTGATGGCCGCCGGCATCAAACCCAATACCGAATTGGCCGAAAAAACCGGAATACCGTGCAATCGCGGGATCTTGGTCAACGACACCATGCAAACCTACGATCCACGCGTTTACTCAATCGGTGAGTGCGCCAACCACCGCGGCACCGCCTACGGCCTAGTTGCGCCACTGTTTGACCAAGCTAAAGTCTGCGCCAACCACTTGGCTCAACTCGGCTTTGCCCGTTATCAGGGCTCGGTCACCTCAACCAAGTTGAAAGTAACCGGCATCGACCTGTTCTCGGCCGGCGAGTTTATGGGCGCCGAAGGCACCGAAACCATCACCCTGTCCGACCCAATTGGCGGTGTTTACAAGAAGCTGGTGATCAAAGACGACATCTTGGTTGGTGCTTGTTTGTACGGCGACACCGCCGACGGCGGTTGGTATTTCCGTCAAGTTAAAGAAAACGCCAATATCAGCCAGATCCGTGATCACCTGATGTTCGGTGAGCAGGCGCTCGGCGATGCCGGCCATCAAGGCCAGAACAGCGCCGCCAGCATGCCTGACAGCATGGAAGTCTGCGGCTGTAACGGGGTTTGCAAAGGCACCATCGTTAAAGCCATTCAAGAAAACGGCCTGTTTAGTGTTGATGAAGTTAAAAAGCACACCAAAGCCGCCAGCTCGTGTGGCTCCTGCGCCGGTTTGGTTGAGCAAATTCTGATCAGCACCGTCGGCGGCGCCGCCGATGTTAAGCCGAAAAGCGAAAAAGCCATTTGCGGTTGCAGCGATCTAAACCACGGCCAGATCCGCAAACTGATTAAAGACAAACATTTAACCAGCATGTCGCAAGCCATGACTGAAATGGGCTGGAGCACGCCCAACGGCTGCGGCACTTGCCGCCCGGCGCTGAACTACTACCTGCTCTCCACCTGGCCAGGCGAAGCTAAAGATGATCCGCAATCGCGCCTGATCAACGAGCGCGTGCACGCCAACATCCAAAA
>JAIETJ010000048.1 GCA_019745275.1 Pseudomonadaceae bacterium | reverse complement strand
CCCTTCGACATGCTGCTCTATGTGGCCTGGAACATGCCGCCCCTGACGCGCCGTGAGCGTGCCAACCGGGTCAAGAAGCGCAATGTCTTCACCAGCTATGGCCCGGTAGCCCGCCAGGTGATTGACGCGCTGATCGACAAATACGCCGAAGGCGAGGCCGCCGGTTATCCGACTTTGTGCAAGGGTCGCTTTATGGTCGATGGCCAGCGCATGCACGCCTTAGAAGAACCCACCAGTTTGAACACCATTGAGCTGATCCCCGAGCTGGTGACTATGGGCGTGGCGGCGGTGAAAATCGAAGGTCGGCAGCGCAGCCCAGCCTATGTGGAGCAAGTCACCCGGGTCTGGCGCGCCGCTTTGGATGCTTACCAAAAAGCGCCACAGCAATTTAGCGTTGCCCCGGACTGGCGCGACGCTTTGGCGGCAGTTTCCGAAGGCAGCCAAACCACGTTGGGCGCTTATCACCGCGCTTGGCAGTAAGGCCAATTTTAGCTGAGGAAGATCTGATGCAATTAACTCTAGGGCCGGTGCTCTTTGCTTGGCTGCGGCCACAGCTATTGGATTTTTATGCCGAGATGGCCAGCCAACCGCTGGACGTTATCTATCTCGGCGAGACGGTGTGCAGCAAGCGCCGCGCCTTGTCGCTGGACGATTGGTTGGGGCTGGCGCGTGATTTGCGCGAGGCCTGCAAGGCCGAAATAGTGCTCAGTGGCCTGACCTTGCTGGAGGCCGGCTCGGAGCTGTCGAGCCTGCGCCGCCTGTGCGATAACGGCGAACTGATGGTCGAGGCCAATGATCTGGGCGCCGTGCAGTTTTTGGCCGCCAAGGGCGTTGGCTTTGTCGGTGGCGCGGCGCTGAATATTTACAACGGTTATGCGCTGGCCGAACTCACCGCCTGCGGTCTGCAACGCTGGGTGCCACCGGTGGAGTGCTCGGCTGAGCTAATCCGCCAAGCGAGGGCGCAGTATTTAGCCTTGGCCGATGTGCCGCCGTTGCCGCAGATCGAGGTGTTTGCCTATGGGCATTTGCCGCTGGCCTATTCGGCCCGCTGCTTTACCGCGCGAGCACTGAATAAGCCCAAAGATGACTGCGAAATTTGCTGCCAAAACTACCCCGAAGGTATGCCGGTGTTGAGCCAAGAGGGCGCGCCTTTGTTTACCTTAAATGGCATTCAGACCATGTCGGCCAGTGTGCATAACCTGCTGGCCGATTACGCCTCCTTGCAAGCCAGTGGCGTCGATCTGCTGCGGCTCAGCCCGCGCGCGCAAGGCATGGGCGAGGTGATTAGCGCCTTCGATGCGGTGCGCCAAGGCGCTTTACCACCGCTGGCGGTCGAGGGCTGTAACGGTTACTGGCACGGCCGGCCGGGCATGCTGCGGGCCGAGGAGTTAGGGGTATGTTGAGTCCTGCTGGATTGCTGTTGCGCGGCGCCAGTCGCTGCTTGCCACTCAGCCGCCACGTGCCTTTTGTTATCCAGCGCTTGGCCCTGCAGCAAGGTCTTAATCGTCTGTTTGCCGTGCCGGTGGCCGACGGTGCCTTCGATATTTTGCGTGATCGCTGGTTGTGCCTGAAGGTCCGTGACTTGCAGTTGCAGTGGTTTCTGACCTGCACCGATGCCGGCTTGCAGGTGGCCGCACGGGCACCGGCGCAGGTCAGTATCAGCGGTAACTGGAGCGATTTTTTACTCTTGGCCAGCCGCCAAGAAGACCCCGACACCCTGTTCTTTCGTCGCCGGTTAGTCATCGAGGGCGACACCGAGTTGGGCCTAGCCATTAAGAACTTGCTCGACAGCCTCGACCCGGATGACTTGCCTCCGTGGTTCTGGACAGTCTTGCAGCGGCTCGGGCAAGAGCAGAAGCTGCGCGCGGCGAGTTGAGTTGCTTGGGCCTTGATGTCGGGCGGCAACCCACGAGATATGTGCCGGTTGGTATCCCCCCTGCGAGACTGTAGTTTTTATGTGGCAGTGGCCAATGCCATCGTCACCTGATCGGTTGATTCATCTTCTAGATGAATCAACCATGCGGTCTCGCTCTCTGCCGGTTGCGTAGGGTCGTCCTCGGGCTTCCATGAGAGACCGAATTTAGCGTGATTCCAAATGACGGCTCGTAGCCACGCCAGATCTTTTTGAAGGGTCAGCCGGGCAGTCGCTCGTTTATCCTTGTCTGTTTCAATTTGGTTTTCTTTAAACGGATTTGGTGTGTGCGCGTATCCGTTAGCTGACTGGTAAATTTCAATTAGCCGGGAGTGAGTGGTTAGACCAGTAAGGGCATGATCGAAGTGTTTTGTACCATCGGGTTGTACGGTCATTTGACCGAGCGCTCGTGGTAAAAAAAGATGACTGATTTTGTTTAGGCGCTTGAGAATTTGGGGGGCATTCCAATCTGTCGTGTAGTCCCCGTTGTCCCTCGTGTCTCTTTCCGCTTCTAGCTCACGTTTACGTTGATAACGCTGTTGATCCGAAGCGATAGCAGAGAAAGTAATTAGCTCGATGATTCGTCGAACTTGCATAAATACGCATTCATTGTCGATGTCTACGTCTCCGGTCAGTGGTTCCTTTGAGTCGAGAATTTTTGCCGCAACACGGAACCGTCGTTTTACTTCGACCATCTGAATTCGATAGAGCTCATGCGGCTCTGTGAGCTCGATACTTTTTTTCTGCGCTAGCGCTACTCGATCTGATAGCGATCCGCGATTTTTAGCCTGTCCCATCTTCATCCCTGCTTTGCTGATTATTTTCACAGAGTAATTGGGGTGAATTGAATCATGCAGTTTTCTTTTTCTTCTTTCTTCTCTCTATTGCCATTGAAAATCCTGAGTTGCGCTGTCTGCGCCTAGCCCGGATGCCCATCCGGGCGTGGTTGGCTGAGCAGTGGGGCGTAGTGCCAGACGAATAAGCCGAAGGCGCTGATCCAGCATGCGGCCGCGAGCCACAGTGCTGCTTGTGGCCAGATGCCAACCAAAAATACCCGCGCCACGGCACCCGCATTCAGCAGGGCGAAGGCGTAAGGCATGGCTTTATGGGTTTTCAGGTCGCGGCCGGTGTGGCCGAGGCTGACGCGGGCGATCATGGCCAAAATCAAGCCACTCATGCCGCCAATCGACAGGGCATGTAACGAGGCGCTGGGGCTGCTGAGCAGGCCCAGTTGCCAGAGCGCTAAACCCAGCGCCGACAGCACCATCCAAGCGAAGGCCAAATGCAGCGACCAGAGCAAATCGACCCGCCAGATACCAGAGTCATGCCAGCGCACCAAGCGGACTAAATGGCCCAGCCCAAAGGCGGCGAAGGGCAGCGCCAGCCACGGGCTCGGCTGCAGCGCCAGGCCGCTGGCAAACAGCACGGCCAGTAACAGGCCACAGGCCAGCAGGCTTTTATCCAGCCACACCCAGGCTTTGACGCCCTCGATCCGGCGCAGGCCGCGCTGGGTGAAGAATGGGATTACCCGCCCGCCAATCAGCCCCATCAGTGTGGCGACTAACCACAGGGCGGCATAGGCGGCTTGCCGTTGCAGGCCATCATCAAGGGTGGCCAAGCCGTACAGTTGCAGGCAATTGGCGCCGGCCAGCAGCAGCAATACCGCGACTATCGGGTAGTTACTCTGCTGGCGGGCACGCCACAGTTGCTGAGCCATTAAGCCAGCGAAAATAAACAAGAACGCCGCCTCCAGTGGCAGCAATAAAGGCAACGGTAGATTGATCAGCCAGCCGATACGCGCCGCCAGCCACAGACCGGCGAGGGCCATCAACGGTTTGCCACTGAGGCCCGGTTGGCCAGTCCAGTTTTGCACGGCGGTGAGCAAGAAGCCGGCAATAATCGCCACGCCAAAACCAAATAGCAGCTCATGTCGATGCCACACCAGCCAGCCGCCAGTCGGTTGCCAACTGCCAAGCAAACCATTCAGTGCGCCTATCCACAGGCCAATGGCGAGCACCGCGAAGGCACTACCGGCTAAGAAAAACGGGCGAAAACCTAACCGCCACACGGGCGGGATTTGCAGTGCGGTGCGCCGATCGAGTACCTGCATGGCGAATGTCCTTACCTAAAATAGAAAACGATTTAGCTAAACGCAGTGCCGAGCATTTTTGCCCCGGCTATCGCCAGTACCAGCGCCAGTAGTTTGCGCAGCATCGGGCTGGCTAAGCGTTTGCTGCCAAACTCGGCCCCTAACCAACCGCCGAGCATCGCAGCCAGCGCCCAGTAGGGCAGGCTGCTGGGTAAACTCAGGCCTTGGCTGCTGAATAAGCCAAGCAAGCCGGCGCAGGAATTGACCAAAATAAACGCCGCCGCCACTCCGGAAATCACCCGTAAGTGTGCCCAGCGATACAGCAATAGAATCGGGCTAAGGAAGATGCCGCCGCCCACCCCGGTTAAACCGGAGAGCAAGCCGAGGCCGGCGCCCAGCACCAACAAGAGTGCGGTGTGCGGGGTAACCAGCGGACTGTCAGTGTGTTGAGTCGGGGTGATTATCGAGCGCCAGGCGGCGTACAGCAGTACCAGCCCCACCAGGGGTTTATAAAAATGCCCCGGTAGCACCAGCGCGCCGCCTAAATAGGCCATGGGTACGGCGGTAATCGCCAGCGGCCAAAACAAGCGCCAGGAAAACGCTCCAGCCCGGTAAAACTTGTAGGTGGCAATAGAGGCAACCAACACGTTGAGCATCAGTGCCGTAGGTTTCATCACCTCGGGGGTAATCCCGCTCAAGGCCATGACCGCGATATAGCCGGAAGCGCCGCCATGGCCGACTGAGGAGTAGAGCACGGCGGCGATAAAAATCAGGACGCTAAGTAGGATGCTGCTAAGTTCGGCGGTCATCTAATTCAAGCACTCTTGGCATGTGGCGGGTGCAGGCTGGTGGGTTTCCAGTCTGCGCCGAGGGGAGCACATGATAATGAGCAAAGCTGACCGCCGCGACCATTATTCCGACGCGCTACCTCTAATGGGGAGTGCGTCGGCGAGTTACAACGCTCGTCGTTGCGGCTATAGGTAGGTGTATTGCAACTGTAGCCAGAACTTCTGGGTGTCGACGTTGGAGAAGCTGCTGATCGAGTTATCGGCTGAGTCGTAATTGGCGTATTTGGCCAGCGCGACCAAGCCTTTAACGCCCGGAATTGGATGACCGTAGGAGATATCCAGTTCCTCGCCGTAGTTATCGCCGCCTTGTTCGGCGGAGAATTCGTGGTAAATCGCCTGCGCTGTACCGCCCAGCAGTGGCATGGTGGCGCCGAGGTAGGCGTCTGCAATGCCGTCGGTAGGGGTGGTCAAGAACACGTCCGCCCAACCTTGGAAGGCATGCTTGGTGGCCAGCGGGGTTTGGAAGGCGAGGTTGCTGTTTTTCACCTTGCTGCTGCCGTCGTCGCTGCCGCCGAGCACTTCGTAGCCGGCTTTCAGACCCACGGTGGCGACGGTGTAGCCCAGTTCAGCTAAGTAGTAGTTGCTGTCTAAATCGTTAGGGTTGTCGCCATAGTCGCTCTGCTGGGCGTATTCGGCCGCGTAGCTAAAACCGGAAATAACCCCATTCAAACGCAGGCCGGTGGTCTGGCTGGACAAAGTGCCCTTCGCCGATGCGGCGTTGGTGGCAATGTTATCCAAGTCGAGCAGGTAGCTGTAACCGGTCACGGTCAGTTCGGGCATAACCACGTACTGAGCGTTAAACAGTTGGCTATGGCCGTCGATATTGGCTGGGTTGGTTTTATTGTCGTATTTACCGTTTTCCGGGCCCCAGATGGTATTCACCTGATCGATATAGGCGGTGGTCAGGGTCAGGCCGGCGATGGGTTTAAATTGCAGCAAACCGCCGTCGAAGGTCTGCTCGTTTTGCCGCCAGGCGACGCTGCCGATAAAGCGCTGGTTGTCCAAGTTAATCCGCTGGCGACCGGCCACTGCGCTGCCGTACTTATAGTCGTAACGCAGCAGGGCTTGGTTGATTTCAGTGCCGTCTGGGTCGGCGACCACGGAAAACTGCTTTTGGCCGTTACGGGTGGAGTTGTAAGACTCATCGCCAATACGGCTGACATTATCGGCCTCAACCAGCGACGACAGGCCGTACCACTTACCGGTTTGGAAACCTAGGCGGGTGCGCAGGGTCTGGGCGTTTGCATGGTCGAGGGCAGCTTTGCCTTTGACGGCATCCTGATCGACATATTCATAGCGATACCGCGCGTCGAGAATCGGCGTGCCTTGGGTAAAGATATTGCTGAAGCTCTCTTCGGCGCTGGCGTTGTGGCTGAAGCAGGCGCCGACGGCAAGCGCCAGTAAGGATAGTTTGCGTACTTGCATGGGACTTACCTCGTTAGACAAAAATCAATTCTTGCGCCGGATTGGCAGCGTTTTTGGCGTTATTTAAAGCCTGTAATTGCAGCTGTAATTGGCCAAATAGCGCCTCTTGCTCGGCGCTGCTACAGTCTTCGCCATAGCGTTTGCGCAGGCCCGACTGGCTGAGAATGAGGTGCACATCGGCTGCAATGGCGTGTTGGGCTAAACAGCCTTTGACGCACTGCAAAGGACAACCATCGAGAGCGACAATGGGTCGGCCAGATTTGGCCTTGCTGACCAGCGCCGCGACCCGGCCACCGACTCCGGCAATGCAGGACATCTCGGCCAGACCTTGACGGTCTAAGCGCAGCGCCAAGCTATTGGCCAACTGCGCGACGTTGGAACATCCTGAACAGGAATACACCAGTGGGAGTCTGCTGTCGGTCATGTGCGCCCCTGCCAATCTTTAACTGGTTACAGTTTGGTGACTGAGCGAGGGGCATTACCTTGATCAAAATCAAGGTCGCAACTGATTGAGCGGCGATACTAAATCCCCGCGTCAGGCCATGGCGCAAGCCCATGTGTCTGATAAGTAAGGAGTACAGCCATGCTGCTAAACAAATTGCTCGAGAACAACCGCTTCTGGTCGGAGTCGCTGAACGCCCGTGACCCGGAGTTCTTTAAGCGCTTGGCCATGCAGCAACGGCCCGAGTTTCTCTGGATCGGCTGCTCGGACAGCCGGGTGCCGGCCAATGAGGTGGTGGGCTTGATGCCTGGCGAGCTCTTTGTGCATCGCAACGTGGCCAATATGGTGGTGGCCACCGACATGAATATGCTCTCGGTGCTGCAGTACGCGGTTGATGTGTTGCAGGTTAAGCACATCATCGTTTGCGGCCACTACGGTTGCGGTGGCGTGCGCGCCGCTATTGGCCATCAGGCGTTGGGGCTGATCGATAACTGGTTACGGGCGATTAAAGCGCTGCATCACCAGAGCCTGCATGAGTTCGCGGGCATGGATGAAGAGCAGCGGGTCGACCGTCTTTGTGAGCTGAACGTGCAGCGCCAAGTGCGCAACGTGTGCCATACCACCATCGTGCAGAACGCTTGGATGCGCGGCCAGGACTTGACCGTGTATGGCTGGATTTATGGCCTGGAGAATGGCCTGATCAAAGATTTAGACAGCACCATCAGCGCCCCTGATCAGCTTGATGAGGCGTTTCTCTACGAGCTGTAACGCCACCGCACCGCGCGTGACGGGTGGGTGGAGTAGGGTGGTCTCATGAGCGCAGCGAAGAGGCCACCGATGCGCGATTGCGCTACTCCATAATTGCGCTATTCAGGGTTGCCCAGCCTGCAGTTGGGTAATCCACGGTTCCAACCGCTGGCCAAAGGCTAGGTCCACATTGAACAGGTTACGGCTGCCCTCGTCGGGGAATTCAGCGACCTTCTGGCTACTGGGCAATTGGTTAAATAAAGCATGCCAGCGCTGCGGTAAATTGATGCTTTGCGCCACTGGGATCTGCGCCGAACCACCCAGTTGCACGCTGTCGTCGTCATGCCAAGACCAGACGTTAAAACGCCCGCGCACTATGGCGTAGCGGTTGCGGTCTGGATAACGGGCACGCAGTACCTGCTGATCGAGGCCGACATCGGCCACCAACAAACGGCTGGCGCTGACCTGCTCGCGGTGTAAGGCCAAGCGTGCGTTCTCATGGGTTTCGGCCAAGGGTTTATTGGCCGGCAGCGCGGCCAGGTCGGCGGCGCTGCTGCGGAGTTTACCTTGGGCCAATTGCAGCTCGCGTTGATACAGCGGGCCGTTGAATTCCAGCACCACTAAGCCGTCGCGGTCGAGTTGCCGCACATAGCGGCGCACGTTAGCCACGCTGCGCTCGGTTGGTACTGCAAAGCCCAGTTCCTGCATTTTCGCGCTGCTCAGTCGGCCGTTGTACTTGCCGTCATCTTGGGGCCAGCGATACTCAAGTTGCAGCGCTACGCCGCTATTTTCGCTACTGGCATAGCTATAGGCCGGGCCAAGTTCGCGCTCGGAGAGTTGCAGTTGGCTGTCGGCTACGCCGTTATGGTTCCATGCGACCCCGAGCAGGACGATGGCATTGACCAGCGCAATTAAGCCAAAACCGGCCAGGCCGCTGTGGCGATTAGTCCAGTTCATGCGGCGCTCCCCCCGAGCAGACCATTAGCGCTGCGCAGACGGCGCAGAATCAGCAGTATCAGCACGGCGCTGAGCCCGAGCAGCAAGAAGAACAGGTATTTGGGCATGCTCGCCCACCACCAATCGAACAGCTTGGTGTAGAAAAAGATAACGAAGAAGGTCAGCCCGGTATTCACCACGTCCGACCAGTTGCGGCGCACGCCGAGCCAAATCACTAGGGCCGCGCTAACAAAACCGAGCAGCTGATAGCTGTTTTCGATCACATCAGGCTCCAGTTCGAGGTAACTGCCATTGCCCCAGTTGCCCAGCACCAACAGCGGCAAAAACAGCGCCAATAAGCCGAATACCCGATAGAGCACGGCAAAGCCATCGTAACGCCGCTGCGAGATCACTAGCGGCAAGGCAAATATCAGCGCTGCGGCGGGCAAGAAATTCTCTGGTCGTTCGCCAAAACCCAGCCAGTAAATCCCACCCCAGGTGCCGACGCGGGCGGCGATAAAACCCAGTACGCAGACAATGCCGGCCGCCAGTAACACCCGCGCCTGCGTCGTATAGGCCAGCAGCAGGGCGTAGGCCGCCCACGGCAACAGGGCTTTATCGGAGGGAGTGATATTGAAAATCTGCCCGAGCATGACGATGTTCAACACGAAGCAGGCAAAGGCCACCAGCGCCGCCAATTTACTGAAATAGCCTGAGCTGTCGCGGCGCTGCACCGCCAGAGTTAGGCCAAACGACAGCAGGCTGGCGCTGAGTAAAATCGTCACCTGCGCGAGTTCACCAAACAGTCCCCAGAATTGATAAAACAGGAAAAACACACTGGCCGCCAACGCCAGCGCGCCGAGGAACGAAGCGATCTGCATGCCCAGCGACAATTGCCGCGCTTGACTGTTTTGGTCGATATCAAAGGCTGCCCGATACTGCGCCAGCAAGGCCTGCTGATGCTCATGCAGACGGCTGCGCTGCGGTTCGCTGAGCTGTAACACCTGCTCAGATTCAAGCCGGTTGAGTTCACGGTTAAACACGCCGATAGCGTCGGCGCGTTGCTGGGCGTCAGTGCGATTAGTGGCAGACATGGCAGTCCTTGCGGTGGGCTCGCCGGGGAAGGGCGGATAGGCAGACTCTAACGATAAAGTCGCCAGTCTGCCAATCCGCTTTGCCCGCGTGCTGGCAGAGCTAATGGCCGGGGATTACCGCCTGCGCTGCGCAGCCTTAGAAACCCTCCAAAACGATTTTGCCGCGTGCCGTGCCGCTCTCCAGCAGGGCATGGGCGCGCCGCAGGTTGCTGGCGTTGATGCGGCCGAAGTGCTCGCCGAGGGTGGTCTGCAAGGTGTCGGCATCGATTAGCTGCGCCACCTGTTCGAGCAGCGCGTGCTGGGCCTGCATATCCGGGGTTTCGAACAGTGAGCGGGTGTACATAAACTCCCAGTGCAGCGACAGACTTTTGCGCTTGAGCTTGACCACGTCGAGCTGAGCCGGATCGTCGATCAATGCCAGTTGCCCTTGCGGGGCTAGGGCTTCGATCAGTTGCTCGTAATGCTCATCGGTGTGGGTCAGGCTGGCCACGTGATTGACCTGTTGGATGCCCAGTTGTTGCAACTGTGCCAGCAGCGGTTGGCTGTGGTCGATGACGTGATGGGCGCCGAGCTGGCGTACCCAGTCGGCGGTTTCTGGGCGTGAGGCGGTGCCGATCACCGTCAGGCCGGTGAGCTGCCGCGCCAGCTGGGTGAGCATCGAACCAACCCCACCGGCGGCGCCGATGATCAGCAGGCTCTGCCCTTGGCTGGCGCTGCCTTCGGCGACTTTCAAGCGTTCAAACAACAGCTCCCAGGCAGTGATGGCAGTCAAGGGCAGGGCCGCGGCCTCGGCAAAGCTCAGGCTTTGCGGTTTGTGGCCGACGATGCGCTCATCCACCACATGCAGTTCGCTGTTGCCGCCAGCACGTTGCAGGGCGCCGGCGTAATACACCTGGTCACCGACCTGAAACAGGCTGACCTCGGCGCCAACGGCTTGCACCACGCCGGCCACATCCCAGCCCAGCACCTTGGCCTGGCCATCGGTGGGGGCGACATTGCTGCGGATCTTGGTGTCTACCGGGTTGACCGAAATGGCCCGCACGGCCACCAATAGGTCGCGTGGCCCCGGAGTTGGCGCCGGCAGCTCGATGTCTTGTAGCGCGAGGGGGTCGCTGCTGGGCAGGGACTGGTAATAGGCGACGGCTTTCATGCAGGAACTCCAATACATGTAGAAATTAGCTTCAGATACTTAAGGTTATTCATGCCGATAACGCTGGGTAGTCGCTGTAGCCGCGGGCATCGCCGCCGAACAGGCTGGCACCGTCAAAATCGGCCAGCGGCAACTGCCCGGCTAGACGCGCCGGCAGGTCGGGGTTGGCAATAAACGGCCGGCCGAAGGCGATCAGATCGACCAAGCCCTGTTCGATCAGTGCCGCGCCGCGCTCGGCGTCATAGCGCCCGGCAACGATAATCGCCCCCTGGAAGGCCGCCCGCAGTAGCAGGCGAAACTCTTGCGGAATCTGCGGGGCGTCGTCCCAGTCGGCTTCCGACAGATGCAGGTAGCCAATACCTAATTGGTCGAGGAAAGTCGCGGCCTCAAGGATGGTTGGGATGATGTCCGGGCAGGCCATGTTGCGCGCGGTGATAAAAGGTGCGAGACGCACGCCGACCCGCGCCGCACCAATTTCTTCAGCCACGGCGCTGGTCACTTCCTGCAGAAAGCGCAGACGGCCTTGGCGGTTGCCACCATAAGCATCCTGGCGCTGGTTGGACGGTGTGCGCAGGAACTGGTCGATCAGGTAGCCGTTACCACCGTGTATTTCAACCCCGTCAAAACCGGCGAGGTCTGCATTACGAGCCGCGTGGCGATAGTCCTCGATAATTACCGCGATGTCGGCGCTGCTCAGTTCGCGCGGCGTCGGGCAGTCGACCATACGGCCCACGCCATCCTCACCGACCACCCACACCTGCGCATCCGGCGCCAAAGCGGATGGCGCCACCGGCAAACCATCAACATGAAAACTGGCGTGCGACATGCGCCCCACATGCCAGAGTTGCAGGAAGATGCGCCCACCGGCCGCATGCACGGCCTCGGTCACCAAGCGCCAGCCCGCGACTTGCTCGGCGCTGTAAATCCCTGGGGTAAAGCTGTAACCCTTCCCTTGCGGGCTGATTTGCGTGGCCTCGGTGATGATCAACCCGGCGCTGGCGCGCTGGGCGTAATACTCGGCCATCATGGCGTTGGCGGCATCGCCGGGTTGGCTGCTGCGCGAGCGGGTCATTGGTGCCATGACGATACGGTTGGGCAGAGTGCGCCCGGCCAAAGTTAACGGTTGAAATAGGCTGCTGGTACTCATGTGCGGATTCCTTGTCGGTAGGTTCAGGCCGGTGCGCCGGCGTTGCTCTGATAGTGGTAAGTGTTGGGCAGTGGTTGGCTAGCCGGTGCATCCAGCTCCAGCAGCAGGCCACCGGGTAGCTGCACGAAGATTTGCCAGAGGCCATCGTCCGGCACTTGGGCAATCTGATGGGGCAGGCCACTGGCTTGCACCCGTTCCAGTACATAGGCGGCATCGCGGTCCGTGCGCAGGGCGATATGACTGAGGATAGGTGCGCTCACATCGTTGCGCTCGATTACATGCACCAGTGCCTGGTTACCCTGATACAGCCAGCGGCCGGGAAACGGGAAGGGTGGACGAGCGCCCGGTTGCAGACCGAGCAGATTGCCGAACAACTGCTGCAAGGACGCACTGTCGTCGGTATTGAATGCTAGGTGATCGAAGTACCACGTCATGGCAATCGCTCCGTTGTGTTGGGATGTTTCTATCATCAGGCAATAGTAGTAATGGAAAAAGCCGGGTAAAAGGGAATCACTTGTAAAGGATATTTACTAATGAGCTCAATTCTTGACCTGCAAATCTTCGTGCGCAGCGCCGACAGTGGCAGTTTTTCTGCTGCTGCACGGGCGCTGGCACTGACCCCCGCAGCGGCCAGCATCGCCATCAAACGTCTGGAAACCCGCCTCGGCGTGCGCCTGTTGGTGCGCTCCACCCGAAGCCTACGCCTCACCGATGAGGGTCGCCGTTATCTGGACAGCGTGCGTCTGGCGCTGGGTGCTCTGGCTGAAGGCGAGCAGGCGCTGCAGGTTCATACGCTGGGCTTGAGCGGTAGCCTGCAAGTGGCAGCGCCCTCGGATTTTGGTCGCAATGTGCTGCTGCCTTGGCTGGATGACTTTAAGCAGCAGCATCCGCATATTCAATTGCGCCTGCTGCTCAATGACCGCAATGCCGACCTGTTCCGCGAACCGGTGGACATCGCCTTACGTTATGGCGTGCCGGCCGACTCTAGCCTAGTGGCCTTACCGATTGCCCCGCAGCACCGTCGCGTAGCCTGCGCCAGCCCTGCCTACTTGGCGCAGCACGGCACGCCGCAGAGTCCGGCAGAGCTGAGCGAGCATCGGGCGGTGCTGTATTTGCGCAACGAGCGGGCCTATGACCTCTGGCGCTTCAGCCGTGGCAGCGAGGTGCAGGAAGTGCGTGTCAGTGGTGATTATCTGTGCGACGACGGGGAAGTGGCGCGGCGCTGGGCACTGAGCGGGCATGGCATCGTCTACAAAGCGCAGTTGGATGTGCAGGCTGACCTGAATGCCGGGCGCTTGTTGCCACTTCTGACCGACTGGCAGGGCGAGAGTGCGCCGCTAAATTTGCTCTGCCCGCACCGCGCTCAGGTGTCGGAGCGGGTCAAGCTATTACAGGTGTTTTTACAGCAGCGTTGCGCGGCTTTATTACAGGTTTAAATGGCGACCGTTGGTCACTTTTTGCTGAGCGCCTTTTCCCCCTTTCTTTGCGTCTAAAAGGCCGTATTTCGGCCTCTGCAGGGCAACGCTACAACCCGCGTGGCGCCAGCGGTCCAGCCAGTTTTCCAGTGGCTAAAAATAGAAGGTTTGCAGAGCTGAAATGACGTGGTAAAAAGCGCGCGTTTTTTCCATTAATCCTTTAGCAAGAGGTAACCATCCCCAACTATGAGCATGCGCATCTGCATCCTAGAAACCGACATCCTCCGACCTCAGTTAATTGAGCAGTACCACGGCTATGGCCGAATGTTCAGGCAGTTGTTTGCGAGGCAGTCGATAACGGCGCAGTTCGATGTGTTCAACGTGGTGGAAGGTTGCTATCCCGAGGCCGATCAGGCCTACGACGCCTACCTAATTACCGGCAGCAAGGCCGATTCCTTTGGTACTGATCCGTGGATTTTGACCCTGCGCGAGTACTTGCTAGAGCGTTACCAGAATGGCGACCGGCTGATCGGTATCTGCTTCGGCCACCAGTTGCTGGCGCTGATGTTGGGCGGCAAAACTGAACGTGCCGCGCAAGGTTGGGGCATTGGGGTTAATCGCTATCAGTTACTCGAACAACCCGAGTGGATGAGCCCGGCGTTAGAAAGCCTCGACATGCTGGTGTTCCATCAGGATCAAGTCACTGAGCTGCCGGCCAACGCCACCTTGCTGGCCAGCAGCGCGTTCTGCCCGAACGCCGCCTATAGCATCGGCGACCAAGTGCTGTGCTTCCAAGCTCACCCGGAGTTTGTCGATGACTACGAGTTGGCACTGCTCAACCTGCGCCGTGAATTTCTCGGTGAGGCGCGCTACCAACAGGCACTGGCCAGCATGAGCCAGGCGCATCAGGGCGTGGTAGTGGCCGAATGGATGCTGCGTTTCGCCGGCCAAGCACGGGCACAGAACAGCCTCGCCGCCTGAATTGAGCCGCACAAAAAAGCCCCGCCAGTTTTGCTGGCGGGGCTTTTTGCTGTTGGCTGATTAGCTTTCAAGGCCGGTGCCGCCGGAACGCGAGCAGGCTCTGGATGGGTGACTGCGCTAGGCTTGTGGCGCGCTGGCCATCATCTGCAGTGCCGCCAGCACCCAGAGCGCAATCAACAACAGATTGCTGCTGGCAAATGCTACGAGGCGATGCATGACGTTGTTGTAGCTCAGGTGAATCAGGCTATGCACCATTCGTAACGCCACGTATGCCCAAGCCACAATTAACATGACGGGCGAGGCGCCACCAGTGACAAAGCTGAGCAAGCAAACAACATAGAACAGCACCGGCACTTCAAGCAGGTTCATGTAGTTGCGGTTTGGGATACTCACATAGGGCGGCACCGACGCGGACTCACCGTATTTGAAATCATCGACTCTGATCTCCCGACGCGCCCCGGCGCGAAAGCGGGCGATTGGAATTTGCAGCAAGACTAGGCTGGTCCAAAACGCCAGCGCGAAGATGGGGTAGAGAATGGCGAGTGAGTGCAAAGGGATAATTCCTTTTATTCAGAGCTAAGGGCGGCAAATTAAAGTCGAGTATTTCTGCTCAATCGCGTTTGCAGGAGGCTGCGTAGCGCGTTAGTTCGGTGGCCAAAAAATCAAACAGAGTTATTACCCGACGATTATTGCGCAGCCCCGTTTGGGTGACCAGCCACATCTCCAGGCTAAAGTTGAGCTGTTCGGGCAGTACCGCTAATAATGCCGGATCACGGCGTGCCAAACCCAGCTGGCAGCCACCAATACCAAGCCCTGCACGCAAAGCGGCGAGTTGCGCCAGATCGCTGTCGGTGCGCAGGGCAAAGTCCTCAGGATTCAAGCTCAAGCCGCGTTGTTCAAGCAGTTTGTTGCTGGTGTTGTCTTGGTCTGGGCCGATCAATAAATGCTCACGCAGTTCGAGCAGGTTACTCGGCAAACCATGCTGCTGGGCATAACGTTGATGGGCAAAGGCGCCAATTTCGATGCTGCCAAGCCGCTTGGCCACCAGTGCTTGCTGAGTGGGGCGCTGCATGCGCACGGCAATATCGGCCTCGCGTTTAAGCAGGTCGTCGTTCTGATTGCTGAGCACCAGTTCGATGCTGATATGCGGATGCTGCTGACAAAACGCCGCGAGAATACTCGGCAGTACTTCACCACCGATTAGCTGGCTGGCGGTAAGCCGCACGCTGCCGCGGGTTTCTTGCTCATTCGCCGAGGCAACGCGGGCGGCATGCTGCGCGGCGCTGGCCATGGCTTCGGCGCAGGGCAATAGCGCCAAGGCCATAGAGGTTGGCCGCAGGCCATCGGGAGCGCGGGTAAACAGGGTGGCGTCGAGTGCCGACTCCAGACTGTCGATGTGCCGGCCAATACTGGGCTGGGTCAGGCCCAGCGCGCGTGCCGCTGCCGATAGGCTGCCCTCGCGCATGACGGCCAGAAACGAGTGGTAGAGATTCCAGTCGAGGTCTTTTCTATTCATGCATAAACGTATAGCAGATCAACTAACTTAGTGGATAGTTGAATAGCTGGCAGCGTCCTAAAATGGGTTTTCAGCAGCCATGCCTTAGGTGAATTCGATGCCATCCCTAGCAACCACTCCGCGCACTGCAACTGCAGACGCGATCACTAAAACTGTCCTGATTATCGGTGCCACGGGCGGCATCGGTGGGGCGTTGGCGCTGGCCTGTTTACAGAATGGCTGGGAGGTGCGGGCCTTGACCCGCGATGTTGCCGCAGCGCAGCGCAGCAATAGCGATTTAGCGGGTGTCGAGTGGCTGCTTGGCGATGCCATGCATGAGCCCGACGTGGTGCGTGCCGCGCAGGGGATTAGTTGTATTTTTCACGGGGCCAATCCGCCGGGCTACCAGCGCTGGCGCGAGCAGGCACTGCCCATGCTGGCCAGTTCGATCGCGGCGGCCCGTGCCAACGGCGCGTTGTTGGTGTTCCCCGGCAATGTCTACAACTATGGCAGCGACGCTGGATGCTTGGTGGCTGAGGACGCACCGCAACAGCCCTGTACCCGTAAAGGGCAGGTGCGGGTGGAGATGGAACTTATGCTGCAAGCGGCGGCGGAGCAGGGTGTGCGCTCAGTGGTGGTGCGCGCCGGGGATTTTTTTGGTTGGCAGGCGCCGAGCTCCTGGTTTCAGACGCTACTGGTACGCCCGCAAAAAAAACTGCGCTCGGTGTGGTTGCCCGGCATGCCGGAGGTAGGCCATGCCTGGGCTTATTTGCCGGATCTGGCGCAGACCATAGTGCGCTTGTTGGCTAAGCAGGCCACGTTCGGCAACTTTGAGACGTTTCATTTTGCCGGTCATTGGCTGCCGCGCAACATCGACATGGCCGAGTCGATCCGCCGCGCTGCAGGCGACCCGGCGCTGCCGATTCGCCGGGTGCCGTGGCTGTTAGTCACGCTTGCGGCGCCCTTTGTGGTTGTGCTGCGTGAAGTGCTGGAGATGCGTTACCTGTGGCGCGAACCGTTGCGCCTGGATAACCGCAAGCTGCTGCGGCTGCTCGGCAGTGAGTCGCACACACCACTGGACGAAGCGGTTAAAACCAGTCTCGGTCAGTTGGGTTGTCTGGCCGAGGCGGCTGATTAGGTTCGCGTAACCGGCGCGTCAGGCTGGCTGCTTGCTGCGCATATAGCCGCGCCAGCCGCCGAAGTGGCTGATGTCGGCGGCACCTTCGAGGCCATAGGCTTCGCAGATAAAGCCAGTTTCCCAGCGGCCATCGGCCAGCTGCAACTTGCCCAAGCCGAGCGGTGCCGGAATGCCGGTGAGGAATGAGCCCAGCTCGCTGCTCGGTAATTGCCAGATTTCCACTTCGATGGCCACACCGTCTTCGGCAACCCGCAGCATGCCCGGCCGAAACGGCGGGCCACCCGCCAAGGCGTAGAGTTGGTAGTCAGGCGAGCTGTGGGTGGCCTCGACCAGCCGGCCGCCGCGTTGCTTGAGCTGCCAGTTGAGTGGCAAACCATCTAGATGGGCGCCGCACACCACCACACGGGCCATGTCGTGGTGCGCTGGGTTGCTGGGCTCCGGCAGATTAAGGCTGCGTTGGCCACAGAGGGGCAACTCGGTTTGCCGCTGTAGGGCATCGGCCAGGCTGAGCAGGTATTGGTCGGTAAATACCCGACCAAACAGGGTCACGCCCCAGGGCAAAGCATTGGCCATAAAGTCGGCTGGCACGGCGACGGCGGCGTAGTCGAGCATGTTCATGAAGTTGGTGTAGTAGCCTAGGTCTGAATTGCGCAGCACGGGTTCGGCGTGCAGCTCATTCAACGTGACCGGGCGCGGGTAGGCGGGGGTCAGCACGCAATCGAGATCGCTCATGATTTGGTCGCAAATGATCTTGAGTGCCTGCAGTTGGTACTGCGCGGCAAAGGTTTCGGCGGCGCTGATGGCGGGTGCTTTGGCCAGCACGGCCTTGATTACCGGCAACACGGCATCCGGTTGCTGCTCGATCAGCGGGCCGGCGACCAAGTAACGCTCGGCCACCCAAGGACCGGCATACAGCAGGCGTGCGGCTTCGAGAAAAGGCGTGAAGTCGATCTCCACCGCTTGGCCACCCAGCGCCTTGAGGTGCTCGATAGTGGCGGCAAACAACGCCGGACTTTCGCTGCAACCGAGGAACTCCAGCCGCGCCGGAACGCCGAAGCGAAATCCTGGGCGCGGCAGGCCGAAAGCGCTGGCGTCGTTCCACAGTGGATTGCTGCGGCTGTAGTCGTCACGTTCGTCCCGCTTGGTGGTCAGCGCCAGCAGCTGGCTGGCTTCACGGGCGCTGGCGGTAAAGAAAGTCACGCAATCTAGGCTGCGACAAGCCGGCACCACACCGGCGGTGGAGATCAGTCCCTTGCTGGCCTTTAGGCCGACCAGGTTGTTCAGCGCCGCCGGTACCCGGCCTGAGCCTGCGGTGTCGGTGCCCAGCGCGAAGCTGGCCACACCGAGTGCCACTGCCAGCGAAGAACCCGAACTGGAACCACCGGACGGATAGTCCGGGTTTATGCTGTTGCGGCATTCGCCATAGGGTGAGCGTGTCCCATTCAGGCCGGTGGCGAACTGGTCGAGGTTGGTCTTGCCCAGCGGCACGGCGCCCAGTGCAAGCAGCTGCTCGACAATGCTGGCGCTCTGCTCCGGCACATAGGCAAAGGCCGGGCAGGCAGCGGTGGTTGGGATGCCGGCTAGGTCGATATTGTCTTTGATCGCAAAGGGCACGCCGAACAGCGGTAACTCGGCTGGGGATTTGCCGTCCAGCGCAGCCAGATAAGGCTCCAGTTCTTCGATGCTAAGCAGATGGATAAACAGCTTGAACTCGGGATTGAGCGCAGCGGCTTGCTCGCGCAGGGCCAAAATCAGCTGGCGTGGGGTCAGGCTGCCGCCTTCGTAGGCGGTTTTCAGTGCGCCGAGGCGCAGGTCGAATAGATGTTGCATAAGTCGCGTCCTTTGTAGGGTGGATGGCGCTTTATCCATCCACCATCGATGCCGTGGCAGCGTAATGGGGTCGGCTCGCTGGCCGGGTATTTGGCCGGCCTCGCGGCCGATTGGTGGATCGATGCAGCGCGAACTACGGTGAGGGTGCGTAGGGTGGATGGCGCTTTATCCATCCACCGTTCGGGTCGACATCAGATTTCCTCAAGCACCAACACCCGCTGGCCGGCGCGCACCGCCGAGCCGGGTTGCACCCGCACTTCGCGGACCACGCCGGCGCGCGGTGCCAGTAGCGGGATTTCCATCTTCATCGACTCGAGAATCACCAGCACGTCGCCGGCTTGTACCCGGTCGCCCTCGCTGACCTGCACCTGCCAGAGATTGCCGGCGATATGGCTTTCGATTGAATGCTGGCCATGGCCGAGCGGGGCGTCTTCGCCCAGTTCGGGGGCTATTTCTTCACTGTCAAAATGCGCCTGGCCAGATTCGATCCAGCGCTGGCGTTCGGCATCGAAGGCGCCGCGTTGCTGAGTCCGGAAGGCCTCGATGCCCTCGGCCTCTTTGGTGAGGAAATCCTGGTAATCGGCCAGCTTCAGTTCGCTGTCTTCGATGCGCAGCTGGTAGCGGCCGAGCGGGAAATCACGGCGGATTTGCAGCAGCTCGCAGGCACTCACCGGGTAGAAACGGATCTGGTCGAAGAAGCGCAGCAGCCAGGGCTTGCCGTTGAACGCGGCCACTTCGCGGTAGCGGTTCCACATCTGCAATGTGCGGCCGACGAACTGGTAGCCGCCGGGGCCTTCCATGCCGTACACGCACATATAGGCGCCGCCGATGCCCACCGAGTTCTCGGCGGTCCAGGTGCGCGCTGGGTTGTACTTGGTGGTGACCAGCCGATGACGCGGGTCTAGCGGGGTGGCCACCGGCGCACCGAGGTAGACATCCCCAAGCCCCATCACCAGGTAACTGGCGTCGAATACGGTGCGGTACACCTCATCGAGATTGGGCAGGTCGTTGATGCGGCGGATGAACTCCAGATTACTCGGGCACCAGGGCGCGTCTTTACGCACCGTGGTCATGTATTTGTCGATGGCCAATTGGCAGGCCGGATCGTCCCAAGATAGCGGCAGATGCACGATGCGCGATGGCACCTTGAGGTCTTGGGTGGCGCACACAGCGTCCCATTCGCCAGCGACTATGCCGAGCAAATCGGCCAACGCCAGGGTTTCTGGCTGGTAGTGCACTTGCAGCGAGCGGATGCCCGGCGTCAGGTCGATCACACCATGCAGTTGTTTGGCCTCTAACGCCTGCATCAGCGCATGGCCGCGAAAACGCAGTACTAGGTCCAGCTCCGGTGCGCCGATTTCCAGCAGCAGGTGGGTGTCGCCGGACAGGCGCGCAACCAAGCGTTTATCAGCCTCACCGATGTCGAGGACGATGGGCGAGGTCAGCGCTGTTGCAGTAGGAGCGAGCTTGCTCGCGATCAGTGATATAGCAGGATCGCCAGGCAGACGCCGCTCCCGGCGGCTTACTGCATTTCCCCCATCCATGGGGGGTACCAGCTGGCTCCTAGCAAGGCTTGCGCATTCGAGATTTTTTGCTTTGGCCAGTTGCCGCGCAGCGTCAATGCTGACCGACGCAAAGCGCAGTTTGTCGCCCGCTTTGAGCTGGCCAAGCTGCCAGAGGTCCGCTTCGATGATCGTCACCGGGCAAACGAACCCCCCCAAGCTCGGGCCGTCCGGGCCGAGGATTACCGGCATGTCGCCGGTGAAATCCACCGCGCCAATCGCATAGGGGTTGTCGTGGATATTGGACGGGTGCAGGCCGGCTTCGCCGCCGCTGTCGCGCACCCATTCGGGTTTCGGACCGATCAGCCGTACGCCGGTGCGGCTGGAGTTGAAATGCACTTCCCAGTCGGTGGCAAAGAAAGTCTCGATATAGGTCGGAGTGAAGTATTCCGGGGCGCCGTGCGGGCCGTAGATCACCCGGATTTCGCGCACAGCTGGCAATGCATCGCAGAGTTCGGCGGGCAACTGGGCGCCGTAGCTGGCATCGCTGAGTGGCAACAGGTGTAACACATCGCCGGCACGCAGGGCGCGGCCGCCGTGACCGCCGAATTGGCCGAGGGTGAAGGTGCTTTTGCTGCCCAGATAATCCGGTACTTGCAGGCCGCCGCGCAGGGTGAGATATGACCGCGCACCGGCACCATTGATGGTGCCGAGGCTCAGCGTGCTGCCTGCCTTGACCAGTAGCGCGGTGTTCATTGGCTGCTCGACGCCATCCAGTTGCGGTGGAATTGGCGCGCCAGTCACTGCGACCACCGCATCAGTATTAAAGCGCAGGGCCGGGCCGCTCATGGTGATTTCCAGCGCAGCGGCACCTTCGGTATTGCCTAACAAGCGATTGCCCAGACGCAGGGCGCGGTCGTCCATTGGCCCGGAGGGTGGCACGCCGACCGCCCAATAACCGAGGCGGCCGGGGAAGTCCTGCACGGTGGTTTGGGTGCCGGCGCTAAGCACTTCGAAGGTGCTGGCGGTATAAATCAGGCCTTCCAGGCAGCGGGTCCAAGGCTCGCCGCTGGCGAAGGGTGCGTCGACGAGGATCTGCCGCAAATAGTTGCGGTTGCTTTCCACGCCATACAACACAGTGTCAGCCAGTGCTTGGCTGAGTGCGGCACTGGCCTGCTCGCGAGTTGGCTGCCAGGCAATCAGCTTGGCGATCATCGGGTCAAAGTACGGCGGGATTTCGCAACCGGCTTCCACCCAAGTGTCGATGCGCAGCGCCTTGCCGTCGGCTTTAGGGAACTCGACGGCGGTGAGCAGGCCAGGGCTCGGTTGAAAGTCACGGCCCGGATCTTCGGCATACAGGCGCGCCTGAATGGCGTGGCCACTGGCTTTCAGGCCTTTGCCCAGTTCGCTCAGCGGCGGCAGGTCGCCGGCCGCCAGTTCAATCATCCAGCGCACCAAGTCAACGCCCCAGACCTGCTCGGTGACGCCGTGTTCGACCTGTAGGCGAGTGTTTACTTCGAGAAAGTAGAACTGGCCGGCGGCACTGTCGTAAACAAATTCCACCGTGCCGGCACTGCGGTAATTGATCGCCTTGGCCAGCTTGATCGCCGCTGCGCAGAGCGCCTCGCTCATGCCAGCCGGCAGGTTGGGTGCCGGGGTTTCTTCCAGCACCTTCTGGTTACGCCGTTGCACCGAGCAGTCACGCACGCCCAGCGCCAGCACTTCACCTTGGCCGTCGCCAAATACCTGCACTTCCAAGTGGCGAGCACGTTGGATGTATTTCTCGATAAACACGCCGCTGTCGCTGAAGTTGTTCTGGCCCAAGCGCTTGACCGCATCAAACGCCTCGCTCAGCTCATTAGCGCTGTTGCACACCCGCATGCCGATGCCACCACCGCCGGCGGTGCTTTTCAGCATTACTGGATAGCCGACGGTTTCGCCTGCGACCAGCGCAGCCTCAAGGTTTTCCAGCAGTTCGGTGCCTTCTAACATCGGCACGCCGTGCTGTTTGGCCAGGGCGCGGGCGGTGTGCTTGAGGCCGAATACTCGCAGTTGCTGTGGCGTCGGGCCGACGAAAGCAATGCCGGCCGCCTCACAGGCTTCGGCAAAGGCGGCGTTCTCCGAGAGAAAACCGTAGCCGGGATGGATCGCCGTGGCGCCGGTTTGTTTGGCCACGGCGAGAATTTTCTCGACCTGCAAATAGGTGTTGGCGGCCGGGCCTTCGCCGAGGCTATGGGCTTCATCGGCCTGCTGGATATGCAGGCTGGCTGCATCGGCTTCGGAGTACACGGCCACGCCTTGTACGTCGAGTGTGCGCAAGGTGCGCAGAATGCGGCAGGCAATGGCGCCACGGTTGGCGATCAGTAATTTCTTGAACATGGTGTACCCCTCGAAAGGGCAGGCGGGCCGTCCCGCAGTATTCGGTCTGCACCCCGGTCGTCCGGGGTTGAATATTCTTTGCAGCGTAGGTGGGTGTAACCCGCGATCTTCTGCTGTGTTCAGCGATGTTCAGCAGTGTGCGTGCGGATTGCCACCGGGTTACGGGGCGTTAATCCCAAACCAACACCTCAGCCGGGGTCGGGTTGTAGCCGTTGCAGGGGTTGTTCAGCTGCGGGCAGTTGGAGATCAACACGATCACGTCCATATGCGCTATCAGCTCGACATATTTGCCCGGCGCCGAGATGCCATCCTCGAAGGTCAGGCCACCCTCGGCAGTGACTGGCACGTTCATAAAGAAGTTGATGTTGGCGCCGATGTCGCGCTTGCTCAGGCGGCCGTCGTGCAGGCTGGCGCGCAGGAAATTGTCGCGGCAGCTGTGCATGTAGCGCTTGTCGAGGGCGTAGCGGACCGTGTTGCTTTCTTGCGCGCAGGCGCCGCCGAGGGTGTCATGCCGGCCGCAGGTGTCGGCGCTGATAGTCAGCAACGGATTGCCGAGGTTGGAATACAGCACGCTGCCGGTGCTCAGGTAAACGCTGTTCTGCTTGCGCAGAGTGCGTTGTGGGTCATAGCGTTCACGCGGGTTTTTGGTGCTGTAGAACAAGGTGTCGACCGCTTGGTTACCTTGCAGATCAAGCAGACGCAGGGTCTGACCGGCTTTGACTTCACAGAGAAACGGCTCGCCGGCCGGGATTTCGTGACGGTAGACGGCGGCTTCAGGCTGTAGGGTGCTGGCGATTAAATTCATGTGGGCAACCCTCAGAGGTACTGACGTTCGGTGTTGTGAAAACCGCGAGCGTTTTCTGGGCGCGAGGTGCGGCAGAGCACGCTGATCCCATCGCTGGCAACCTGATGCCAGCTCAGTTGCACCGGCTTGGGGGCGTAGTCAGGGTTGGGGTCCATCGGGTGTTGCAGGGCGGTGAGTACTACCAGCGTGTCCATCGGCGCGTATAGCTCGATATAGTCGCCAGCCTTGGAATTGTCCGGCTGAAACTGGAAGCGGCCGTGCTCGTCGACGCTGACTTTGCTGAATAGGTTGAGGTTCATCAGCAGGTCGGCGAGGCCAAGATCCCACTTGCCCAGCTCCACCAGCAGGTTGTCCATGCCGTTGCGAAAGAAACTATTGCGCAGCTCTTGATAGCGACCGGCGCCGTATTTTTCCGCCACTTCGGTAGCGTTAAGCAGGCCGCCGAAGCTGTCGTGCCAGCCACAGGTGTCGGCGGTGATGGCGGCCAGCACGCGGCCCATGTCGGAATACAAACAGTGACCGGCGGTGAGTTTGGCGGTGTGCTGGCATTTGAGGGTGTCGGGCAGGTTCAGCCGTTCGCTTTTTTCCGTGGCGCTGAGCAGCAATAAACTGACGTTGGCGCCGCCTTCGAGGTCAGTGATGCGCAGCAATTGGCCGCGTTTGAGCACGAAGGAGCTGTGGCCGCCGCCGGGCAGCAGTTCTTCATACAGGGTCGGGCGTAGGGTCAATGCGGTGCTCATGGTCGCTCCTTATAAGGCCGGCTGCAGCTGCGTCGGCAAGGCGTCGACGGCGGCGCGGGCCGCGCGGCGGTCGCTGTTCAAGGGAATGTCGTAGGTAATGCGCGCGCCAAAGGCACCGGGGGCATGGGGGTCGATGCGGGTTTTGTCGAACACCAGCAAGCGGGTGCCGAGGCTGAAGCCTTCGCTCAAGTCATGGGTGACCATAAATACGGTCAGGCCGGTGGCGTGCCACAGCTCCAGCAGCAGAGCGTGCATGTCTTTGCGGATGCCGGGGTCGAGCGCCCCGAACGGTTCATCCAGCAACAGGACCCGTGGTCGCATGATCAGTGCTTGGGCGATGGCTAGGCGCTGTTGCATACCGCCGGACAATTGGCTGGGGTATTTGTCCAGCGCGTGGCTAAGGCCAACCTTGTCGAGCATCACGGCAGCTTGCTCGCGGGCCTCGCGCTTGGCGCTGCCAAACAAACGGCCAAACAGCGGCGCACGCGGCAGTTCCAAGCCTATGGCGACGTTATCTAGTACGCTTAAATGCGGGAACACCGAGTAACGCTGAAACACCACACCGCGGCTGGCGTCTGGTTCGGCAGCCAGTGGCTGACCCGCCAGCAGGATTTGCCCTTTGCTCGGCTGTTCTTGGCCCAGTAAGAGGCGCAGAAAAGTCGATTTTCCGCAGCCAGAGGCACCGACCAAGGTGCAGAACTCGCCTTCGTTGACGGACAGATTCAGTCGCTCCAGCACCGTCTGATCGTCATATTGATGCCAGACATTTTTCACCTCGATAAAGGCGCCGGCGTTAGGCTTTGTTGGCAGGCTCGATCCGGTGTTTTGCGCGGTTATTACCGTGGACTGTGGTTGTGCGTGGCGCCGTGCCAAGGAGGCACTGGCACCCGCACTGGTTTTTATTTTGCTCATGCCTTGGCCCCCTCAAACCAGGGAAAGGCCAGCTGGGTCAGGCGGCGCAGGCCCAGGTCCATCAGCCACGCGAGCAAGGTGATCCAGGCCACGTAGGGCAGGATCACGTCCATCGCGAGGTAACGACGGACCAGAAAAATCCGGTAGCCGAGGCCATCAGTGCTGGCGATGGCTTCGGCGGCAATCAAGAAGAG
>JAIETJ010000051.1 GCA_019745275.1 Pseudomonadaceae bacterium | reverse complement strand
CTGGAGTCGGGTGGACTGAGCAGGTAGCAAGCTTTGCATTCTGAGGCCTTCCCGCTCCAGTCACGCAATGCTTTCAGCATGGTTGCCGCGATGAGTGCGTATTTCGCTCATCGTGACCGGTCATTTCGCTAACAACGTGACCGGTTTCTCCACCCGATTGCGCGGGGTCTAAATTCTAACCGCATCGGTCACGATGCCGCTTCTTCTTCCGTCTTTTTACGTCGCAGCGACTCACCCTTCATCACGATTCGATACGCGCTGTGCACCAGCCGATCCAGCAAGGCGTCGGCCACTGTCGGATCGTTGATCCAGCCGTGCCAGTGATCGACCGGAAGTTGGCTGGTCAGTACCGTCGACCGCGAGCCGGCGCGGTCGTCGATCACTTCCAGCAAGTCGTGCCGGGCATTTTCTTCCAGCGGCGCCAGCGCCCAGTCGTCTAAAATCAGCACGTCGACTTTGGCCAGTTGTTGCAGCGTGCGGCCGAAGCTGCCGTCGCCGTGAGCGATCCGCAGTTGTTCCAGCAGGCGTGGCGTGCGCAGGTAGAGCGTGCTGTAGCCTTGGCGGCAGGCCTGGTTACCCAAAGCGCAGGCGAGCCAGGTTTTGCCGACGCCGGTTGGGCCGGTCAGCAACAGGTTGTGCTGTTGGCGGATCCAGTCACCGCCGGCCAGGGTTGCGAGCTGGCGTTCGTCCAGTCCTCTGCCTTGGCGGCGGTCGAGGTCTTCCAGGCAGGCGCCGGCGTATTTGAGTTTGGCTTGTTTGCGCAGTCGCTCCAGGCGTTTGTTGTCGCGCCAGGCCAGCTCGCGGTCGAGCAGCAGGCCGAGCCGCTCATCGAAGCTCAAGCTGTGGCTGGCTGGCAGTGTCCACTGCTCTTCCAGCGCCTTGGCCATGCCGCTGAGGCGCAGGTGGTGCAATTGATTAAGCGTGTGTTGCGTCATCATTGAACAGCTCCTTTTGGGTGTAATAGTCGGCACCGCGCACGTTCTCGTGGCAGGCGGGTTGAGCGGCGGTGACCTTGGGCAGCGGTTGCTGGTCGAGCCCTTGTTTGAGCAGGTTGCGTACGGTGCGGCTGTTGAGCGCGCGCAGTTGCACGGCGCGGCTGGCTGCCGCCTCCAGACGCTCGTTGCCATAGTGGCGAGCCAGCGAGAGCAAGCCCAGGCAGGAGCGGTAGCCCATCTCCGGATGGGGTTTGTGGGTCAGTTGATGTTCGACGATCTGCCGGACGTGCGGGCCGATCCGCTCGCCCCAGTCGAGCAGGCGCTGAGGCGTCCAGTCGCGATGGGCCTTGTGCGAGGCCGGCATGTGTTCGCTCTGGGTGCTGTAGGCGCCGCGCCGCGGGAGCAACAGGTGGCTGGCGACTCGCCGGTGGCCATGCAGGATTTCGACGGTATGGGCGCTCACTCTGGCGTCGACGCTTTGCCGGGCCAAGGCCGAGGGCACGCTGTAAAAGCCGCCATTCACTTCGATGTGGTAATCAATGTTGACCTTGCAGCGCTTGAAGGTCACGACCTCATACGGATGCGCCGGCAGCGGCCTGAGCGCTGGCTGGTCGAGTTGCTCGAACCAGTCCCGTCGGCATCCGTCGAGCTTTTTGAACGGGCGTCGGTTCAAGTCCTCCAGCAAGACGGCGATGGCCTGATTGAGCGCATGCAGGCTGAAGAACTGCTGATGCGGCAACCGCGCCATGATCCAGCGCTCGACTACCTGCACCGCTACCTCTGCCTTGGCTTTGTCCTGCGGCTTGCGCGGGCGCGCCGGGAGCATGATGGCGCCGTAGTGCTGGGCGCACTCCAGTGCCGCGCGGTTCAGACCCGGCTCATAACGGTCAGGCCGGGCAACCAGGGCGCGAGGGTTGTCCGGGACGATCATTTCGGGGACGCCACCGAAGTAGCTGAGGGCCTGGCTCAACGCCGTCAGCCAGTCCACCTGGGTCTCGCCCGGCGTGGCGCACGCGTAGGTGTAGTTCGAGGCGCCGAGGGCTCCGACGAAGATGTGGGCCTGGCGGATCTCGCCGGTGGCGGCGTCGATCACCGGCAGCGTGGGCCCGGCGTAGTCGATGAACAGCTTTTCGCCCGCGCGGTGCTGCTGGCGCATCGAACGTTTGAGCGTCCGTGCGTAGCAGCGGTAATGCTCGACGAACTGGGTGTAGCGGTAGGTTGGCTGGTCGGGATGAGCGGCGGTGTATTCCTCCCACAGCAGTTGTAGCGTCACGCCTTTGCGACGTAGTTCGCGGTGCAGGGTGATCACGTCGGGCAACACGCGGTCGCCGCGTGTGTGCACGACTTTGGCGGCCGGAATCAGGGCGGCGCCAAGCGCCGCCTCATCCAGTAGAGCCAGCGCGGGCCACTCGATGCCGGTGTCGCGCGCCGCCTTGATGTACTTGCTGACCACGCCCTTGGACAGTTGCAAGGCGCGGGCGATCTTGTCGTGGGACAGGTCGGCCTCGAACTTGAGGCGCAGGCATTCTTTGATATTACGCATGGCTACTCGCTGCGCCGCCATCCTTCGATTCCCCGAAATGGGACTGAGGGTGGCGGCGCGTCAGGTCATGCGCAACGGAGTGGAGGGTATTTCGCTAACAGCGTGACCGACCATTTCGGTAAGAGCGTGACCGGCTGTTTCGGAACAGGCGGAAAATCGGTCACGTTGTTAGCGAAATGAGCGGTCACGCGTTAGCGAAATGGTCGGTCACGATGTACCGAAACGGGCGGTCACGATAGGCCGAAATACGCAGTCTGATCTACAAGCGATGATTTTGGGGGTTGCTGCGCCGGGTTTACCTTCAATTACGGGTGTGTTTTCGAGCGTATCAATCCGGCTTGCCTAGCATTACTGTCGCTATCCCAAATGCAGGTTGAGGAAGCGGGCGGTGGACAATGAACGAAGGATCGAGGAATGGAACGGTCGATGGTCGATCGTTGCCGGGCGTGCTGTATGCAACGGCTGCATGGAAAGCCAAGCACTCGAAGACTGCCAAACCCCTTTCCTACACGCCGATACCTGTCCAGGGAAGGACGTGGACGGCCATCATCCTTGGGTAGCTTTGCACCACATTCTCGACAATGCCCGGGGGTGAGCTGCTGCAGCCCGAACGCCGTCTACTAATACTTCACCTTGTAGGTCGGTGAATCCTCCGGCCTGTTCTCTCGTCTATCGTAGATCTTGGTTGTGCTGATATTGGCATGACCCAGCCAGGCCTGAACCTTGGCAATATCGGCTTCATGCTCCAAGGCGTTGGTGGCTGCGGTTGCTCTGAGTCCATGGACGCCCAGGCCGTCGACCTGAATCCCGGCTTTTTTTGCGTAAGCCGCTACCACGGTGTAGATGCCGTTGGCCGTAATGCCGGCACCGGTCAGCTTGCCCCGCAAAGGAATGAAGAGGGGCGCCTTCCTGTCCGCCATATGATGCCCTGAGTTTTCCAGGTACTGGTGAATACGGCCGGCCGCCACGGGGTGCAACGGCAGGTAGCGCACCTTGCCGCCCTTGCCATGCACCTTTAAATGCTGAATTCCGCGGCGGTCCTGGATGTCACTCACCTGCAGCAGCGCCGCTTCTTCGCGGCGCAGCCCGTGATAAAGAAGAACAGCCAATAGCGCGCGGTCACGCACCCCTTTGAGGGTCGTCTCGTCCGGAGCTTCGAGCAGCGCTTTGGCCTGGTGATCACCCAATGCCGGCGTCTTGCCTTCGTTGCTTTCAATCTTTGGTCGTTTCACGCCGTGCACGGGATTGCCGCCGGCGATTGCATTGCTCTCCAGGAGATGATCAAACAGGCTGGCCAGCGCGGCCAATTTGCGCCGGATCGTGGCGCCCGCCAAGCCGCGATACTCGAGCTGGGCACGCCAGGCCAGAACGTGTGATCGGGTCACGACACGAAACTCATCCGCCGAAGCCAACCCGACAAATCCGCAGAAGTCTTCCAGGTCATTTTGGTAGGCACGTCGTGTTCGAGGGTTGTCCAGGTTGGCAAACCACTCGACCGCGGCCGGAACTTGGGCCAGTGTCTGAAATTCGACCGACGTGAGCCGACGCTGATCGTTCTGATGCGCTTTCGTCAGTTCCTGCATATTGTTCTCATCACTGGCTCGCTTGAGATCATTGGCAACGTCTTCAGTCACGAAAGCAACGGAAAATGCGGCAGCCGCCTTCAAAACCGATAAACGGCAATAATTGGTGATAACCTATTTTATCAACAATTTTAGCCGAAGAGCTGAGCCGATCCTAGAAGGGCTTTCTCAACGGCTCACCTGAACGGTTTATTGTCACATACTGGTATCGAGATAATTATTCGCCACTCGCTTGACGTTATCTCGATATCGAGATATATTGAATTCCCTGATGGCACTACCCCCGTACATGAGCCCAGTTTGAGGCAGCGGGTACTTTAGTGAACCACCCAGCCCACGATGGAAGACGAGGAAGCACCCTATGAGATATCTCAATCATCTAGTTATAAGGAATCGACACGATGCAAAGCGACATCAAAGAAATCGAATGGTTGGGCAGCAGTAAGGAAGACCTGCGGGAGTTTCCACCGGAAGCCCGTCAGCGAGCCGGGTACCAGCTTGAGGTTGTTCAAGACGGTGATGACCCTGCGGACTGGAAGCCGATGGAGAGTGTGGGGCAGGGAGTGCGGGAGATCCGCATCAAGTGTAAAGATGGGGCTTTTCGCGTGTTTTATGTGGTGAACCGGCCGGAAGCGATTTACGTCCTGCATGCGTTTCGCAAGACCACTGAAAAGACGGAAAAGCGCGATATTGACCTGGCAAAGGCCCGGTACAAATCGCTGGACTGACTGATCGCGACACCCCCTGGCATTAGGGGGGTGGTCCGAAAAACCCCTTCCGGTTACGGCAAGGGGTAAAGTCGCAGGCTCAGTTCATACTCAAGTACTTTTCTAAATGTAATAAAAGTAGGAATGAGGAATAAAACATGGCAAACGAACGCTCTAGCTCTGTGTGGGACGCGTTGGTTGATTCGCCAGAGGAAGCCGAGAATCTTCGGGTGCGCTCCAAACTCATGCGGGTGCTGACCAAGGTCGTGCGGTCCTGGGATCTGCCGCAAAAAGATGCGGCACGAAAGCTCCACGTTACCCAGCCGCGTCTGAGTGAGCTGCTGAACGGGAAGATTGATAAGTTCTCCCTGGATGCTCTGGTGAACCTGCTGGCCTGCGCAAATTTGGAAGTCGATGTAACCGTTAGAGAAAAGGCAGCCTGATTCAGGCATGCGAATCATGTAATGGGCTGGCCTTGGGGTCGGCCCTTTTCGTTTCTGCTCAAGCGTTCTACGTACACGACAAGCCCCCGCGTCCGTTATTAAGGGGAGCCTACAGAATTCGGGAAAAATCGTACGCTAAGGTTTTTTGAATACGCAGGCTTCTCCCCAGGTCGAGCACCAGGCTTGACTCCAGGCAGGCGCTCAAATATCGTTTGCCTCGAGTCCGAACTGCCTTTGAGAGAGCTAACAGGACATCTTGCACCCTGCCCTACCGTGTATAGCCGATTCCTAGACCGGCTGACAGCATGCTTAAACCCTCAACGCGTTCCCCTGGAACATTCTGTCGGCCTTTCCATAAGGAAACGTTGCTATGTCTAATGCAAAACAACCAGATGTAAACGATCAAACCATTGATGTGATCGATCAGGCCGTTGATTTCCTGCGAGTCCACTATCGCGAACACGGCGTGGAGATCAGGAATGCTCACGCGCATGCTGCGGTATCCCACTACCTCGGATTCAACAGCAAGATCGCGCTCAAGAGCGACGATCACTTTGATTCGACCGATACCCAGCTCCTGGCCTATCGCGACACAGGCGTCTCCAAGCTGAGGGAACACATCCCACTGATGAAGCCAACTCCATTGCAGGGGCTGGATGTGCTCCAGCTGGGAGCGGTGATCTACGCAGGCCTTGCTCCGGCCTGCGAATTATGTGACGAGAAATCGCTCTCTATCACTCCCTTGGGCTACGAAGATTCGGAACCTGATGGGTGGGTGTGTCACCCATGCGCGGAGCAGTACGACGAAGCGTATGCGACGTGCCGTTTTTGCGGTGACGGCTACATCTACCGAGCATCAGAGATAAATCACCGTGGTGAATGCTCTGAGCACGACGGTGAGTCGGTGTATGACGAGGAAGAGCTTGAGGACATGGAGTCCTTTCTGGAATACCACCAGAACCACTGATGCTCAGTGATGCCTGATCAGCGGCCGCCCTGCAGTTGCAAGTGGCGGCCGTCAACTGGCAGCTTTAGCCAAGCTTGTTAGAACGCCCAGAAAAGAGCATCAAGGAAGAGATTCGAGCGGCAACAAGGCAGAGTATGTCGGTTCTGCGAAATTGCACTCCACTTGACCACCTGATTGCATCGGTACTGACCACTCGTTTGCATTGCACGTGACCAGGCGATTGCATTCGATCAGACCACCGATTGCATCGGCTTTGACCAGCACGCTTAGTAAACATGATCGGTAGAGAGCTGCCCATTGCTGCCGCTGGCGAAAGGTAGTCATCGGCCGATTCTGTTGAAAAAGTCGGCCATGGTTTCCGCAGTTGAAAAGTACGCGTCCGAGATTGAAATCTTTACTTTTAGCAGAGGTTTCCAGAAGCAGATTTCACGTAGCAGCGTGTAAAAAAGGCGTTTTCACCGGTCAATGATCAGGCAGCTTTGGATGACCGATTTTTTCAACAGAATCGACCAAAAGCTGCCTGTCACGAAATGTAGAAGTCGACCCATAGCGGCAGGTTAGAGTGTCTACGAAATTAGGGGCGATTCACCCACTCTCCTTCCACTCTGAGCCAGGACTGGATCTTGATGAGTGAGAGCCGCTCCAATAAGTACTCCTGCAAAAGCAGCGGAGACCAGCCCGAACAAAAGGGCCAGTCGATCCACAACACCTAGCCTCTGACCGTGCCAGTTTTAATCACTCGCGCAATGGGACAGGCATCGGCTCCAGCATGACTGGCCTTGCCGCATCTTCTGCTAGCTTCGCAACCGGATGCTGCGAAACAGCAAACACCACTTCTCCATGCTCCAACTGATCACCAAAATCCGTTTTGATCATGCGTATCAGTGACCAGGCAAGCACTCCAAGCACCGGAATCAAAGGAAGCGCCACAACGATGGTAGAAGTTTGCACAGCCTTGAGTCCCCCAACCTTAATCAGGCCAATGCCAATCACAGCCAGAAGCAGCGCCCATACAATCCTCAACCAACGTTGCGGTTCTTCATAGCCGCTAAGTTCGTAAGAAGTAACAGACGCCAGGACGTAAGCTGCCGAATCCAACGTAGTCGCGAGAAACACGAAACACAGCAACACGAACCCAGCGATGACAACGCTGGACATCGGCATGGTTTTTAGAATGGCAAGGACGGCTGCGGGGATACCTTGCTGGGTCAGGATCGCACTGATATCCAGCACGCCCGACAATTGCAGGTTCAATGAGTAGCCACCCCAGACGGCAAAGAATACCCAACAACCCAAACTGCCCCAGACCAACTCAGCAATGATCAACTCCTTGATGGTGCGGCCGCGTGAAATCCGCGCCACGAACAAGCCCATCATCGGTGCGTAGGCTATCCACCAGGCCCAGTAGAAGATGGTCCAGTCTTGTGGGAACGAGCCTTTGGCAATGGGATCAGTCCAGAGGCTCATGTGGACGAAGTTGTTGATCATCAATCCGAGGCTATTGGCCCAACCGTTGAGCAGTATCAGCGTCGGGCCAATGACCGCGACGAACGCCAGCAACAGCAGAGCCAGATAGACGTTGATATCGCTGAGTAATTTGATGCCCTTGCTCAGGCCAAACCAGACACTCATACCGAACATCAGGGTCCAGAGGGCAAGTATGACCATGTCAAATGTGAAGGATGGTTGAACGCCAAAAACATCACTTGCAAGGGTCGACACCAGTGGCACTGCCAGACCAAGGGACGTCCCCACGCCACCGACAATGCCGAACACTACCACGGTATCCAATAACACCCCTAACCAGCCATTTGCCTTGTCCCCCAGGACACCACGCGCGGCAACCGACAGGCGCACCCCAGGTTGCCGACGCACATACATGGAGTAGGCAATGGGCAACGCTGGTAGACAGTAAAACGCCCACGGCGTCAGGCCCCAATGGAACTGTCCGTAGGTCAGCGCCCATTCGGCTGCCTCACGGCTATGGGCCGCAACATTCATGGGGGGGCTATTGAAATAGTAGATCGGCTCGACCCAGGCCCAGTTGACGATGGCAATACCAATGCCGCCGCAGAAAATCATTGCCACCCAACTGAAGTAGGAAAACTCGGGAGCATCCCCCTCCCGGCCAAGACGGATGTTTCCGTAACGTCCGAAGGCGAGCCACAGCAGGAATGTAACAACCGCCAACCCCGACGTCAGGTATAGCCAGCCGAAACTCCCGGTGGAGAAGGCGAACATCTGGTTGATGATCGCTTCGCCCGACTTGGGGAAAGCAAGTAGGGGGATGGTGATGCCCAGTATTACAATCAGTGAGGGCCAGAACACTCGTCCATCGAGCGCAGCCCCAGTACGGACCTTATTCATTTTTCAAGACTCCTCAGAAGCGCATACCTTCCACGAAAATGGAAAGCCTGGAAGCCGGATCAACTCCGGAAATAGTCCAAAGGGTCGATCGGTCATCCGCTTGACAGGAGGTGTTGGGAAGAGCAGCAGAGCGAGAACTTCTTGTGTTTTTTGTTCATTATCGTCTCTCGGTTATTTGGATTACCGCAGCGAATTAACGCCGCACAGGTAACGCTGAATGAGGCGAGTTTCAGCGACCAGACGGCAGCCAGGCAGCGCCGGCCGGTCGCCGCGACCTGTCATTTCATGGTTGGCATAGAGAACTCGACGCCCTCGCGCACACCCGAAGATGGCCAGCGCTGCGTCACGGTTTTGCGACGGGTGTAGAAGCGCACGGCATCTGGTCCGTAGGCATGCAGGTCCCCAAACAGTGAACGCTTCCAGCCACCGAAACTGTGATAGGCCACCGGTACCGGTAACGGTACGTTGATACCGACCATGCCAACCTTGATGTTGTCGGAGAAGTACCGGGCAGCCTCACCATCGCGGGTGAAAATACAGGTGCCATTGCCGTACTCATGGTTGTCGATCAGCGCCATCGCGTCTTTCATGCTGGCGACGCGCACCACCTGCAGTACCGGGCCGAAGATTTCTTCCTTGTAGCTGACCATCTCCGGGGTTACACGATCGATTAGGGTGCCGCCGACGAAGAAGCCGCCCTCATAGCCTGGAACACAGGACTCGCGGCCATCGACCACGACAGTAGCGCCCTGCTCTTCTGCGCTGTTGATATAGCCGATCACCTTCTGCTGATGCTGGCGCGTAATCACCGGGCCGAAATCGTTCTTGCTGTCGGTATGCGCACCGACTTTCAGGCTTTGCATGGCCACCTGCATTTTCTCGACCAATGCATCCGCAGCGGCATCGCCCACCGCAACAGCTACCGACAGGGCCATGCAGCGTTCACCAGAAGAGCCAAAGGCTGCACCGAGAAGCTGATTGACAGCATTGTCGATGTCGGCGTCCGGCATCACGATAGCGTGGTTTTTTGCCCCGCCCAGCGCCTGACAGCGCTTACCGTGGGCAGTAGCTGTGGAGTAGATGTATTCGGCAACTGGTGTCGAGCCAACGAAACTTACCGCCTGAACGCGGGGGTCGCGAAGGAGGATGTCTACTGCTTCCTTATCACCGTTGACAACGTTCAGTACGCCTTTGGGCAGGCCGGCTTCATGGAGCAATTGGGCAATGTACAGGGTGGAACTTGGATCACGTTCCGACGGTTTGAGGATGAAGCAGTTCCCGCTAGCGATCGCCATAGGGAACATCCACAGCGGCACCATGACCGGGAAGTTAAACGGTGTAATCCCCGCGACCACTCCCAGCGGTTGGAATTCGCTCCAGGAGTCGATGTTAGGCCCGACATTCTTGCTGTGCTCGCCCTTGAGCAACTCAGCGATACCGCAGGCGTATTCGACATTCTCGATGCCGCGTTGTAGCTCGCCGGCAGCATCGTGCGAGATTTTCCCATGCTCTTCGCCAACCAATCGGCAAATGGTTTCGGCGTTCTGTTCCAGAAGTTCCTTGAAGCGAAACATCACTCGCGCACGCTTCATTGGCGGCGTGTCACGCCACGCGGGGAATGCCGCTTCTGCAGCCGCGATAGCACGCTCTACGGTCTGCGCAGACGCCAGTGCAACCTGGTGAAAAACTTCGCCGGTTGCGGGGTTGAAAACGTCCTGGGTGCGTTTGGCGTCGGTGATGGTGTCGCCGTTGATCAGGTGGCCTACGGTGGTCATGAAAACACTCCTCGTACAGTCAAGACAGGTTCGAAAAAAGGTGCGGGATTACCAGAGATTGCGGTACAGCTCGACCATTTCGGCTTCGCTGGGGACTCGGGGGTTATTGCCTGGCGAGCCGGATGCCAGCGCCTGGCTGGCCATGGTCGGCATCAGCGCGAAAAATTGCTCACGGTCTATGCCGAATGCCGCCGGCGTAGGAACATTCAACTCGCGGTTGATCGCTTCCAGTTCAACCAGCAACTTCTCGACCGCAAAGTCATCGCTATCCGAGGAGGTGGCAACACCCATCGCCCGGGCGCAATCGGCGTAACGTCGCTGCGCCGAGGGAATGGAGTAAGCGGTAACGGCAGGCAGCAACATGGCATTGGAAAGCCCGTGCGGTACATGGAAGAACGCACCGATGGGTCGACTCATGCCGTGCACCAGCGCGACAGACGCCGACGAAAACGCCAGGCCAGCCAGAGTCGAGCCCAGCATGACGGCTTCACGGGCATCGCGATCATCGCCGTGGTGATAAACCTGCCTAAGGTTCGGCCCGATCAGACGCATGGCCGCCAGCGCCTGTGCATCGCTGAACAGGTTGGCCTGCTTGCTGACATAAGCCTCGATCGCATGGGTCAGCGCATCGATTCCAGTGTCGGCGGTAACCCGCGGCGGCAGGCTCAAGGTCAATTCGTAATCCACCAATGCAGCCACAGGCATAAAGCCTGCGCCGACGCAGAGCATTTTTTCGTCGCTCTGCTCATCGGTGATGATGGTGAAACGCGTCACTTCCGAACCGGTCCCCGCAGTGGTAGGAATGGCAATAATGGGCAAGCCGCTTTCTGTCACGTTTCTGGGGAATTTATAGTCGCGCATGACACCGCCGAATCTGGCGAGAATGCCAATCGCCTTGGCACTGTCGATGGGGCTACCACCACCCAGCGCAATGATGCTGTCGTACCCCCCATCACGGGCAACGGCAACACCGGCCTGGATCGAGGCGACCGTGGGCTCGGGTACGGTGTCGTAGAACACGTCGGCATTAAGACCTTGGCTGGTTAGGGCATCGCAAATGCGCTGCGCATAGCCCAACTCCACCATCATGCGATCGGTGATAATCAGAGGCCGAGAGCAGCAGAGGCTGGCCAGAATCTGCGGAATCTGTTGGCTAGCACCGGCTCCGGTTTGAAGGATGCGCGGAAGAATACTCGCGTAAGTCATGGTGCATTCTCTTTTCAGGACATGAGCGTGCCCGCAAGCAGGCTGGGCAACTCGTGTGTGAAGGATGGGTTGTCGTGGTCGGCGGCTCATTTCAGCTTCGATTGGAACCGCCGTGAAGCGTTTTGCCAGTCAGTTGGGCAGGTACGTTTCGCTCCAGCTCTCGCCGATGGCGCCGCTTTCCAGCAGCGAATGAATCTGCTCGGCGGAATATCCATAGCGCGCCAACACCTTGCGTGTTGAAGCACCAAACTTCTCCGCTGGCGCCAGCGCTCGGATCAGATGCGCGCGCGGACGGATTGCGTACGGATCAAGTTGGGTAATGCGGTGCCCACTTGGGTGGTCGCTGTACACGCTGAAGGCATAACTACCAACGCTGGTTCCTGGGAGACCATCTGTCGGACGGCTGTGTCGCTGGCGCAGGTTGTCGATATTGTCGGGCACCGCCGCTGCAATATTGGCAGCCTGCAAGCGATCCTGAAGCCTGATACCGCCCATCCGACTGAATGCCTGACTGAGGAAGGCTGCGCGATCAGGCGTGGCGATCACACCTGCCAACTCGACAATGGCAGCAAACTTAGGTAAATCGGACTCGTCGGCATCCAGGTAGATCCAACCGTCCGCCGTGCGATAGAAACGCGACAGATCGCTGTAGCCGAATGCTTCGCGACCGCTCGGTTCATCAAAGGGACCACGTCCTACAAAGTCATAGCAGAACGGAATCTGCACCAGGTTTCCGAGCGCAGCCAAAGACGTACGTGCACGATAAACTTCGCCAGTGTGATGCTTGCGGTACAACGCAGTGGCCACGCCCAGCGCGGCGGCGAAACCGCACATCACATCGATTGTGCCGACATGCGCATGTTCTTCTGGGGTGTCCATGCCACCACCGAATCGCAGCATGATGCCCGTGGTTGCCTGGATCAGATCGTCATAGCCGAGGTAGTCCGTACGCGGGCCACGACGCGGTCCGCCAAAACAGTCGAGCTGGCAGAAAATCACGCCGGGATTAACTGCCTGCAGGCTCGCCTCATCCAGTCCCAGTGGCGCCAGTTGGCGGTCGGGGGCATTCATGACAATGACATCGACTTCACGAACGAGACGATTGAAGACCTCACGCCCATCTGCTTGGTCGAGGTCAACCAGGATGCTTTCTTTGCCACGCGCCGAAGAGAGGCCAAACACGACCGTGTTCCATGGATCGTAGTTCGGAACCACCGGGTCGAGTTTGATCACCTCTGCGCCAAATCGGCCCAGGAACGAGGTTGAATGCGGTCCGGCAATCACGTTGGTGAGGTCGAGTACTTTTACACCGTCCAACCATCCGCCGGGGCTGTCGAGTTGAGGTGCTGGCAATATCGGCGCCGGACGCTCTTGCAACGTTGCCAGCGCCTCGTCGAAAGAGACATCCCGGCGGGACAGGGGCTTGAGCATGGTCTCAGCACAACCCTCCAGCCAGGCCAGCGGACCTGGTTGTTTCATTACGCCATACTCGTGGTCATTCACCTCGACGACCAAGCCTGCCGTATTGGCGTGCTCGTCATGGAGCCATTCCTGAGTGGAGCGGTGTGCGGCCCCCGGAAAGCGTCCCTCGCCAAAAATGACCTCCCACTCTGTTGCCGTTTTAGTGAGAAACACCTCTTTCATTCGCACCGAGATACGCGCAGCCCAATCGGCAGGGAGCGGATAGACGCCCAACGACGCATCGCCCTCCCATTGATCCATAGACAAGTACGGATCGCTCACCTTAGGCAGACCGGCGGCGAGCATCTCCTCGTACAAGCCCATCGCCTGCAGACAACGCTTGGCATGTTTGCGGTGAGAAGGGCAAACCGCATAGAACTTGCGGCCATCTGCGCATTCATAGGTGCGATAGAACGGATCGAGATAGTCTTGCAGTTGCTCGTAGCTGAGGTTCATCGGCAAGTTTTGCGCTTTGCGCCGTTCACTTTCCTTCTCGCGCAAAGTCTTGTACCGCAGTGGGTAGCCGTCGATCTTGATGGAGTTATAGGACAGCCCCTCCATGACTGCAGCAGCCAGCGGCACTTCGATTTCATCACCAACACCGCTCTTTTCCCGTGCCTGTAACGCAAGTACCACGGACGAAACGGCGAGCATGGTTCCGTAGGCCGAAGCCAGTGGCAGCGGCGAGAAGCTCGGGTTGATACCCATCAACACACGGTTCTGCCCCATGTCGGTAAACACCCCGGACGCCGAGGCAATCACCGACTCGGTGGCACGCCATTCGCGGCGAAGTTGGTCGTTGTTGGCGAAGCCCGGAATGGACAGCGTGATCAGTTCTGGACGGGTGCGGCGGATCTCGGTGAAATTCAAACCGAGGTCAATCATTACCCCCGGACGAAAGTTCTCGATAACGATGTCTGCCTGTGCAATCAGTTCACGCACCTGGCGCAACCCATCAATGCTTTTCAGATCCAGACGCAGGCAGAGTTTGTTGCGATTGAGCGTGGCATTGGCCGGGCTGTCCCAGAGTGGGCCAGCAGGTGGGTCTATATGAATGACCGTAGCGCCAAGATCGGCGAGGATCATGGCCACCGCAGGACCGGCGATGTACTGCCCGAAATCGATGACGTTGACGCCCTGCAGAGGCAGTTTCTTAGCGTTTCCCATGAGGTAACCCTACGTAGCGCCGTGTAGGTCACGCGGACCTAACGCGGTTTATTGTTATTGTGAGTGCCTTGAGTAAACCGTTCATCCGGCCTGGCTTTCAGTACCGGCTGCTTGCGATCTGAGTGCTACTGTCAGAGAAATGCTCCACGACGGAAAGCAATAAAAAATGCCCCTAAGGGGGCATTTTTCTTATGGCTGTAATTTTCCTCTTATTGCTCGTAATCCTCCTGACTGCCAGACTTGGTCGCATTTCTGAAGTCTGTGGCCTCTGCACAAAGCCACTCGGCAAAAGCGGCCGCATCCGGGTTGACCATGCTGTGCGCGGCGTATACCAAGTAGAACGCCTCCTTCGTGGTGACCTCACTGCCAAAGGGCGCAACCAAACGACCGCTATCGAGCAAGTGCCTCACCAGCGATGAGCGAGCTAATGCGATACCCTGTCCCAACTCGGCCACTTCCAGCGCGGAAATCAGCGTGTCGAATTGCAACCCTTGAGATGAGTCGACATCCTCGGCACCGCTTTTCTTCAACCAATATCCCCAACCGTCTTCATACCCCAGCACATGCAGCAACTCATGCCGAATCAAGTCCTGTGGCTGGTTGAGAGGCGGCTCCCCTGCTGCAAGCGCCGCGGAGCAAACCGGCACCAGTGTGTCCCAGGTCAGACGCTCGGACTTGAGTCCCGGCCAACGACCTTGCCCGTAGCGGATATCCAGATCAGCGTCCGATTCAGAGTCTTCGACCCAGATGCTGCTAGCAATTCTCAGGTTGATCTGAGGGTACAAGCGGCGAAACTGAGGTAGGCGCATCGCTAGCCAATGGGTAAAAAACACCAGGCTGCTGCGCACGATCAAAGCGCTGCGATGACCCTGCCCGAAAATCTCATCGGTCGCCGCTCCCAGGCGCTCGACCGACTCCCGCACGACTGGAAAGTAGGACATTCCGGCCTCAGTCAGTTCGAGCCCGCGCGGTAGGCGCTTGAACAGAGCCGCGCCCAATTGCGACTCAAGGGCCTTCAATTGTTGGCTGATAGCCGCTTGAGTCAGATTGAGCTCTTGGGCAGCATGCGTGAAGTTCAATAGACGCGCTGAGGCTTCGAAAGCCCGCAACCAGTTCAACGGAGGAAGACGCTTTTTCATGGATCACCCAGGCTTCAATCGAAGCACTTGATCAATTGATGATTGACATTAGAGACAACCAGTCTAAATTAACTCGCATGACCACTATCAAGCCAGTCGTCCGTAGAGGACGCCCTCCGAAAGTTGCCCGCGAACATGCCGACACACGGGATGCGCTCCTGCATTGCGGGATGGAAATCCTCACGGAGCAGGGTTTAGCCGCAACCTCTATCGACACCGTACTCAAACTTATCCAAGTTCCCAAAGGCTCGTTCTATCACTATTTCGATAGTAAAGAAGCCTTCGGTCACGCAGTGCTTGGGCACTATGCCCAGTACTTTGCGCGCAAGCTTGATCGCTGTTTTCTAGACTCGCGCTTCACGCCACTGCAGAGGGTGTCCAACTTTGTCGAAGACGCCAAAGCCGGCATGACCAAGTACCAGTTCAGACGCGGTTGTCTGGTCGGCAATCTGGGCCAAGAGGTGTTGGTACTGCCGGAAAGCTTTCGCCAGCAATTAGACGCGGTACTGCACAACTGGCAGAACCGCTTGGCCATCTGCCTCGGTGAAGCGGTACAAGCAGGAGAGTTATCCAGCGACTGCGATTGTGACGCCCTTGCCGAATACTTCTGGATTGGTTGGGAAGGCGCAGTACTGCGTGCACGCCTAGTTCAAGGGGTTAGCCCTCTGGATGTGTTCATCAATGGTTTTCTTGCAGGCATCACCCGGTGACTGCTTGCGCCAATTTAAAGACGACCGGTCTAAATTAAGGAGTCGCTATGTTCAAAGCCATTCTCATCGACAGAAAAGACACAAATTATCAGGCCCGCATGGCCGAACTGGACGAATCACAATTGCCTGCCGCAGACGTTACTGTGCGCGTGGCATACAGCACACTGAACTTCAAAGATGCTCTCGCCATCACCGGCCAGAGCCCAGTTGTCCGACAGTTCCCGATGATTCCAGGTATAGACCTTGCGGGTACCGTGGAGAGCAGCGCCCACCCCGCCTACAAGCCGGGTGACCGGGTACTGCTGAACGGTTGGGGGGTGGGTGAAAGCCACTGGGGTGGGCTCGCGCAGAAAGCTCGAATCAATGGCGACTGGCTGATTCCCCTGCCCAGCGGCATTGATGAGCGTCAAGCCATGGCGGTTGGCACCGCAGGCTACACGGCGATGCTCTGCATCATGGCGCTTGAACGTCACGGCTTGGCTGCCGATCGTGGCAAGGTCTTGGTAACGGGGGCAAATGGCGGCGTCGGCAGCTTTGCGATCAGTCTGCTGGCACAGCGTGGCTATTCAGTGATTGCCTCCACTGGTCGCCCGACTGAAGCGGATTACCTACGCTCTCTAGGCGCAGAAACTATTATCGATCGCGCCGAACTCTCCGAACCTGGCAGACCATTGGCCAAGGAGCGCTGGGCCGCGGCCATCGACTCGGTCGGTAGCCATACACTGGCAAATGTCTGCGCAGCCACCCAAGCCGAAGGGCTAGTGGCTGCCTGCGGCCTGGCACAAGGCATGGACTTCCCCTCGAGCGTTGCGCCCTTCATTCTGCGCGGCGTCAGCTTGCTGGGCATCAATAGCGTTACTCAGCCATTCGCAAGGCGCGTCGAGGCTTGGGAACGAATTGCAGCAGAGTTTGACTTGAGCAACCTGGCACTCATCACTCGGGAAATCGCTCTGCAAGAAAGCATTGCTGCGTCGAGCGATCTTCTTAAAGGTAAGGTCCGCGGCCGACTGATTGTGAACGTGGACGGTTGACTCGAATGCTCAGAGAACACCCCGACGAGGCTGACCGGCCGCTTCTGGCCGATTCTGTTGAAAAAGTCGCTTCTTCCAGACTGCCCGCACACTGACCGCTGAAAACGTCTTTTTTACTCGCCACTACGCGATATCTGAGCCCGGAATTTCCTGTTCAACGCAAAGATTTCAATCTCAAGCGCGTACTTTTTGTCGTGGAAACCATGACGGACTTTTTCAACAGAATCGGCCGTTCTCTGCCGATCGTCACAACGGCGTGTACTGGTCAAGTCGAATGCAAACGGTTGGTCAGCACGGATGCAAATGGCTGGTCAGTGGCAATGCAAATGAGTGGTCAAGTCCATGCAATTACGCAGGTTCCCTGGAATGTCGCCTACAACACTTCAGAGCTGAGAAAGCAAAACAGCAAAAGCTGATCGCACTGCTACAGAGCTAGAAAAGCAGCTTGAGCAGCCGTTCCAGACAGCAAAGGGAAGCAGAGTCAGCGTCGTACGCATAGGCTAGAAACGAAAAAACCCGCCGATTAGGGCGGGTTTTTTCTAGGCCTCGAAGGGCACTAGGTAAAGCAAAGGGCTCAAAGGCCAGTGACATAATTGTATAATTACATAATAACTATGTCAACGGCTTGACCGGTGCGTCATGCGTTAATAGCCCCGTAGCGCTAATGGTCTTGACTACAGCTTTCTGAATCTCCGTCACTTTTTCCCTGGGTAAATACGTTGGTATCGGAGCCCCTCGCTCCTTGATCTGCGATAGCCGATCCTTCGAAACGTGAGTAATGCACTCAGCCAGGGCCCAGCGTTCACGTTTGTCGTAAAACGACGTCACGGCGAATAGCTCGGTCGCCAGGTGAACGTGCATGCCACGATCGACCGCATTTTTGTTGCCGCTGGAAGAAATGGGTACCACCAGCGTGCAGCCGTTAGGCAAGCGGCCGTTGAGCACGACCACCATCCGCCGCTTCCTAATTTCAGGGGGCATCAGCGCGTTGTAGACAGGCTTTATAGCTGGTTGCAGGAATTCACCAAAATCACACTCCAGGACTTCTCCGACTTTGGGGGTGTACGTCAATGCCATGCGCGTGATGTCCTTTTCGTGATGCGGCATTTTGCCAGAAAAGCCGCGCCGAGGGTCGCCACTATACGATCGAAGAACGCTCGACGATCTGCCGCCAAAGGCCATGGGTAATCGCCGTTTTTCGACAATCACGACTGCGATAGGTCAACTTTTCCGGCAGCCTGGGCTCGCGCTCGATCAAGCTTTCGCACACGTTCTGAAGTACTTGAAAAGGCACGTCTGACATGCCAATCAGCCCAGGCGTCCTCTAAGAAACCTGGCGCGATTCAGCCTGTTCTCACGCCTATCGTAGATCTTGGTTGTGCTGATGTTGGCATGACCCGGCCAGGCCTGGACTTTGGCGATGTCGGCCTCATGCTCCGGGGCATTGGTGGCAGCGGTCGCCCCCCAAACCGTCGACCTCAATTCCGGCCTTCTTCGCGTAGGCCGTCACCACGGTGTAGATGCCGTTGGCCGTGATGCTGGCACCCGTCCGCTTGCCTCGCAGCGGTATAAAGAGCGGTACTTTCCGTCGGCCAAATGATGCCCTGAGCTTTCCAGGTACTGGTGAATGCGTCCAGCCGCGACCGGATGCAGTGGCAGGCACCGTACCTTGCCGCCTTTGCCGTGAACCTTCAAATGCTGAATACCGCAGCGCTCCTGAATGTCGCTCACCTGCAGCAGCACCGCTTCTTCACGGCGCGGCTCGTGATAGAGAAGCACAGCCAATATCGCCCGATCGCGCTGCCCTTGTTGTTTCATCCGGCGCGTCGAGCAGCGCTTTCGCCCACCTACCTAGCCGAACACCTTCACTAGGCTCTGTACGTAAACCCAAGAAATACGATTTTCTGTAAAATACACCGCCATTAAAGCCAGGAGGCCAAGATGGCAAAGCGGTATGAACTCCCCGACGCAGCCTGGGATCTGGTTGCAGATATCTTCACCAAAAATCAGCGCACCGGGCGCCCTCGGGCCGATGATCGCCTGATGCTAAACGGTATTCTCTGGGTGCTTTGCTCTGGCGCAGCCTGGCGAGACATGCCCGAACGATTCGGCCCTTGGTCAACGATCTATCAACGGTTCCGGGGATGGCGTGATTGCGGAGCTTTTGATCAGATGCTCAAGCGTCTTCATATCCGATTGAATGAGCAGGGTTTGATTGACTTGGAAACATGGATGATCGACTCCACTGCCGTACGAGCAACCCGGGCCTCATCAGGTGCCGGGAAAAAAGGGGATTTGAAGAACCGCAAGACCACGCGCTCGGGCGCAGCCGGGGTGGCCTGACGACCAAGATTCACATGCTGTGCGACGCCAATGGTGTGCCTCTGCGTTTCCTGTTGTCAGGCGGACAAGCCAGCGATATAGCCTATGCCCAACCGCTACTCAGGCTTGCATACCCAGCCTGCGCGGTCGCCCACGCAAGCGTTGCCGCTGGTTGCTGGCTGACAAGGGTTACGACGCTGAAGCGCTGCGCCAGTATTGTGATCGTTATCGCATGCAGCCAGTCATTCCGTTGCGAAGCATGAAGCGCAAAACCAAGCCAGGATTGCCTCGACTTTTTGATCGCCCCAAATATCGGCAGCGCAACATCATCGAACGCATGTTTGGCTGGCTGAAGGAGAACCGTCGCATCGTGACGCGCTTCGACAAGCTCGCAACAAGTTTTGCGGCGATGGTCTCATTGGCCTGCGCTATGCGGTGCTTGCGACAATACTTTACGTACAGAGCCTAGGAGTCTTGGGTGATGCTCAAGGTCTTCATATCTCTAAATTCATGATTTTCTGTAAGTTATACACGTTGCGTAACAGAAATAAGTTATGTAAGTTATGTTTGGTTATCTATTTAAAGGAGCGGAGCAGCATGATTTTGCTATTGGGCGGGGAAAAAGGGGGCAGTGGGAAGTCCTGCTTGGCTCAAAACTTAGCTGTCTGGATCAAGGCCCGCGGTGGTGATGTTTTGCTGCTTGATGCAGATCCTCAAGGCACGACGGCTGATTGGGCTGCTGAACGGAATGACCAGGGCGACCTCCCGCCGATACCGGTTGTGCAAGCTCATGGAAACATTCGTCAAACCCTGCTCGATCTGCGCGGCAGATACAGACAAATTGTAGTGGATGCAGGTGGGGCGGACTCAGAAGCACTGCGATCGGCAATGACGGTAGCGACTCATATGCTCATCCCATTTCGACCTAAGCGGAGAGACTTGAAGACGCTCCCTAAGGTTGAAAACCTGGCGCGGTTGGCCATCGCAGTTAATCCTGATCTGACGATACGGGCCGTTATCACGCAATGCCCAGCGTTGCCAAGTCAAGTCCAAAGAATTCTGGACGCAAAAGAAGCTTGCTTGTCCTTCGAAATCATCCCTTTGAATGCCATCACCACTGCGCGAAACGTTTACGACGACGCAGATGAAGATGGGTGTTCCGTATTGGAAAGTGGGTCTGACCCTCGGGCCAAAGAGGAAATTGAATCCCTAGCGTCTGAGCTATGGGGGAGCACAAAATGGGCTTAAAAAATCTTTCTCGGCCGTCCCGGATGAATGAGAACGCTCCTGAAATGAGTGTCGAAGCTGCTGCGCAAGCATTCATAGCTGATGCGCCAGTGAGTGCTAACCCTGAACCAAAACGCCGACGTAAGAAGACTTCTTCAACGTTTGTACGAACGACCTTCTCGCTCTCAAAAGATGTGAACCGCCAAATCGACAAGATTTCGCTCACCCCTAGGAATTTTCGAGCCACACGTTCAGATGTGATTCGTGCGGGTATTGTTGCATTGCAGAACCTTGATAAGGCTGAGTTGCTGGAGCTGCTTGAGCGTGCAAGTAGAGCCGAGCCCATCGATGAGCTTACGCAAGAAGAATAACGTACTTAAGTTAATTCACTTACGTAACAACAGTAAGTTACGTCACTTGTTTAACGTACGTAAGTCGCTTAGGGTTTGTGATTTTTTTGCAAACCCCTTATTTTTCAAGGGCTGTAGCGCTAGGCAGCGCCGCTCGACGATAAAAAAAGGCCGAGAAAATTCGGCCTTTTTTTATGGTTGGTAAAAATTTGGATACCGGAATTCTAGTGAATTCGAGTCATAAAAATGGGGTCGTAAGGATCTTGACGTATAACGGTTAAACCAATATTCTTGGCCCGGAGTTTAACCGTTTAACCTGGATCCCCATGAGTACGAGCGCGCCATCTTCCATCATGGCCACGAAAGTGGAAGAGTCGATAAAGCGACGTTTCGACGCCGCTATGAGAGCTCGTGGGACAACCACGTCTGCGATGCTCCGTGAGGCGATCTATAGGTATCTAAACGAGTTGGATGCGGGTGAAGAACATCCGCAATTTAGGTTGGAATTAGACCGTGCGGTAGAGCGAGGGAAATGAACGTGGAGACACTGGTGGTGTAAACCAGATTACAGAAACCAGAAAGCCCGGCTGGTAACCGGGCTTTCTGGACAAACGCGAACAGGCTGCTCTTTCGACGGGGCTGAAGCCTGTTCACATACAAGGTGAGCTGATTATGGCTAGCACCGCGGCTTCTTGCAAGTTGCAAAATGCTCTCCATAAGAGGTTTGCCGCCGAGCGGCGGGGAAAATGGATTCCACCTCAAAAAAGCAAGGTACGTTCGTCCAGCTGGACGATAGACTGCGATGCCTGCCAACTGCAGGGACATACACGCCTTCGGCGCATTTCTCCGATGATGGTACGGCATTTAACCGCATCGTCATCGAGGCGCCCTATCTCGCACGCTGCAGCGATAACAAGACTGCAACGTTGGTACGTCCACGCGACTACGCGATCCGTTACCCCTATATGCAGATCAATCGTCGGGGGATGGTGTCCTGGCCGATCTTCGATCTCGATCATACCAACTCTCTTGCCTGGGATGACGAAGGCCTTCCTCCGCCGAATCTGATCGTGCGGAACAGAAACAACGGCCACTCGCATCTGTTCTATGCCATTCCTCCGGTCTGTACGACCGAAAATGCCCGCGATAAGCCGATTCAGTACATGAAGGCGGTTTACGCGGCATTTGCGCTGCGCTTAAGGGCTGACCCGGATTACAACAGCGGGCCAGTCGCTAAGACGCCAGGGCATCCATGGTGGTCGACCTCTGAACTGCATAACCATGTCTACGAGTTGGGAGAACTCGCCGATTATGTGGAGCTACAGGTGTCGCCTTGGAAAACGGGGCCCCAGTTGGAAGATTTGCCCCATTCTAGGCACTGCGTTCTATTTGGGCAGCTACGTTATTTCGCTTACAGCATCGTCAACCACGAGCGCGAGCGCGGAAGCCTGGCCACGTTCTCGCGGCGGCTTGAAGCGTTTGCACATAATCACAACAAATTTGCTCGAAACGGCTTTTCCGAGAATCTGATGCTGTCTTCAGTGAGGGCAACAGTCAGGTCAGTAGCCAGGTGGACGTGGACGCGCTACCAAGGAAGCACCAGGTGCTTTCGGGGTGCAATGGCCTTGGACAAGGCGTTACCACTGGCAGAGCGGCAGAGCCTGGCCGCAAAGCGCACTCACGAACTGCGCCACAAGTCTACCGAGTCTAAAATCCGCGCAGCGTGTCGAGGACTCCACGAACGCGGGGAAAAGCTCACCCAGGTGGCTATAGCCATCCTCGCAGGCGTTTCTCGGCAAACGGTGGCCAAGTATGGCCATGTATTGAATGAAGTCACCCGGCCGCAGACCATTTCGATCCTCGGCGCCACTTCCTTGCCCAAGACGTTCTCCCTAAGCACTGCCGGCGATCAAGGCTCGACATCTGCTCCTGGCATGGGCCTGGCTAGCGCTTTTACTGATGTTGCATATGGTGTACATCAGGTAACAGCCCCCGCCAGGGGCGTTCTTGATCTTGCCGCTTCCAGCGCTCAAATTGAGGATTCTTCATAGTGCCGGGGAGTGCTGTACTGATGTTCATGCGTAATGCTATTGGCTGCTGTGCTGTCAGGTCCAGCATTGGTCTGTAGTCAGAATTGTTTGTCTCATAGCCTTTGGAAGCGCTTTCCGTTGAAATGTGTGGGGTACAGATGTGCTGGCTCGCCCAGATTTCGATACATAGCGCCCGATTTCACGGTGGTCGTTACTGGATTGGTTGTTCACACGTCTGTTCGTTGTTTTAATTGACCGAGATCGAATGCGAGTGTTTCGCTGCGGTCAAGACGCTGTGTGCGGGTATGCGCACGGACGCAAGCGCGTTGGTCGATACCCGCATGCTGGAGTTGCAGCGCAAACGTAGGAGAGGTTCTGCACGCATCGTAAATGTCACGCAAGCCACTGTTTTTTGCCTGGCTGCGGGCTTCCTTTGTAAGGGACACAGGCTATTCCGGCGTGCTGTTGAAGCTTCTATCTATCCGTTGTGTGGCTGCTGGGCGTGCATCATTAGCGTCTAGCTGACTGTTTTCTATAGGCAAAAAGAAACCCCCTGGTGCGCAGTACGGGCCGGAGCCCATCCGAGGCGTGGAGGTTATGATTGTGATCAATCCTACGCAGAGGCTGAAAATGCGTCAATTAAGGATTGGGTTTGGGCAGCAACGGAATCGCAACAGCCTTTAGGTTTAGAGCCTTCCTGAAACCCAGCGTGTTGCAAGAGACGTCATATATCACCGACATTTTTTATCTGTACTGCGGGTTTTCCGGGACTCACTGAGCTTGAAGAGCTCGACTTTTCCCCTGAAAAGCCTGTGTCTGCGAATTTTTGAAGTGGTTTTTGGCTTTCTAGGTTTTTGTAGGGGAGGAATTATGCAGTGCCCTTACCCTTGAGCATTGTCGTATATCGCCGACATTTCTGTTTGCACAGCTGTACAGCAGGACCTCTAGGGATGGATAGAGAAAACGGAAAATCGTACGCTAAGCATTCAGCCTGTCAGGTTGAAGTCATAGAAGTTGACGTCATACCGTCAGGTAGGGCAGAAAACAGCCCTACTCTGATGTTGCTCGAGTGAGCCACCTGACGCCCGGTTGAGGTGCACTTCAAACGGACACGTCTAAAAATCGTAGGCCGTTGAAAAGTATGATGATCTTGCTAAAACTGACCGAAAACGATGGCCTAACGTACGATTTTATCTAAATTCTGCTGGCTCCCCAGATACATCTTTACGCAAATCCGCTTGTTTTGTCACCCCTTTCGCAGCACTTTTACATGACTGCCCATTGAAGGATGTTGATTATGCCGACGGATAACTTGCTCGCTGAGCTGTTGAAACTGCATGAAGCGAATCAGACGCTCGAACGATCATTCGTAGAAGCTAATGCTGATGGTTTGAAACGATTGTTTGATCAAGGTCTGAGCTGTTACTCGATCACTGTAATGACAGCTGGCAAGATTCGTTTCAGGCCAGTCTATGAAGGTGTGCTAACGCCGAAGGGCTTGCAGCTTGCGCGTCAAGCGTAAGTTCAAAATAGACCGAACATTCGAATACTATAGTATTGATAGTGAGTCAGAAAAACGACCACTGGGGTCGCGTCCTGTGCAGTCTCACATCATTCAGAAGAGTCGTTAGACGGCTTCAAGCAAAGCTCGAAATGCGGTGGTGGAATCACCGGCTTTGCTTGCTCTGGCGGCTTTGCAGAGTCGCCAGAAATGGTGCTTATGTAGGTGTATAACAGTATCCTTGCAGCAAGTTTTATATATTTTCTCATGACTAGATATCTCCGTTAAGGCATGTTGTATTCTCCAAATTAATTTTTGAAAGTTTGCGCCTTATATGTGTTTTACCATTTGCAAATATATAGTCAAGGATAGCAGTTATTTATTTTTCAAATATATTATAATGTCGCGGCGTAGCATTATAGTATTCGATAAGTCAGCAGCTAGTTTTCCTCATCATGGGGAGCCCGCAGAGTTTGGATGAAATCGTTAATTTATCCCGAACAACTACAGGGGGGGCAAGATTATGATATTAACTAAATAGATTTAATCACCATGCCGAAGAAAAAAATATATATTGTTATAAGTGTTTTGCTCCTGCTGAGCGGAGACACTCCTCAACCGCCTGTACATGCTGGTAATAGCTCTTCTTATAGGGTTTGCATAGGATTCGGTGGAGGTGCTAAACCCTGATAGCCATTCCGGCACGCGTACACCATAACTACCACGACTACCAGGCCGTGCTGTTGTTTCTGGGGTTGTCGATATTAACCCGGTGTTTGATTGTCCCCATGAACCAGGCACGTGTACTGCGATGTCCTTTGCGGTATCAATTTTCCGATTGCATTAATTGCATTAACAACGCTTTGTAGCGTTCAACAACCGCTTTCACAGCACTGCTTTTTTCAATCCTCAACGTATGTCGATCATTATTCGCTGTCGTCATCAGGCGATGCCAATGAGAGATTGATTTCTGGTCATTTCCAGCTTCTTTATAAAGCTTCTCGGAAGCAAGTGCGAAGGCAGTATCTATTAAGTCCTCTGCCAATTCGAGATTTTGTAACTGCTCATTTGATTTGTTTATATCCATCACGACAAATTTACCTTTGCCTTAAATTTTTTTGTTTCTTTTTCTTATACGGATGATGATCTCCTCCTCACTTTAGCAGTAACGCTTCTATCGTTTACTCTATCTTTCGTTATGGTGTTGAATTTCTTCGCCTCAAACGTCCGTAGGTTTGTCATTTTTGTTGAAATGTATTTTTTTCCCTCCTGAATTCATAGAATAAGTGCAACGTTTGAAACGATAGGCA
>JAIETJ010000032.1 GCA_019745275.1 Pseudomonadaceae bacterium | reverse complement strand
TCGATGTCGTGCTCGCGCATGCGCTGCATGACTTCGATGACTTCCTCATCGGTTTCGCCCAAGCCGAGCATCAGACCGGATTTGGTCGGCACATTCGGTACCAGCTTTTTGAAGTTTTGCAGCAGGTCCAGCGACCATTCAAAGTCCGAACCCGGACGCGCCGCTTTGTACAGGCGCGGCACGGTTTCCAAGTTGTGGTTGAACACATCCGGCGGCTCGGCGGCGGTAATTGCCAAAGCGATGTCCATCCGGCCACGGTAGTCGGGCACTAGGGTTTCTAATTGCACACCCGGCGAGAGCAGGCGGATTTCACGCAGGCAATCGGCAAAGTGCTGAGCGCCGCCATCACGCAGGTCATCGCGGTCAACCGAGGTAATCACCACATACTTCAAGCGCAGGTCGGCGATGGCCACGGCGAGGTTCTTCGGCTCGTCGGCATCCAAGGCTTTCGGCCGGCCGTGGCCGACGTCGCAGAACGGGCAGCGTCGGGTGCAGATGTCGCCCATGATCATAAAGGTCGCGGTGCCGCCGGAGAAACACTCGCCTAAGTTCGGGCAAGATGCCTCTTCACAGACGCTGTGCAGTTTGTGTTTACGCAGTAACTGTTTGATGTTGTCGACTTCTGGCGACACCGGAATGCGCACGCGAATCCAGTCGGGCTTGCGCAAAAACTCATCGGTCGGAATGATTTTTACCGGAATGCGCGCGACTTTTTCCGCGCCACGCAACTTAACCCCAACTTCTACTTTGGCCGGGGCCTTGCTTACCGACTCAGTGCTGCCTGTGCTTTCACTGCTCATAATGTTTGGGTTCCGCCCGTGAGGGTCGTCTGTTCGCCCGTCAGGGTCGTTTGCTCAAGGTAGCCGAGGTGTTTGACCAACTGGGCACGCAAGCGGTCACTTACTGCATCAATTGCCACCGGGCCGATCAGCTCGCGCATTTGGGTCATGCGCAGCCCCGCATAACCGCAAGGATTGATCCGCGCAAAGGGTTCCAAGTCCATGTCCACATTCAAGGCCAAGCCATGAAAGCAGCGACCATTGCGAATCCGCAGGCCCAGCGAGGCAATTTTAGCGCCCTCCACATACACGCCCGGCGCGTCACTTTTGGCTGCCGCGCGGATGCCGTAACTGTCGAGTAGCTCGATCAAGCTTTGTTCGATCCGGCTGACTAAATCACGCACACCAAAGCCGAGCCGGCGTACATCCAATAACACATAGGCAACCAACTGACCGGGGCCATGATAGGTCACCTGACCGCCGCGATCGGCCTGTACCACGGGAATATCGCCGGGCACCAGCAAGTGCTCAGGCTTGCCGGCTTGGCCCTGAGTGAAGACCGCCTGATGCTGCAACAACCAGAGTTGGTCAGTACTTTCTGGGGTGCGGTTATTGGTGAAGTCTTGCATCGCCTGCCAAACCGGCAGATAGGCTTGCAGGCCCAACTCACGCACGGCCAAGACCCGCTTCTGGGCCTCCACGGCCGCTGGCGTTTGGCTCGGCGGCATCACAGCACCATGTGCACGCGCCCGGTAGCGCGCAAATCACTGTTAATGGCTTCCAACTGCAGCGGCCCGGTGGCGGTAATCAACACCTGAAAAGAGTGAAAGCGACCATTCGCGCTGTCGCGCCGGGTCAGGGTGCTGGGGTCGAAGTCAGGCGCGTGGCGCTGCATGACTTCGATGACCATTTCAGCAAAACCCTCACCAGCATCGCCAATCACTTTGATCGGATAGCGCGGACAAGGGAACTCAATCACCGGAGGGGGAAGATCATTCTTATTCATAGCTACAGCCTCATGAGCTGAACGGCGGGCGGGCCGGATAAGCGCGCGCCGCCGTCTGATTTAGTTAAAAAGGCCGAAGAAGAACAGGCGCAGGCTGTCCCAGATACGACGCAGCAGACCCGCCTGCTCCACGGCTTGCAGGGCGACTAAATCCGCACTGTGCATGACCTTGCCGTCGAGCGTAACCTCAACTTTACCGATTACCGCACCGGCAGCAATTGGCGCGGTTAATTGAGGCAAAAAGGTCATGCTGGCTTGTAGATTTTTCGCCTGATCTTTGGCCACCGTGAGGGTTAAGTCTTGGTTTAGGCCAGCATTAACTTCACGCTCCAAACCCTTCCAGACCGGCACCTTGGCCAGTTCGACGCCCTTCTGATAAAAGGTCTTGGTTTCAAAGAAACGAAACCCGTAGGTCAGCAGTTTCTGGGTTTCTGCAGCTCGGGCCGCCTCATTGGCGGTGCCAAACACCGCGGTAATCATCCGTGCGCCATCACGCAACGCGGAAGACACCAAGCAAAAACCCGCTTCGGCGGTGTGCCCGGTTTTCAGGCCATCGACGGTTTTGTCACGCCACAGCAGCAGATTGCGGTTGCTTTGCTTGATGTTGTTCCAGAAAAACTCTTTCTGCGAGTAGATGGCGTAGTGGGCTGGGTCTTCGTTGATGATGGCACGGGCCAGAATTGCCATGTCGTGGGCACTGGAATAGTGCTCAGGGTCTGGCAGGCCGGTGGCGTTCATAAAGTGTGAGTTTTTCATGCCCAAACGCTCGGCGGTCTCGTTCATCATGTCGGCGAATGCATCTTCAGAACCGGCAATGTACTCAGCCAGCGCGATGCTGGCGTCGTTGCCCGACTGAATAATGATGCCGTGCAGCAGGTCATCAACCTTCACTTGGCTGTTCAACGGCAAGAACATGGTGGAGCCACCCGACGCCGCGCCACCCGCACGCCACGCATGCTCGCTAACGGGCACTAGGTCTTGCTCGCCGATTTTGCCCTTGCGAATTTCCAGCGTGGCGATGTAGGCGGTCATTAGTTTGGTCAAGCTGGCAGGCGGCAAGCGTTGGTCGCTGTTATTTTCTACCAGCACATTGCCACTGGCGTGATCCAGCAACACATAGGACTTGGCCGCCAATTGCGGTGGCGACGGAATCGCCTGAGCCGCGCTGAGCCAAGTCGCGGGCGCGCTAACCAGCAAAACAGTAAGGGACAAGCGTTGTGCAAAGCGGGTGATATTCATCGGAGTCTCGAAAGTTGCGGTTCTAGGGGCTGGGTGCGTTCAAGAGCACTGCCATGGATCGGACGCTAACAGCGTAAAAGCCGAACGCTAAGGCGCGCGGACTAAACTCGGCTGACCCAAATTGGCCTGCCGTACAGATTCTTGCACCTGCTCAACCTCGGCCGGCGTGCTGATCGGGCCCAGTCGTACTCGGTAGAGGGTCTGTTGGTTGAGCGCCACCGAGTTGATAAACACCGGAGCAGTCACCGCTTGGCTCAGCTTGGCTTTGAGGAGCTCGGCAGCGTCCGGGTTGGCGAAGGCGCCCACTTGGAGATACAGCCCAACGACTGGTGCTGAAGCGTTTTTTTTTAGCGGTGCCGTGAGCGGCTCCGAAGATTCCTGCAGCGGAGCCACTAACGGCTCCTCAGCATGCTGATTGGCCGGCGGCGAATAGTTTTCGATCGGCGCAGCCATGGCCACCACCAAGGGTTCCTGCGGTGCCTGCGCGACCTTTTGTGGGGTCGCTAATACCAATGGCACGGGCCGGCCCTGCTGAGCCCACCACTCGTGCGGGTCAATCCCCTCAACTTGCACACGGGCTGTACCAGCGTCGGCATAACCAAGCTTCTTGGCGGCGGCAAACGATAGGTCAATCACCCGATCGGAATAGAACGGACCACGATCGTTTACCCGCACTATCACGCTCTTGCCGTTTTCCAAATTGGTTACCCGCACATAGCTGGGCAGCGGCAAGGTCTTGTGCGCGGCGGTCATGCCATACAGGTCATACTTCTCACCGTTAGCGGTAGCCTCACCGTGAAACATGGTGCCGTACCAGGAGGCCAAACCAGTGACCCGATAGCGCTCAGCATTGCGCTGCGGATAATAGGTAATCCCCCGCACCGTATAAGGGTTAGCCTTGACCGGACCGTAGTTAGGCATAGGCACGGCATCGGCAATCCGCGATACATCCACGTCCCACCAGGGCGCGCCATCGCGATGCGGTTTAACGTAACTACCCGGGCCACTGATCGGCCCAGTCGGCGGCAACGGTTTGGGCGCACGATTGTGCGAGCAACTGACCAGCACTAAAGCCAAGGCGGCGAGCGCGCCAAGTTTTAACGCCTGCATGGATTTCATTTAGCGCCCCGTGCTTGCACTAACTGTTCGGATAATTGGTGCACGGCCATGGCGTACATAGCGCTGCGGTTATAGCGGGTAATCGCATAAAAATTCCCCAACCCTAACCAGTACTCAGGACCATCGGCACCGTCAAAACGAAACGCCGTTACCGGCAAGTCAGCACGCAACGCATCGTGACTAGACCAACCCAAGGTGCGCAGTTCGCCAACGGTTTTAACCGGCTCAATGCCCACGGTTAAGCCCTTATCAACCTGATCACCACGCACCTCGGCGCGACTCACCACCAACTCGCCAGCTTTCCAACCATGCCCTTTGAAGTAACTGGCAACGCTACCTATGGCATCAGCCGGATCAGTCCAAATATTGATTTTGCCATCGCCGTTCAGATCGACCGCAAACGCCCGGTAACTGCTGGGCATAAACTGCGGCAAACCCATGGCGCCGGCATACGAACCTTTAAGACTGAGCGGATCAACTTGTTGTTCGCGGCTTAACAATAAAAATTCTTTCAATTGTTGGCGAAAAAACGGCGCCCGCGCAGGGTAGTCGAACGTCAGGGTGGTTAAGGCATCCAACACCCGATAGTTACCGGTATTGCCACCGTAAAAGGTTTCTACCCCGATGATAGCCACTATTACCTGAGGTTCAACGCCGTACTCTTGCTGGGCGCGCAACAGTGCCGCTTCGTTTTGCCGCCAGAAATCCACGCCGCGCGAGATACGCGCCGGGGTGAGAAAAATTGGCCGGTAGGCACTCCACGGCTTAACTTTTTCTGCGGGACGCGAAATGGCGTCGAGAATCAACTGCTTGCGCTCCGCCTGCGCAAACAGAGAGGTCAACTGCTCAGCAGGGAAGCCGTGAGTAGTTGTCATTTCGCTAATAAAACTGGCCACTTCAGGCGAGTTATCGTAGTCCAACGCCTGCGCCACAGGTGCCACACACAGCCCGGCTAATAAGCCGTAGCCGCCTTTAGCTGCTCGGCGGCGCAAACTTGGCAAGATGTTATTAACAAGCCTTTTCATCGCTTTCAAACCTAAAACCTCAAACCTTGGCGATCCATTTACGGTGGGTATGCACCGACATTAAAATCCCAAATCCTGTCATTAGCGTCACCATCGAGGTGCCGCCATAACTGATAAAGGGTAACGGCACGCCAACCACTGGCAGCAAGCCACTGACCATGCCGATATTAACGAACACATAGACAAAAAAAGTCATGGTCAAGCTGCCGGCTACCAGCTTACCGAAGAGTGTCTGCGCTTGGGCGGTAATCACCAAGCCGCGAGCAATTAGGAGTAGGTAAATTAGCAGCAGTACGCAGATGCCAACCAAGCCAAACTCCTCGCCGAGCACCGCGATAATAAAATCCGTATGGCTCTCAGGCAAAAAATCCAAGTGCGACTGCGTGCCCTGCAGCCAGCCTTTACCAAATACGCCGCCCGAACCGATTGCCGCTTTGGACTGAATAATATTCCAACCAGTTCCCAATGGATCGCTCTCGGGGTCAAGAAAGGTCAATACACGCTGTTTCTGATACTGCAGCAGCACGAAATACCACATGCCTATCGCCACCGGCACCACGGTGGCCACCGCCGCCATAATCCAGCGCCAGCGTAAACCGGCCATAAACATTACAAACACCCCGGACACCAAGATCAAGAGCGCAGTACCCAGGTCGGGCTGGCGCACCACCAAGGCGAAAGGTACGCCAATCAACAGCAAACCACCCAACACATGCTGGATTTTCGGCGGCAAACTGCGTTTGGCCAAGTACCACGCAATGGTCGCCGGCATGATGATTTTCATAAACTCAGAGGGTTGAAAACGAATCACCCCGGGAATATTAATCCACCGCGTAGCACCCATGGCGTTGTGCCCCATCACGTCCACAGCTACTAGCAGCATCACTCCGCCCGCATACGCCACGATCACCCAGCGGGCGATAAAGCGTGGATCTAACTGTGCCACTAGAAACATCGCCACTAGGCCGATAGAAAAGGAGCCTGCTTGTTTAATCAGCAACCCCCAGTCTTTACCGCTAGCCGAATACAACACAAACAAGCCGCCGGCGATCAGAATCAATAACAACAGCAACAACTGGCCGTCGATATGCAGGCGCTGCAGCAAGGTGGCGCGACGACGCAATACGTCATCGCCAGACATAGTGCGATCGAAACTACTGCTCATATGCACGACTTCATGGTTGCGGGCTCAGCGGCTTCGCGCTTAAGTCGGCAGGGCTGCGAAATTCGGGCTTGAGTTGCCCGTCAGGGCCTAGCAACCAAGCATCGGTGACTTTTTTCACGATCGGCGCGGCTACGCCTGAACCCGACTCGCCGTTTTCAATCATTACCGCCACGGCAATTTTGGGGTTGTCGGCCGGCGCGAAAGCGATAAACAAGGCGTGGTCACGGTGACGCTCTTGGACTTTCGAACGGTCGTACTTCTCCCCCTGCTTGATCGCCACTACCTGCGCCGTACCACTCTTGCCCGCCATTCGATACACCGCTGAGTCGCCCACTTTGCGCGCGGTACCGCGCGGATTGTGCATCACTTGCTGCATACCATTACTGACCTGCTGCCAGGTTTTCGGGTCACGAAAAATGATATCGGGCAGCGGCGCAGGTAATTGCGCCTCAGGTGGCCGCAGTAAGTCTTGTGGCGCCACGTCGCCAACTTTCTTGGCCAGATGCGGGCGATACCACTTACCTTTGTTAGCGATCAAAGCCGCGACCTGGGCTAACTGCAGTGGCGTAGTTTGCATATAGCCTTGGCCGATACCCAAAATTAGCGTTTCACCGGGATACCAAGCCTGCTTATAACGGGCACGCTTCCATTCGCGCGACGGCATTAAGCCCGCCGATTCCTCGAACATATCCAAGGAGACTTTCTGACCAATCCCGAAGCGGCCTAAATACCCCCCTAAACGGTCAACCCCCAGTTTGTGCGCCAAGGTGTAAAAGTAGGTGTCGTTGGAGCGCATAATGGCCATTTCCAAGTCCACCGAGCCGTCACCCGTGCGATTCCAATTGCGGTATTTATGATCGTAATTCGGCAGCTGGAAAAAACCCGGATCAAACACCCGGGTCTGCGCGGTAAATACACCGCTGTCTAATCCCGCCGCTGCCACCGCTGGTTTAATCGTCGACCCGGGTGGATACAGGCCACGTAAAACCCGATTAAACAGCGGCCGGTCGATTGAATCACGCAAATCGGCATAGGCTTTTGCGCCTATTCCGGTGACAAATAAATTGGGATCAAAGCTGGGCAAGCTGACCATCGCCAGTACGTCACCATTGGCGGGGTCTAGCGCCACTATCGCACCGCGCTTGCCGAGCAAAGCCTCTTCAGCCGCCGCTTGCAGCTTTACATCCATACTCAGGTAAATATCTTTACCCGGCTTGGGCTCGGTGCGTTTAAGTACCCGTGAAATACGCCCACGGGCATTGGTCTCAACCTCTTCATAGCCGACCGAGCCATGCAGTTCGGCCTCATAAAAACGCTCGACGCCGGTTTTGCCGATATGGTGGGTGCCACTGTAATTAACCGGGTCGAGCTTTTTCAGCTCAGCCTCGTTAATCCGCCCGACATAGCCGACCGAATGAGCAAAGTGCTCGCCTTGCGGATAATGCCGCACCAACTGCGCTGTTACTTCAACGCCCGGCAAGCGAAACTGATTGACCGCGATAAGGGCGATTTGCTCCTCGCTCAGTTCGAACAGAATCGGCACCGGCTCAAACGGACGCCGACCTTGGCGCATCCGCCGCTCAAATAAGCGCCGATCCTCAGGTGTCAGGCCCAACACTTCGACGACCACATCAAGCCGTTGCAACCACTCTTTACCGGCGCGTTCGCGGGTCATGCTCAGGCTAAAGCTTGGCCGGTTATCGGCGATGATCACCCCGTTACGGTCGAAGATTAGCCCACGGCTTGGCGGAATCGGCTGCACATGTACGCGGTTATTTTCCGACAGGGTCGAGTGATAGTCGTACTGAATCACTTGCAGAAAATACAGCCGAGCGATCAGCACGCCGACCAACAAAACCACCGCCACAGCGCCGACCGCCACCCGTTTGCGTACCAGGCGGGCATCTCGTTCGTGGTCCTTGAGGCGAATCGGCTGCGGCATTTTAGTCAGTCGCAATCACTTGTGATAAGGGTGCCCGGACAACACTGTCCAAGCGCGATAAATCTGTTCGCCGAGCAAGATACGCACCAGTGGATGCGGCAACGTCAGTGGCGACAACGACCAGCGCTGTTCACTGCGCGCACACACCTGCGGAGCCAAACCTTCGGGCCCACCAACCATCAAATTGACGGTGCGGGCATCCAAGCGCCAGCGATCCAACTCAACTGCCAGCTGCTCAGTGCTCCAAGGCTTACCTTCCACCTCAAGGGTCACCACCCGCTCACCCGGCAACACCTTGGCCAGCATGGCATCGCCCTCCTGACGGATCAGGCGAGCCACGTCGGCATTTTTGCCACGGGTATTGAGGGGAATCTCCACCAGTTCGAGGGCCAACTCGGAGGGCAAGCGCTTGGCATATTCCTGCCAACCCTCTTCCACCCACTTGGGCATCCGCGAACCCACGGCGATCAGGCGCAAACGCATAACGCGGCCTTATTCGTTTTCTGGCTTGTGTTCGCTGGCGATGAACTGCTCATGGCTGTGCTGCATACGGCTTTGTTCGGTGCCCTGCCAGAGTTTTTCCAGGTCATAGAACTGGCGAGTGCTTGGCTGCATCACATGCACTACCACATCACCCAAGTCGAGCAAGGCCCACTCGCCGCTGTCCAGGCCTTCGCTGCCCAACGGCCGCACGCCCTGCTCTTTAACTTTTTCCAAGACGTTATCGACCAGCGACTTAACGTGACGGCTGGAAGTACCGCTGGCGATTACCATGTAGTCGGTGATGCTGGTTTTCTCGCGCACATTGATGCTGAGGACGTCTTGCGCCTTCAGGTCTTCTAGGGCGGCGACGGCCAACTTAACCACTTCGTCGCTGCTCAATTGGTTTTTTTGCTTGCTCATATTCTTTTCCATAAAGAGACTCACTTGTCTCATGTTCAGTTCGACGCAGGGTAAAGCCCCTGCGCATGGATATAGGCCAGTACGGCATCAGGCACTAAAAAACGTGCTGATTTGCCGCTGCCAAGCAGCTGGCGAATCTGGCTGGCAGACACCGCCAACGGCGTCTGCTGAATTAACACAACTTGCCCACTAGGCCCGCTCAGAGCCGTGACGCTCTCGACCTGTTGTTTGGCCAGTAAAGCCAGTAACTCAGGGGCTAACGCCGCGTCGGCATCCGGCCGCTGCAGCACCACTAAGTGGCAATGATTTAATAACTGCTGCCAACGCTGCCAGCTCGGCAAGCCCGCAAAGGCATCCCAGCCCAGCAGCAAAAACACCTGATCATCCGCCGCCAACTCAGCGCGTAACGACTCCAAGGTGTCGATACTGTAAGACGGCTGCAAGCGCTGTAGCTCCCGGCCATCGGCCAGCAACGGCGGCGAGTCAGCCACCGCCAACTCAACCATAGCTAACCGCTGCAATGCCGATACAGTCGGCGTACTGCGATGCGGCGGTCGCGCACTGGGAATCAAACGCAACTCATCTAAACCCAGTAACTCGGCAACCTCGATTGCGCCGCGCAAATGACCAATATGAATAGGGTCAAAAGTACCGCCAAGGATACCGATTTTTTTAGCCACGCAACTGACCGTCACCGATTACCACGTATTTCTCGCAGGTCAGCCCCTCTAGGCCAACCGGGCCGCGGGCATGCAACTTGTCGGTGGAAATGCCAATTTCCGCGCCCAAGCCGTACTCGAAACCGTCGGCAAAACAAGTCGGCGCATTGAGCATCACCGAGCTGGAGTCGACCTCGGCGATAAAACGCCGGGCCTGCCCTTGATGCTCGGTGACGATCGAATCAGTGTGGTGCGAGCCATAATGATTAATGTGCTCGATGGCTTGATCCAGCCCATCGACGATGCGAATCGACAAAATCGCCGCCAGATACTCGGTATGCCAATCCTCTTCCGTGGCCGGCACGGCCTCGATCAGCGCACAGGTACGGGGGCAACCGCGCAGTTCGACACCCTTGGCGCGAAACTGAGCGGCCATGGCCGGCAAAAACTCGGCGGCAATGCCTTGCTCGACCAGCAAAGTTTCCATCGCCCCACAAATACCGTAACGGTAGGTTTTGGCGTTGAAGGCAATTTGTTGCGCCTTAGGCAAGTCGGCGTGAGCTGCCACGTACACGTGACAAATGCCGTCCAAATGCTTGATCACCGGCACCCGGGCATCCCGGCTAATCCGTTCGATCAAGCCTTTGCCACCACGCGGCACTATCACATCGACAAATTCCGGCATGCTGATCAGTGCGCCAACCGCCGCACGATCGGTGGTTTCCACCACCTGCACGGCCGCCGCGGGCAACTCGGCGGCGGCTAAACCGCGCTGAATGCACAGGGCAATGGCGCGATTGGAATGAATCGCCTCCGAGCCACCACGCAAAATGGTGGCGTTACCGGATTTCAAGCACAGGCTGGCGGCATCGATGGTCACGTTCGGCCGCGACTCATAAATGATACCTATCACCCCAAGCGGCACACGCATCTTGCCGACCTGAATGCCGGACGGGCGATAACTCATGTCGCGAATCGCCCCGACCGGGTCCGGCAGCGCCGCCACTTGACGCAAACCAACGATCATCCCGTCGATGCGCGCCGGGGTTAATTCCAAGCGCTCCAGCAACGCCGGCTCTAGACCGCTGGCGCGGCCAGCAGCAAGGTCCAAGGCATTGGCGGCCGTCAGTTCGTCGCGCGCAGCATCTAACGCTTCGGCGGCGGCCAACAAGGCCCGATTTTTTTGTCCGCTGCTGGCATGCGCAATTAAACGCGAAGCGGCGCGGGCCGCGCGACCCAGGCGGGTCATGTAGTCGAGCACTGACTCAGTCATGGTCTGCTTGATCAAAAGGAAGTAAAGCCGCCGATTATAGCCGCCCTGCCACCGCAAGCCCAGCAGCGTCGGGTAGATGGTAAACATTGCCGCCCACGGCGCCCTCGCACACCCGGCAAAGTCCCGCCGGCCGGGGCTGCACATGAGACGGTGACACCCAGCCCAGGTCCGGGCAAAAAGCCATTCAAAGGATAGGTAAACAAAAACAGGGTGAACGTTTACCTTGCCCGAAGGTAAACATTTTAAGTTGAAATGTTTACCGCGACGCTTTTCCGCTCTGGCCTGATTGCCGGGCACACCGAATAAGAGGCGGATAACCGCCGGAGTACTCGCCATGCATTACTGCACCGACTACAGCCCAGGGTTACTCACCAGCGCGCCACAACTCCTCGAAATCGGTCCATGGCGCCTGCAGTATTTGGCCTTTAGCCAAACTCACGACGACCCGCGCAGCCCGGTGCTATTGCTCGGCGGCGCGTTCCAGAGCTTTCGCTCGTTTGCCGGCGACATGCCGGAGCTACTCGCCGAGCACCCGGTGATTCTGCTCGACCTACCGAGTCAGGGCAGCAACCTGCAACTGGCCCCCGAACTGTCATTGGCGCAACTGGCCGACCTGATCGCGGCCTTTGCCGAACAATTGCACCTGCCGCCACTGATGCCGATTGGTCTGTCGTACGGCTCAGCCTTGGCCGCGCTATTTGCCGCCCGCCATCCACAGCATTGCGCACGCTTACTGCTGTCGGGGATTACCGCTCTGGCCCGCCAAGGCGCTCGCGCGCTCTTGCAGGAGGGCCTGCAGTTACTCGCCGAAGGTCGCAGCGCCGCCTTTGGCCAAGCGGCCCTGACCGGCCTGATCAACCCTCTGCAACTGCACGACACCGGAGTCTCTCCGGCGTTTCGCAAAACCTTGCTGCGTCACATGCAGCGACTCAATCCCGCCGAGATTGAGCGCTATCAGCAAAACACCCAACGGCTGTTAAATTTTAGCGGCTTTGAACGCTACCCAAGCTGCCCAACCTTGCTACTGGCCGGCGAGCACGATCACTTTACCCAACCATGGGAGCACGCCCACTTTGCCGCAGCCTGTGCAAATGCGGACTGCGCGATCATTCATCACGCCGACCACCTCGCCCAATTTGAACGCCGCGAGGCCTGTGCACGACTCTATCTGCCATTCTTACGCGGCGATGCCTTGCCATTCGCCAGCCAAGGCGCCACCCGACTGGCACGCCAGCAACTTACGCAACTGAATCAGCGCCACCAAGCTCGCAGCGCAGCCTTTATTCAGCACGCCAGCCTATGGCATGCCGAGGCCGGCGAGTGGCCGGTGAAGGTCGCTGAACTGGGGTTTTTTGGCGGTTTATTGCAGGGCAATCTGCCGGTCAGCAACGCCCGTGGCTGGCAGCTACGTTTGGGCGCATTAGGCGCACACGCCATACTGCCGCTTCGGCACGACAGCCACGGCAGCGCCTTTGTCTTTGTGCACACCGACGCCAGCGCCAGCGCTGCATTGGCCGCACACCTGCAACCGCAGCAGATGCTGAGCGCCGCCTGCGCCTAGGCGCGAGCGAGCAGAATTAGCTAGCAGCGCGCCTCTATCACCCGCACCAAGCCGGGCACTCGTGGCGGCGATAAACCTAAGCTCGACGCAAACTGATTAGGATCGAGCACTGAGACGGCACTGAAGCCGCAACGCTGAAAACCGCCAACGATTTGCGCCGGATCACGGTAATGCAGCGGATAGCTGCCACGGGTCAAGTAGCCGACCAACTTTACCCCCCAGCGCAACTGGCGATAACGCGGATGCTCATGCAGATCGGGGTACAACTCGGTCAGATAGGTCGCTTGCGGGAACTGTTTAAGCTGCGCGGCTAAGCGCGTCCAAAAACCCTCAATCACCGGCAGCTCGAAATAATTCACCAAGCCCTCAGTAATCACCAACACCGGCTTGCTGTGATCCAACCCCGCAAATAGACCCGCCAAACTATCGGCGCCGGCATTGGGAATAATATCCACTACCTTGACTTGATGCTGCGCCGTGAGCCAGCCCTGACTCTGCAACAACAAGCGCTTGCGCGCCGCCATTACCGACAGATCCGCCTCGATATAGCGCAAGGCTGGGTAGCGGGCGGTAAAACGTCGGCCACGGGGCGACAAGCCGCAGGCAATTTCGACCACCTGAGTAACACCGCCGCGCTCAATCGCATCGGTCAAACGCTGATCTATTAATAAGTGACGCTGCAGCAGCAGGTTTTCTAAATCGATGCCAAAGCCCGCCCGTGCGCCCCAGGTAATAGGTTTGAGCAGAGCATGCACCCAGCGCCCAAAGTCGGTGGCAAAGGCCGGTTCGGCTAACTGATGGCGATACCAGACGTAACCGGTGTAGTGCGCACTCGGCGAGATATGGGCACTGCTGGCGCGCGCGCGTTCAGCCATGATTCAGACTCTTATTGTTATGATGGACGCCAGACTATGCCGCGCCACCCGTCACTGCCAACCTGCAAGCGCCGATCCCATCCTTAGTTTGCTGCACGACCCGCGCAGCAGAGCTAAAGGATCGGAAACAGATTGTGTGAAAACCACTGTGCTCGGTTATGCGCCGTTAAAAACAGGCTAAAAATGCTCATTTACAACACGTAAACTGCGCTTTTTCGCCTGTTTTTGCCCTGCCTAACCTTCGCTCGCTACGTTTTCACTCAGTCTGGAAACTGCGTTTTTTGCACACCTAAACTTCACCACGAGAACATTCCGCATGCTGCACTGGTTCGACAATCTCAACAGTTGGCTCGGCGCCAATCCCGAATGGCTGGGGCTGGCGGTTTTTTTACTGGCCTGCGGCGAATGCCTGGCCTTGGTCGGCATTTTGGTACCCGGCACTATTTTGTTGTTTGGCGTGGCCGTCCTAGCCGGCAGCGGCATACTTGGCCTAGGTGAAACCCTGCTCTTAGCCTACGCCGGCGGTTTGCTCGGGGATGCGCTCTCCTATGCTTTTGGTCGGCACTTTCAGCAGGGTATCCGCCGCCTGCCATTGCTACGCAGCCACCCAGAATGGCTGGGCAGCGCGGAAAATTACATGCAGCGCTTCGGCGTGAGCAGCTTATTAGTCGGGCGTTTTATTGGCCCCTTACGGCCGTTTTTACCGATGGTCGCCGGCATGCTGAAAATGCCCGTGCCGCGTTTTGCCGGGGTTAGCCTACTGGCAGGTCTCGGTTGGTCAGTGGCTTATTTGGTGCCCGGCTGGGCCACCGGAGCGGCGCTGCGCCTGCCTCTGAGCGAACATTTCTGGACCCAGGCTGGAGTCCTCGCCGTGCCCCTGGCCGCGTTCATTCTGCTCAGCATGCACCTGTGCCTGCGCCAGCAACCGCGCGCGGCGGCTTTTATTGCCGGGCTCGGCAGCGTCTGCCTGCTCGCCCTGCTTCTGACCTGGCGCCATTTCAGCGAACTCGATCTGGGCCTGATGAACTTGCTGCAAGCCCAACGCAGCCCAAGCATGGACAGCCTGATGGTGGTGCTAACCAAGCTCGGTGACTGGCAAACGCAAGCGGCCGCCGCCACATTGCTGGGCGCGCTGTTGCTACTGATGCGCAAATGGCAAGCAGCGTTGTTCGCCACCAGCACCCTACTCGGCACCGCGCTGCTCAATAGCGGCTTAAAGCACCTGCTTGCCCGCGCCCGCCCCGACATACTGCTCGAACCACTGCACAGCTACAGCCTGCCCAGCGGGCATAGCTCGGCAGCGTTTGCGTACTGCTTGGTACTGGGTGTGCTGGCCGGGCGCGGACAGCCGCCGCGCTGGCAATTAACGTGGCTGCTGATCGCCAGTCTACCCGCCTGCTCCATCGCCCTATCGCGGGTGTATCTGGGCGTGCACTGGCCCACCGACATACTCGCCGGCGCCTTGCTGGCCAGCACGGTCTGCGCGCTCTGTTTAAGCCTGAGTGAACGGCGTCAGCGCCTCGGCGAGATCGCCAAACCGGTGTGGTGGCTAATCATCCCCGTTAGTGCGCTGTTATTTATCGCCTTTGCCGGTAGTTCATTGCCGGACGCGCTGCTGCATTACCGCTATTAGGCGAGCATTTCGCCCTGTAACTGCGCGAGCCAGCGTTGGATCAACTGCAGGCTCGCTTGCGCCTCATGTAAACCGAGCAGTTCAAGTTTTTGCATCACGCTAAACGGCAACAAATAACCCAGCTGATTGGCCAGCTGCCATTGCCCGCTGACCAAGCCATCCAGGCCCATAGCGGTAATTCGCGGATGCTCAGCCAAGGCCTGCAACAACGCGTGCAAATCGTCTTGCGCGGGTTCCAGCGCCAGCTCTGCAGGCTCGCTAAACCAGCTAACACTGGCCACGCGCAGCTGATCGGGCTGCACTTCGGTCTGCTCAACGCAAAACCGCCGCGCGCCCTCAATTCGAATCCCGAGCATGCCGTTGGGCCGCTGTTGCCAATCGATAATGCGCGCCTCACAACCAATATCGGCCACCCGCGCAGCGGCCGCGCCCACCTCCTGCCCTTCAAGAATAGCCACCACACCAAAGCCCGTGCCTTGCTTCATACAGCGACTAAGCATGCTCAGATAGCGGGGTTCGAACAGCTGCAAGTCCAGCGGACAACCCGGAAACAACACGTTATCCAATGGAAATAACGGTAACTGCATAACCCCACCCCACTAACTCAGCACCGACACCAGTAACGGCAAGAAAATCGCCGTGCCAACGCCCATTAAACTCATGGCCAAGGCGGCAAAAGCGCCGCTCTCTTCATCTTCTTGCAGCGCTCGTGCGGTGCCCACTGCGTGTGCCGTCAAGCCCAGCGCCATGCCCACCGCCGCTGGATGGCGCACACCGATCAGGCGCAACAACTCAGGCCCGCACATACCGCCGAGCACCCCAGTGATCAACACAAACACCGCCGCCAACGCACCCACGCCGCCAATCTGCTCGGCCACCAACATGGCAATCGGCGAAGTCACCGACTTGGGCGCAATGGTCATTAAAATCATTCGCTCGGCGCCAAACAGCCACGCCAGTAACACCCCCAATGCAGTGGCCAGCACGCCAGCAAACAGCAACGTCAGCAGGGTTGGCCAAAACAGCTGACGAATCCGCCGCAGATTCACATATAAAGGTACCGCCAGCGCCACGGTAGCCGGGCCAAGCAGGACGATCAGCAGTTGCGCACTCTGCTGATACTCGGCGTAGCTCAAGCCGCAGGCCAGCAATACCCCGATCACCGCCAGCATCGACAGCAACACCGGTTGTAAGAACACCCAGCGGGTTTTCTCATAGGCCGCCAACGCCAACTGATAGGCGGCCAAGGTAATCCCAACGCCAAACAATGGATGATGAATCACCGCCTGCCAAGCGGCCATCATGACTCACCACCACGGCGTGCTTGGCGCTCGATAAGCCTTTGCATCAGCCAACCGGCAAAGGCCAGCGACAGCAACAATGACAGCGTTAGCGCACCAATAATCGCCCAAAAATCCGCTGTCAGCGCTTGTACATAAACCATCACGCCGACCGCCGCCGGCACTAGCAACAACGGTAAGTAACGCAGCAAACCAGTGGCAGCCACCGACAACGGCTCGCCAACCTCACCGCGCGCCACTAACACGCCAAACAGCAACAGCATGCCGATGATCGGCCCCGGCAACATGGGCAAAAACCAGCTATTCAAGGCCGTGCCGCACAATTGCAACAGCACCAGCCACGTCAGACCACGTAACAACATAACCGCCTCCGAAAGGATCACGCTGCCATTATAGGCACGTGTAAATGTCAGCTATAACTTACACACAGCAATCGCTATGACTGGTTGACCAAATCCGCCTAGCATGTTGTTCTAGAGCCTTGGAGCTACACCGCCTAAAAATAAAAACACCCGCTTTATTAAGGATAATTTTATGTCTCTCGTACCTGTAGCAGAACTCAAAGACTATATCGGCAAAGAGCTCGGCCGCTCCGCGTGGCTGAACATCGATCAAGCGCGCATCAACCAGTTTGCCGAATGCACCGGCGACCACCAGTTCATTCACGTCGATCCAGAAAAAGCCAAACTGACTCCATTCGGCGGCACCATTGCCCACGGGTTCTTGTCTTTGTCGTTAGCGCCCAAGCTGATGGAAGGCATCATGCTGATGCCGCAGGGTTTAAAGATGGCGGTCAACTACGGCTTAGACAGCGTGCGTTTTATTCAGCCGGTAAAAGTAAACTCCAACGTTCGCCTAGTGCTAACCCTGCTTGACGCCAGCGAGAAAAAACCCGGCCAATGGCTGCTCAAAGCGCAAGCCGTGCTGGAAATTGAAGGCAGTGAAAAGCCCGCCTACATCGCTGAGCAACTGACCCTCTATTTCGTTTAAAGCGCGGCACCCGCGCCCACGGCGCGTTAATACAACTGCGAGTAGCAACGGGGCGCCTTGAGCGCCCCGTTGGCTTTTATAACGCCAACGGGGCAGGCACCCGCGCCGCTTTACGCCATACTGCAGCTATCGCCAATTCGACTTGGATGTCTTTGATGCGCGCACCACTTTCCCTGCTGTGCCTTGCCTTGCTATTGACTGCTTGCGGTCAGGGCGAGCCGTTAACCCCAGCCAATGCCACCCTGCCAGACGGCGGCCGCTATCGCGGCGAGATTGTTAACGGTCTACTGCAAGGCCCAGGCCGGATCGACTACAGCAATGGCAGTTGGTATGCCGGAGCATTTCAAGACGGCCAAGCGCAGGGCGTCGGTGAATGGCAAGGCGCCCACGGCGAGCACTATGCGGGCGAATTTCGCGTAGGCGAATTCGACGGCCAAGGCCGCCTTAGTCGCAGTGACGGCAGCCTCTATCAAGGCCATTTCAAGCTCGGCCAGATGGATGGCGAAGGCCACTATCAGCACGGCAAACTGAGCTATCGCGGTGAATTTAAAGCCGATCAATACCACGGTTTAGGCAACCTTGAGCTCGCCGACGGGGCTAGCTACCAAGGCCAGTTCAAGCAGGGCGAGCCTGACGGTCAGGGGGTGCGCAAAGATGCCGATGGCAATCTGTTGAGCGGCACCTTCAAGCACGGCCTGCTCGACGGTGAAGGCAGCTATAACGGCGCCGATGGTGAGCAATACGTGGGCGGTTTTAAACGCGACAGCTTTGCCGGCAAGGGCCGTTATACCAGCAGCACGGGCGATGTCTGGCTTGGCCAGTTCAAGCGCGGCGCACTCACCGGCGCTGGCGAATTTATCGGCGACGATGGCCGCCATTATCGCGGCCAGATGCGCAATTGGCGCTTCCACGGCCAAGGTCAGTTGCAACTGGCCGACGGCAGTCACTACAGCGGCGCCTTCGCCGATGATCAATATCACGGCATTGGCCAACTGACCCAAGTCGACGGCAGCATCAGCGCCGGCCAATGGCAGCACGGCCAACGCGTGCGCGATGAACAGCAAAAGAACCTAAGTGATCCGTTGGAACTGGGTTTGCTCAAGCAAGGGGCATTACTTGAGCAGGCCTTAGCCGCCATTCCACAGTCCACGCCCGCTATCGAGCTGTACAGTCTGACCCTAGCCGGTGACGGCTCGCAAGGGGTGTTTCTGCGCGAGGCCGACTATGCCAACACGCTGCTGCGTGAGCGCTTTGCCGCTTACGGGCAGATCAGCCTGATCAACCACCGCGAACACATGACCGACCGGCCGCTGGCCACCCGCGAGAACCTGCGCCGCGCCATACAAACCATCAGCGAACGCAGCGGTAAGGAAGACTTGGTGTTTATCTATCTCACCAGTCATGGCTCGCACGACCATCAACTGTCGCTTAATCAGCCGCGCCTGCAACTGGGCGATCTGTCTAAAGATGAATTGGCCGAGTTGCTCCGCCCGCTCAAAGAGCGCAACAAGGTGGTGGTGATTGCCGCCTGTTATGCCGGCGGCTTTATCCCGCCGCTGCAAGATCAGCACACCTTAGTGATGACCGCCTCGCGCGCCGACCGGGTGTCCTTTGGCTGCTCCGACGAAGCCGATTTCACCTATTTTGGCCGTGCGTTACTGAATGACGCGCTCAATGAAACCGACGACCTGCAGCGCGCCTTTAAACTAGCAAAGAGCAAGGTTGCCGAGCGGGAAAAAGCCGGCGACTTCCAAGCCTCAGAGCCACAAATGTGGGCACCTAAAGGCGTGCTCGCACAATGGCAAAAGCTGCGCCAGACTCAAGCGGTGCAAGCCCTTAGTGCCAGCACCAGCGCCAACACCAGCAAAACCGTCGACTAACCGGAGCAGTTTCTATGTACCTAACACCACAGCGTATCTTGCTCGCCGGCGCGACCGGGCTAACCGGCGAGCATTTGCTTGATCGCTTGCTTAATGAGCCGACCGTAGCTCAAGTGTTAGCCCCCAGCCGCCGCCCTTTAGCCGGCCATCCACACCTGCTCAATCCAATCGGCGCACTGGCCGAACTGCTGCCACAACTGTCGGGAACTTTTGATACGGCTTTTTGCTGCTTGGGCACCACCATCAAACAAGCCGGCTCGCAAGCGGCCTTTCGCGCCGTCGATTACGACCTAGTGCTGGCCTTTGCCGAGCGCGCCCGCGCCCTCGGTGCCCGGCATTTATTGGTGATCAGCGCGCTGGGCGCCGACTCGCACTCGGGGGTGTTTTACAACCAAGTGAAGGGCGAGATGGAAGCTGCCTTGCAAGCGCAAAAATGGCCGCAACTGACCATCGCCCGGCCCTCATTATTACTGGGCCAGCGCCGTGAGTTTCGCCTCGGCGAACGCCTAATGGCGCCGCTGGCACGCTGGATTCCGGGCAAATATCGCGGTATTCAAGCCTGCACTCTGGCTCGCGCCCTTTGGCGACTGGCGCTGGAAGAGCAAGATGGCATGCGCATTATCGAATCGGCGCAACTGCGCCATCTAGGCCGGTAAGCAACTGATGCAATGGTACGACCGGCACATCCTGCCGCACCTGATCGACTTCGCCTGCGGTATGGGTGCAGTGATGCAGACCCGGGCGCAGGTGGTTCCATTAGCCGAGGGTCGGGTGCTGGAAATCGGCATCGGTAGCGGGCTGAATCTGAGCTTTTATGACCCGAGTAAAGTCAGCGCCATTGTCGGCGTCGACCCATCAGCCGAGATGCAAAAGCTCGCCCAGCAACGCGCCGCGGCCATCAGCATCCCAGTCGAGATGATCGCCTTAGAGCTGGGGCAAATTCAGGCAGCCACGGCCAGCTTCGACAGCATCGTCTGCACCTTCACCCTGTGCACCATCTCTGATGCAGCAGCGGCGCTGCAAGAGATGCGCCGAGTGCTGAAACCCGGCGGCAAGTTGCTGTTCAGCGAACACGGCCTAGCCCCAGACTTGACGGTAGTGCGCTGGCAAAATCGGCTCACCCCGATTTGGAAACCACTGGCCGGCGGTTGTCATTTAAATCGCGACATCCCCGCATTGCTAAGCGCCGGCGGCTTTCATATCGAGCAGATAGAAAGCCGCTACCTCAAAGGCCCACGGCCAATGACCTGGGTTTCCTGCGGCTGGGCAGTTTAGCGCCGAGCGGCCTAGGCCTGATCGAGACGAATCAGCACCTTGCCAAAATGCTCAGCAGCGGCCAAATAGGCAAACGCTTGCGGCACCTCGGCAAAGCTAAACTCGCGATCGATAATCGGCTTGATCTGATGTGTACTCATAAAGGCGGCCAAGGCGTTTAATTGCTCGGCAGAGCCGACGCACACACCGTTGATGCTGGCATTCATAAAGAGTATCGACTGCACATTCGGGCTCGCACCAAAGCCACTGAGTACGCCAATTTGGGCAATCCGCCCACCGGCAGCTAAGGCGGCGATTGAGCGTTCGAACGTTTCTAGACCGCCCAATTCCAGCACATGATCCACCCCCTCGCCGCCGGTTAGCTCGCGCGCCAGTTCATGCCAGTTGGGGTGCGTGCGGTAGTTAATGGTTTGCCAGGCGCCCAAGGCTTTGGCCCGCTGCAACTTGGCATCTGAGCTTGAAGTCACTATCACCCGCGCCCCTTGCGCCACGGCCAACTGCAAGGCGAACAGCGCCACGCCGCCCGTACCCTGAACCAGCACGGTTTCACCGGCGCGCAATTGGCCACGGGTAAACAGGCCATTCCAGGCGGTTAACCCGGCGCACGGCAAGGTCGCCGCCTCGGCCAACGACAGGTGCGCAGGCACCGCCACCAAGGCGTGCTGCTCAAACACCACCTGTTCAGCCAGCACTCCCGGAGTTTGTCCACCGCCTAAGGCCGCGCCCAAATAGCTCTGTTTGAATGGCCCGCTGTGCCAATCGCGAAAGAAACTCGACATCACCCGGTCGCCGACTTGCCAGCGGGTGACCGCCGAACCCACGGCGCAGACAATGCCGGCCGCATCGGAAAGCGGCACCAACTGATCGGCAAAGTCGCCGTTTTGCCCGCGCAGAGTTAATAGATCGCGGTAGTTCAGACTGGCCGCCACCACCTGCACCAACACCTGCTGCGGCCCTGGCACTGGCGCGGCCAACATCACCGCTTGCAGTTCAATGGCTGGGCCTGCCTGATTTAATTGATACGCCTTAATGATCGCCGACATGCTCACATCTTCTATTTAATTAGTAGTCACTATAGAATAGCCGAAACCTAAACCCGCTCGTCAATAGTTATTTATCGATCACTATGGAAATTGAACAGAAACGCGGCCGCGGTCGTCCACGCAATTTTGATCGCGATAGCGCGCTGCACGCGGCGCTGTTGCTGTTTTGGCAGCACGGTTATGAGGGCACCTCGATTGCCCAACTGAGCGCGGCAATGGCGGTCAATGCACCGAGTTTGTACGCCGCCTTTGGCGCGAAGGAGCAGCTGTATGCTGAAGCCCTAGAGCTGTATGCCAAGCAATATGGCGCTTTGCTGAGTCAGCCGTTAACGACTGCCGGCACGGCGCGCGAGGCATTGCGGCAAACCTTGCACGCCGCCGCACGCAACTTTAGCGCCAGCACGACGCCCCTCGGCTGCCCGCTGGCCAGCGGCATGCTGCACTGCGCCAGCGAACACCAAGGCGCCGCGCAGCTATCCGCAGCAATGCGTTTGGCGGCGCAGCAGGCTTTTGCCGAGCGAATCGAACAGGGTATTAGCGCCGGCGACGTCAGCCCAGACTGCAATGTCGCGGCCTTGGCCGGATTATTTGCCGCGGTAATTCAGGGCCTGTCGGTGCAAGCCATCGACGGCGCCAGCCAGGCGCAATTGTTAGCAGTGGCCGAGGCGGCGATGCAGGCGTGGCCGCTGAGCCACACCTAAAGCCCGCCGCGCACCCCGACACTGACACCCAATTCGGCCGCCACGGTAAAGGGCAGCACTAGGGTATCCAGCAGCAGACTAAAGGGCAGATCGATGCCCGGATAGCTCGGCGCCTCGCTGCCAAAGCGCGGCACCGGACAGCAACCGCCGTGCAAGGCGTACCAGTCTAAGCGGGTGCCGGAATAGATAATCGGCAGATCAGTTTTTGCCCCATTTAAGGTGCTGACGCTGGCGCAACCTTGCAGCAACGCGGCCAGCGCCACACCGACCAAAAACCGCGCGAGGGGCTTATTCATCGCCGCTGCTGTGATGATGCTCGCCCCAACGCGGCAGCATGTCTTGGGGGATATTCAGGCAGTTGAGGATGCGCGCCACGACAAAGTCGATCAGGTCATCGATGGTTTGCGGCTGATGATAAAAGCCCGGCGAGGCCGGCAAGATGGTTACGCCCAGATTCGACAACTTGAGCATGTTCTCCAGATGAATGCTCGAATACGGCGCTTCACGCGGCACCAGTATCAGCTGACGACGCTCCTTGATGGCCACGTCAGCGGCCCGCTCGATCAGGTTATTGCAGGCCCCTGTGGCGATCGCCGAGAGGGTGCCGGTCGAACACGGCACCACCACCATGGCGGTCGGCGCGCCGGAGCCGGAGGCCGCGGGAGCCATCCAATCCTCCTTGCCGTAGACGCGAATCTGCCCGGCGCTGGCACCGGTGTACTCGGTCAAGAACGCCTGCATCGCCTGCGCCTTGGCCGGTAAGCGCACATCGGTTTCGGTGGCCAACACCAACTGCGCGGCCTTGGAGATTAAAAAATGCACCTCGCGCTCTTCGCGCACCAAGCAGTCGAGCAGGCGCAACGCATATTGCGCGCCCGAAGCGCCTGTCATGGCGAGGGTGACACGCTCCGGGCTACTCATCGCAGCGCCTCGGCCAGTTTGCCGTGCAAGCCGCCAAAGCCGCCGTTGCTCATCACCACCACTTGGGTGCCGGGCGCAGCCAGGGCTTTCACCCCGGCGATAATTTGCTCCAGCGAATCGCACACCTGAGTCGGCACCGTGCTGCTGGCGACCGTGGCGGCCAAGTCCCAGCCCAAGTTGGCCGGGGCGTACCAAAACACCTGATCGGCTTGCAGCACAGATTCCGGCAAACCATCGCGGTGGGCACCGAGCTTCATCGAGTTGGAGCGCGGCTCGATGATGGCAATCAACTGCGCCGCGCCGATGTTTTTGCGCAGGCCGTCGAGGGTGGTGGCGATCGCCGTTGGGTGATGGGCAAAGTCGTCATAGATGGTCACCCCCGCCACTTCGGCCACCTTGTCCATGCGCCGTTTGACGTTTTTAAAGCCGCTCAAGCCGGCAATACCCAACTCGGGCACCACCCCAACATGCCGCGCCGCCGCCAAGCACACTAAGGCGTTGGCGACGTTGTGCTGGCCGGTCAAGGACCAGTCGACCACACCGTGCAGAGCGCCAGCAAACCACACTTCAAAACGTGAACCATCGTCGCTGAGCAACTTGGCCTGCCATTGCGCGCCTTCGCCGGTGGTGGCGAGCGGCGTCCAGCAACCCATCTCGATCACCCGCTGCAAGGCGGCTTCGGCTTGCGGATAGATGACCAAGCCTTCACTCGGAATAGTGCGCACCAAGTGATGAAATTGCCGTTCGATGGCGGCTAAGTCCGGGAAGATGTCGGCGTGATCGAACTCCAGATTATTCAGAATCGCGGTGCGCGGGTGGTAGTGAACAAACTTGCTGCGCTTGTCGAAAAACGCGCTGTCGTACTCGTCGGCCTCAATCACAAAAAACGGCGTGTCGCCCAAGCGCGCCGAGATACCGAAGTTGTGCGGCACGCCGCCAATCAAAAAACCCGGGCTCATGCCGGCATGCTCCAACACCCAAGCGAGCATGCTGCTGGTGGTGGTTTTGCCGTGGGTGCCGGCCACCGCGAGTACCCAGCGGCCTTGCAGCACATGCTCGGCCAACCACTGCGGGCCAGAAACATACGGCAGACCCTTATTCAGCACGTACTCCACGGCCGGATTACCGCGCGACAGGGCGTTGCCGATCACCACTAAATCCGGCGCCGGCTCGAACTGCTCGGGGTCATAGCCCTGGGTCAGCTGGATGCCTTGGGCTTCTAACTGAGTGCTCATCGGCGGATAAACATTGGCGTCGCAGCCGGTAACTGTGTGGCCCAACTCTTTGGCCAACACCGCCAGCGAGCCCATAAAGGTGCCGCAAATACCAAGAATATGAATATGCATGGGTTACCTCAAAAGCGGCCAAAAAGGCGACCTCAACAAAGGTCAGCGCAGCCCGCAGAAACTAGCCCGGCAGGTTACCGCAGGCATTGATACGGGGCCAGCACGGCGCGGTGCGTTGGCAAACGCACCAACCTGTAGGAGCGGCTTTAGCCGCGATGGCGGCCGCTCGGTCGCCATCGCAACCCTAGGCTCAGCGGGGTTTCCAGCAGCGCTTCGCGGCTAAAGCCGCTCCTACAATAATAGCTGCGACCTGCGACTCAACCCGGTTCGCTGCGCTCGATGCCATGTTTACGCAGCTTGCGGTACAGGGTATTGCGGCTGATGCCCAGTTGTTCGGCGGCGCGGCTCATGTGCCAACGCTGCGCCTGTAAAGTGGCGAGCAAGGCGCTGCGTTCGGCATCATCCAGCGGCCCAGCGACGTTGTTGGGCGCTGGCACCGGCGAGTTTTGCGGGTGCAGCGAGGCTTGCCGGATAGCCACCGGCAAATCGCTCAAGCGGATACAGCCATCCTCACAGAGCGCGGCCAGGGTTCGCAGCACATTGCGTAGTTGCCGCACATTGCCCGGCCAGTGGTAAGCCAGCAACGCTTGCTGGGCCGCAGGCTCCAGCATCAGCGGTTGACCGGTGGCCTCTTGCGCCAGTAAATGCTCAAGCAATTGCAGGCGATCGCTGCGCTGGCGCAAGGCGGGCAAATCGATCACCAAGCCATTCAGGCGATAAAACAAGTCTTCGCGAAAACTGCCCGCTAGCACCCGCTCATCCAGGGCGCGGTGGGTGGCGCTGATGATGCGCACATCAATGGCTTGCGGCTCGCCGCCAATCGGCACCACCAGCCGATCTTCCAGCACGCGCAGTAACCGGGTTTGCAGGGCCAGCGGCATGTCACCAATTTCATCCAAAAATAACGTACCGCCATCGGCCTGCTGCAACTTGCCGCGCATGCCTTCCTTGCGAGCGCCGGTAAAACTGCCGCCGCGGTAGCCGAACAACTCACTCTCGATCAAATTCTCCGGGATGGCCGCGCAATTGAGCGCCACAAAAGTTTTACCGGCCCGCGAACTACTTTGATGCACCGCCTTGGCGAAGGCCTCTTTGCCGCAACCGGTTTCGCCATTCAACAGCACCGGCACGTCGCGTTCGAACACCCGCACGGCACGGCGCAAATCAACCTGTAAGGCTTCATCGACTAAACAAATCGAGCGGTTCAGCGCGTTGCCGCTCGGCAGCGCCGCCGACAGGGAGACGGGATTGCGTACCGCGCCGCGGAGCATGGCAAACAAAGCCCGTCCACTGCGCGTGCGCAGCGGCCAACTAGCGCTGGGTTGCGGGCTGGCCTTAGCGAATAAATCGTCCAACCGGCAAGCGAAAAAAGCGTCCAGCGGCTGGCCGAGCAAGGCCGCACGCGACTGGCCCAGCAGGTTAATGGTGCTCTGATTGACGGCTTGAATACGCCCGTCGCCATCAAAAGCCAGTAAGCCCTCACTAAACACCCCGAGGTACTCGGCCTGCAAGTGAAAACGCAGCAACCATTGGCCCTCGAAACGGCGCAAGAAGTAACAACTCTCGATCATTTTGGCCGACAAATTGACCAAGCTCATGGTGTGAAACTGGCTCTGGCGCGACATATCTTGGCGCGTCGAAGACACATCCAGCACCGCCAGCAGCTCACCTTGGGCATCAAACACCGGGCTGGCCGAACAGGTTAAGCCGGTGTGCCGACCGCGAAAAT
>JAIETJ010000146.1 GCA_019745275.1 Pseudomonadaceae bacterium | reverse complement strand
TTACTTATTAAGTTATTTTGTTGAATTTCTTGCAGTGTAAAACGTTTGCTAGGTGGCTAACCAAGACACCAAGAGCCACTTTTTAGCAAGGGCTCTTAAAATGCGTCATGTAAGCCCCCCGGCTAATGCGTGCTAATTCGCTCACTGGAATCAGTCTCGCGCTTGTCATCCTTTGCAACAATCGCCGAACCCGCATCAGGCAAGGGTTCGGGTGCGTATTGCAGCGCAATTTGCAGGACCTCGTCAATCCATTTAACCGGCTTAATTGCCAAGTCTTGCTTAATATTCTCAGGAATCTCCTTTAAATCGCGGACATTCTCCTCTGGAATGATCACGGTCTTGATTCCACCCCGATGCGCGGCCAGCAATTTCTCCTTCAGGCCACCGATCGCCAGCACCTGTCCACGCAGGGTAATTTCACCCGTCATGGCCACATCTGCACGAACGGGGATCTGGGTCAAGGCCGAAACCAGCGCCGTACACATGCCAACGCCTGCGCTAGGGCCATCTTTGGGGGTCGCCCCCTCCGGCATATGAATATGGATATCACGCTTCTCGTGGAAGTCCGCAGCGATCCCTAGACTCTGCGCGCGACTGCGCACTACGGTCAAAGCAGCAGTGATGGATTCGCTCATAACATCGCCAAGCGAGCCGGTCTTGGTCAACTGCCCCTTACCAGGCACCACCGCCGCCTCGATGGTCAGTAACTCACCACCGACTTGCGTCCATGCCAGCCCGGTAACCTGACCAATTTGATCTTCTAGCTCGGCCAAACCGTAGCGATGTTTACGCACACCAAGAAAATGCTCAAGCGATTCGGCCGTCACTACCACCTTGAAACGCTTCTCTTGCGCATGCTCCTTGACCGCCTTGCGGCAAACCTTAGCAATCTGCCGCTCAAGACTGCGCACCCCAGCTTCGCGACTGTAGTAGCGAATAATGTCGCGAATCGCGGCCTCTTCGAACTCCAACTCACCTTTTTTCAGGCCGTTGGCCTCGGTTTGCTTGGGGGTCAAATACTTAACCGCGATATTAATTTTTTCGTCTTCGGTGTAGCCCGGCAGGCGAATAATTTCCATCCGATCAAGCAACGCCGGCGGGATATTCATCGAGTTGGCAGTGCACAAAAACATCACATCAGAGAGATCGTAGTCGACCTCCAAATAGTGATCGTTAAAGTTATGATTTTGCTCAGGATCAAGCACTTCAAGCAGGGCTGAAGCCGGATCACCGCGCATGTCCTGCCCCATCTTGTCGATTTCATCGAGCAAGAATAGTGGGTTACGAACGCCCACCTTGGTCATTTTTTGAATCAAACGACCCGGCATCGAACCGATATAAGTACGTCGATGGCCGCGAATTTCAGCTTCATCACGAACGCCGCCAAGCGCCATGCGCACGAACTTACGGTTAGTCGCATGAGCGATGGATTCTGCCAGCGAGGTTTTCCCCACACCCGGCGGACCAACCAAACAAATAACCGGGCCTTTAAGCTTTTTCACCCGCTTTTGTACCGCAAGATACTCAAGAATCCGCTCTTTAACCTCCTCAAGACCGTAGTGATCGCCATCGAGGATATCTTCAGCCTTAGCCAAATCCAGACGCACTTTGGTCTCAGCAGTCCAAGGCACATTGACCAGCCAATCGATGTAGGAGCGAACCACCGTTGCCTCTGCGGACATCGGCGACATCTGCTTGAGCTTACTTAACTCAGCTTGCGCCTTGGCATAGGCTTCTTTGCTTAAACCAGCAGCATCAATGCGCTTTTTCAGATCATCGAGCTCGTTATGGCCGTCCTCGCTTTCGCCGAGTTCTTTCTGAATAGCCTTCATCTGCTCATTCAGGTAGTACTCACGCTGACTGCGCTCCATCTGCTTTTTAACCCTGCCACGGATACGCTTTTCAACCTGCAAGAGGTCTAATTCCGTATCGAGCAGTACCAGCACATGCTCAACCCGCGCGGTCAGGTCGAGAATTTCAAGAATTTCTTGTTTCTGCTCGATCTTCAGCAGCATATGCGCGGCCATGGTGTCGACTAAGCGCCCCGCTTCATCAATACCATTAAGCGACGCTAACACCTCTGCAGGGACCTTTTTGCCCAGCTGTACATACTGCTCAAACTGAGTCAGCAGAGTTCGGGTAAAGACCTCGGTTTCCCGCTGCTCCGCCGGCACCTCAGCAATTAATTGCACCTCAGCGCGACTGTAACCGACCGTATCGACGAAGCGCTCAATAACACCGCGCTGCTCGCCCTCAACCAAAACCTTCACAGTGCCATCGGGAAGCTTTAGCAGTTGCAGCACACTGGCCACAGTACCGACCCGATATAACCCATCTTCACTCGGATCATCGTCCGCCGGGTTTTTCTGTGCCACCAACAGAATTTGTTTGTCGCCTGCCATAGCGGCCTCAAGGGCCTCAATGGACTTTTCACGACCGACAAATAGCGGGATGACCATATGCGGATAAACCACTACATCGCGTAGTGGCAAGAGCGGCAATTCGAGGATTGTCTTCATGATCTCGGCTCAACAGCGGCCATTAGGCCGTAAACAGATGGGAGTACCCTTGCAGTCAAGATGGGGGTAGCCCCAAGAAAAAACAAGCTCGCGCAGTAAAAACAAAGGGGCCCGAAGGCCCCCTAGTTTTCAACAGCTGTTATTTAAACAGACGTCAAGCTTCCGGCATGGCCTTGGCAGGCAACTCGGTATTTTCATAGATCAGTAATGGCTTGGACTTACCCTCGATGACGCTCTCATCGATAACCACCTTGCTCACCTCTGACTGCGAGGGGATTTCATACATGGTATCGAGCAGCACGCCCTCAAGAATGGAGCGCAAACCACGCGCACCGGTCTTACGCTCCAGCGCACGCTGAGCTACGGCCTTGAGCGCATCCGGGCGAAACTCTAAAGCAACACCTTCCATTTCAAACATTTTGCCGTATTGCTTGGTCAGGGCATTTTTCGGCTCGGTGAGGATCTGCATCAAAGCAGCCTCATCTAACTCGTCCAGTGTTGCAATGACCGGCAAGCGACCAACGAACTCAGGAATTAAACCGAATTTAACCAGGTCATCCGGCTCAACACCGCGCAGCGATTCACCAACCTTTTTGCCCAGATCCACGCTCCGCACTTCGGCATTAAAACCGATGCCACCCTTGGTCGAACGACCTTGAATGACCTTTTCCAGACCAGAGAAAGCACCGCCGCAAATGAACAGAATATTGCGCGTATCAACCTGCAGAAACTCTTGCTGCGGATGCTTGCGACCACCTTGCGGCGGCACTGAGGCAACCGTACCTTCGATCAACTTCAGTAAAGCCTGCTGCACGCCCTCGCCGGAAACGTCACGGGTGATCGACGGGTTATCCGACTTACGCGAAATCTTATCGATTTCATCGATATAGACAATACCCATCTGGGCTTTTTCTACGTCGTAATCGCATTTTTGCAAGAGTTTTTGAATGATGTTTTCAACGTCTTCACCAACATAACCCGCCTCAGTCAAGGTGGTCGCATCGGCGATGGTGAAAGGCACATTCAACAGGCGCGCCAAGGTCTCAGCCAGCAAGGTTTTACCCGAACCCGTAGGACCAATCAGCAAAATATTACTCTTGCCGAGCTCAATATCATCTTTCTTGTCACGCTGATTAAGACGCTTGTAGTGGTTGTACACCGCTACCGCCAAAACCTTCTTCGCACGCTCCTGACCAATTACATACTGATCAAGAATGCCGCTAATTTCTTTCGGCACTGGTAATTTGTGGGCACCAGTTTCTGTCTGCGCTTCTTGCACCTCCTCACGGATGATGTCGTTGCACAGGTCTACGCATTCGTCACAGATAAAAACCGACGGGCCGGCAATCAATTTGCGCACTTCATGCTGGCTTTTGCCGCAGAAGGAGCAATAAAGCAATTTGCCGTTGTCCTCGCCGTTGCGGATATCAGTCATTCGATCAATCCAATCCAGTAGGCTTGCGATACAAGATGAGGGCAAATGCAGGCTTTTTCAAGCCTGCAACCACGACTGAACAGTGCTCAATCGCGCCTTAGAGCTATTTTAGACGGCCATTTCGCGCTTGCTGATCACTTTATCGATAAGACCATAGCTAACCGCTTCCGAGGCGCTCATGAAATTATCGCGATCGGTGTCACGAGCAATCACATCCAATGGCTGACCGGTGTGATGCGCCATGATCTGATTAAGGCGATCACGAATGGTCAAGATTTCCTTAGCGTGAATCTCGAAATCTGAGGCTTGGCCCTGAAAACCACCCAGCGGCTGGTGAATCATCATGCGCGAATGCGGCAAACAAAACCGCTTGTTTTCAGCGCCACCGACCAGCAACAAGGCCCCCATACTGCACGCCTGACCAATACAGATGGTCGATACGTCTGGCTTGATGAACTGCATGGTGTCGTAGATCGACATGCCCGCAGTGACCGAGCCACCCGGCGAGTTGATGTACAGGTGGATGTCTTTTTCTGGGTTTTCGGCTTCCAGAAACAGCAACTGCGCAACAACCAGGTTCGCCATGTAATCTTCAACCGGGCCAACCAAGAAGATCACGCGCTCTTTCAACAAGCGCGAATAAATGTCGTAAGCACGTTCGCCGCGGGCGGACTGCTCAACAACCATCGGCACTAAGCCACCGGCAGCCTGAATAGCTTGGGACTGCATAAAAGAATTATGGGACATGGCCTGCGATCGCTCCCTAAATGTCATATCTCAAAGACACATAAGCCAGCACTACGGCTGGCTTATGGTTACTCGAACGAGGCGAAGCGATTAAGCGGCAGGTGCTGCTTCCACCGGCTTAACAGCATCTTCGTAAGAGACCGACTTATCGGTCACATTAGCCTTGCTCAGCACAGTATCTACAACTTGCTCTTCCAGTACAACCGAACGCACTTCGTTCATTTGCTGGTCGTTCTTGTAGTACCAAGCAACAACCTGCTCAGGCTCTTGATAGGCCGAAGCCATTTCTTGAATCATCTCACGAACGCGAGCGTCATCAGGCTTGAGATCAAACTGCTTAACCACTTCAGCAACGATCAAACCCAGCACTACGCGACGACGGGCCTGCTCTTCGAACAACTCAGCTGGCAGTTGGTCTGGCTTGATGTTGCCACCAAACTGCTGAACCGCTTGCACACGCAAACGATTAACTTCGTTACCCAGCAAGGTTTTTGGCACTTCAATCGGGTTGGCAGCCAGTAGGCCATCCATCACCTGATTCTTAACCTTAGACTTAACCGCCTGACGCAGTTCGCGCTGCATGTTCTTGCGAACCTCAGCACGGAAGTCATCGAGGCCGCCTTCTTTTACGCCAAATAGCGCGAAGAACTCAGCATTTAGCTCAGGCAGTGTTGGCGCGGCAACAGCAGTAACGTTGACGGTGAACTCAGCCGCCTTACCAGCCAACTCCAGATTCTGATAATCAGCCGGAAAGGTCAGGCTCAGCACGCGCTCTTCGCCCGCAGCAGCGCCCAGCAAACCGTCTTCAAAACCTGGAATCATCCGGCCCGAACCCAGAACTAGCTGAGTGGCCTTAGCCGAACCGCCAGCAAAAACCTCGCCATCGACCTTACCAACGAAATCGATAGTCAGCTGATCAGCATCTTGAGCGGCGCGACCAGCAGCCTCAAAGCGAGTGTTTTGCTTGCGCAAGATTTCCAACATCTTGTCCAGATCAGCATCCGCTACATCAGCTTGCAGACGCTCAATAGCGATGCCTTCCAAACCAGTCACTTCGAATTCAGGGAACACTTCGAAGGTCGCTACGTACTCGAGATCCTTACCTTTTTCGAACAACTTTGGCTCAACGGCAGGCGAACCGGCCGGATTAAGCTTTTGTGCGGTAACTGCTTCGTAAAAAGTAGCCTGGATCAAATCACCCAAAGCCTCTTGGCGCGCAGCGTCTTCATAACGCTGACGAATCACGCTCATTGGCACCTTGCCTGGACGGAAACCGGCAACTTTGGCGCGGCGTGCAGTTTGCTGCAGGCGCTTAGTAACTTCGGTCTCGATACGCTCAGCCGGAACGCCAATGGTCATGCGGCGCTCAAGAGCGGAGGTGCTTTCAACAGAAACTTGCATGGATATTCCTCGTTACAGAGACACAAACAGGCCACAGCGGCCCCAGAATCTAAAGGCGAACATTCTAGTAGCTGAAAGCACAGAAGTCACCCAGCGACGTACGCTAGCGTAAAACCTTAATTAAATCCGCCTAGCGACCTTGGCCTCAGCCAAAAATACTGCCATTTGCGGCGCTTTACCCACGAGCAATAACCCACCCGCAGCAGCATCACACCAGCCAAACTACCAAGCAAAAAAACCGAGGTTTCTTACAGGCAAAAAAAAACCGGCTATAAGCCGGCTTTTTATATTGGTGCGGACGGAGAGACTCGAACTCTCACAGCTTGCGCCGCTGGAACCTAAATCCAGTGTGTCTACCAATTCCACCACGTCCGCGTGCAACTCTTTTAAGCAAACAAGCCAGACACTGAGCCTGGCTTGTTTTCGTAATATGGGGTGGATGAAGGGGATCGAACCCTCGACACCAGGAGTCACAATCCTGTGCTCTACCAACTGAGCTACACCCACCATATTGCGTTACTTGCTGCGCTTCCAATACCTAGCAGCCTAATGGCGCACCCGGCTGGATTCGAACCAGCGACCATCCGCTTAGAAGGCGGATGCTCTATCCAACTGAGCTACGGGCACTTATACATCGGCTCTCTTGCAGAGGGCTGACCAAAGCTTAACTAGAGCAACATCAACTTTCGTCACGCTTTAGCTAGTTACCCAGTAGCGGGTTGTGCTCAACAAGCGGGGCAAATGTTAGCCATCCAGCGACCACTCGTCAACACTTATTGTTAAAAAAATCAGCAAGATAAAGGAGTTAGCTGATTTTCCTGAGGCTGCGCCTTTGCCCGCCGAGCTGACCATGCGAGAATAGCCGTTCTTATTTATTTCATATTGATGGTTAACCAAGCGACATGACCGCACAACTGATCGACGGCAAAGCGATTGCCGCCAGCCTGCGCCAGCAGATCGCCCAACGTGTCGCCGAGCGCCGCGCGCGCGGCCTTCGCGCACCCGGCCTTGCAGTAATCCTGGTCGGTAGCGACCCAGCCTCCGAGGTTTATGTTTCGCATAAACGCAAAGACTGCGAAGAAGTTGGCTTTGTGTCTAAAGCCTACGACCTGCCCGCAGACACTGAGCAAGCCCAGTTACTGGCATTAATTGACCAACTGAATGCCGACGCAAACATCGACGGCATTTTGGTCCAATTACCGCTGCCGGCGCACCTCGATGTATCTCTGCTGCTTGAGCGGATCCACCCAGACAAAGATGTCGATGGTTTTCACCCTTACAACATTGGCCGCCTCGCACAACGTATCCCAGTACTTCGCCCCTGCACGCCAAAAGGCATCATGACTCTGCTGCAAAGCACTGGCGCTGACCTGCACGGCATGCACGCGGTGATTGTCGGCGCATCCAACATTGTTGGTCGGCCGATGGCGATGGAATTGCTTCTGGCTGGTTGCACCGTAACCGTGACCCATCGCTTCACCAAAGACCTGCCAGGCCATTTAGCCAGCGCTGACCTAGTGGTCGTTGCCGCCGGCAAACCAGGCTTAGTTAAGGGTGAGTGGATCAAGCAAGGCGCCATCGTCATCGATGTCGGCATCAATCGCCAAGCCGATGGCAAGCTGATTGGCGACGTGGTGTTTGACACCGCCCTGCCCCGTGCGAGCTGGATCACCCCAGTACCCGGCGGTGTTGGCCCGATGACCCGCGCCTGCCTACTGGAAAACACCCTGTACGCCGCTGAACACTTGCATAAGTGAGCCAATTAGCTGCAATAAAAATGGCCGCATCAGCGGCCATTTTTATTGCAGCGCCCACTAATCAGCTAACCGCCAAGTCGTTACACCCTTAGTGTCTTCCAGCACCACCCCCATTGCTGCCAACTGATCACGAATCTGATCAGACGCCGCCCAGTCTTTATTACTGCGCGCCTGCAAGCGGGCCTCGATCAACGCCTCAACCGCCGGCACATCGACTTTACCCTCGGCATCGCCACGCAAAAAATCGTCAGGCTCAAGCTGTAAGATACCGAGCAACGCTGCCAGCCCCTTCAAACGCGCAGCCAAGGCCGCCGCACCAGCCAAATCGGTGTCACGCAAACGATTAACCTCACGCGCCAACTCGAACAACACCGAGCAAGCGCCGGCGGTATTGAAGTCGTCATCCATAGCCACGGTAAAGCGTGCAACAAAATCTTCGGCCGCTGCAGGCGCGGCTACCGGCAGGCCTTTCAGAGCGTTATAAAAGCGCTCCAAGGCGGACTTAGCCTCGCGCAGGCTATCTTCCGAATAGTTGATCGGGCTGCGGTAATGACTGGCGACGAGCAGGTAGCGCACCACTTCTGGATGGTATTTCTCCAGCACTTCACGAATGGTGAAAAAGTTGCCCAAGGACTTGGACATTTTCTCGCCATTAATGGTGATCATCCCGCAATGCAGCCAAGCTTTGGCGTAAGGCTTGCCAGTGGCAGCTTCGCTTTGAGCGATTTCGTTTTCGTGGTGCGGGAATTCCAGATCATTGCCGCCGCCGTGAATATCAAAGGTGTCGCCTAAGCAGCAGGTAGACATCACCGAGCACTCAATGTGCCAGCCCGGACGCCCATCACCCCAGGGCGAGGTCCAGCTCGGCTCACCCGGCTTGGCGGCCTTCCACAAGACGAAATCCAGCGGATCTTGCTTGGCATCACCAGGAGCGATGCGCGCACCAATGCGCAAGTCTTCGATGCGCCGGCGCGACAGCTTGCCGTAACCGGCGAACTTACCAACCCGGTAATACACATCGCCATTACCCGGCGCGTAGGCGTAGTCCTTATCGATCAAGGTCTGAATCATCGCGTGCATGCCTGCAATGTGCTCGGTGGCGCGCGGCTCCATGCTCGGCTTGAGTATATTCAGGCGCGCTTCATCCTCGTGCATCGCGGCGATCATCCGCTCGGTCAGCGCTTCGAACGCCTCACCATTTTCATTGGCGCGATTGATGATCTTGTCGTCGATGTCGGTGATATTGCGCACATAGGTCAGCTCATAGCCGCTATGGCGAATCCAGCGGGTGATCACATCAAAGGCCACCATGCTGCGGCCATGACCCAGATGACAGAAGTCATACACGGTCATGCCGCAGACATACATGCGCACCTTGTTGCCCTCCAGCGGCGTAAAAACTTCCTTGGCTTTGCTGAGGGTGTTGTAGATCGACAGCGCCATCATTGCCCCCAAGAGTCGCGCAAGGTGACCGTACGGTTAAACACCGGCTGACCAGGCTTGGAATCTTTCAAATCGACGCAGAAGTAGCCTTCGCGCTCGAACTGGAAACGCTCTTCAAGCTGCGCGTGCGCCAGTGACGGCTCGGCACGGCAACCGGTAAGTACCTGCAGCGAGTTAGGGTTAATATCCTCGAGAAAGCTGGCACCGTCATCGGCTTTTTCTGGCTGGGCCGAGCGGAATAGGCGGTCGTACAAGCGTACTTCGCACTCGATACTGGCAGCCGCCGGCACCCAGTGAATTACACCCTTGACCTTGCGCCCTTCTGGATTCTTACCCAGGGTTTCTGGGTCATAGGAGCAGCGCAATTCGACAACATCACCAGCGGCATCTTTGATCGCCTCATCGGCGCGAATTACATAGCTGCCGCGCAAGCGGGCTTCACCGCCTGGCACTAGACGCTTGTAACCGGCCGGCGCGACCTCTTCGAAGTCACCGGCATCGATGTAAATTTCCCGGGCAAACGGCAACTGACGCACACCCATATCCTGCTTAGGATGGCGCGCCAACTCGAGATTCTCGACCTGATCTTCTGGGTAGTTGGTGATCACCACTTTTAGTGGTTTGAGTACCACCATCGCGCGCGCGGCACTGGCATCCAAGTCTTCACGAATGGCAAATTCCAGCATGCCGATATCCACCAAACCACCAGCTCGATTGACTCCAGTCATATCACAGAAGTTACGAATCGACGCTGGCGTGTAACCGCGACGGCGATAGCCCGAGAGCGTCGACATACGCGGATCATCCCAACCCGAAACGTGCCGCTCATCCACTAACTGCTTGAGCTTGCGCTTGCTGGTGATGGTGTAATTCAGGTTAAGCCGAGCGAATTCATACTGACGCGGCTGCGCGGGCACCGGCAAGTTGGCCAAGAACCACTCGTACAACGGACGGTGATCCTCAAACTCCAAGGTGCAGATCGAGTGGGTAATACCCTCGATGGCGTCTGACTGACCGTGAGTGAAGTCGTAATTGGGATAAATGCACCACTTATCGCCGGTCTGATGATGATGCGCATGGCGAATACGGTACAAAATCGGATCGCGCAGATTCATGTTCGGCGCCGCCATGTCGATCTTGGCACGCAACACCCGCGCACCATCGGCAAATTCGCCGGCTTTCATCCGCGCAAAAAGATCCAAACTCTCCGCCACCGCACGCTCACGGAACGGGCTGTTCTTGCCCGGTTCGGTCAAGTTGCCGCGATATTCACGCGCCTCGTCCGGCGACAGGTCATCGACATACGCCTTACCAGCCTTGATCAACTCGATAGCCCAGTCGTGCAACTGATCAAAATAGTCAGAGGCATAGCGCACCGCCCCGGACCACTCAAACCCCAGCCACTTAACATCACTTTCGATGGCGTCGATGTATTCCTGATCTTCTTTAGCCGGATTGGTGTCATCGAAGCGCAGATGGCATTCACCACCGAACTCTTTGGCCAGACCAAAGTTGACGCAAATCGACTTGGCATGACCTATGTGCAGGTAGCCATTGGGCTCGGGCGGAAAGCGCGTGATGATTTTCGCGTGCTTGCCGGCATCCAAGTCATTCTGGACGATCTGACGGAGAAAGTTTGCAGGTGCAACGCTTGGGATTTCAGGCTTGCTCATGGGGTCCTTGATCATGCAGGTGCACAGCCTGGGTAGGCCGACTAAGTCAAAGCGCCTATGATAGCGAACCCATCAAGCCCCTAACAGACCAATGCACCAAGGCTGCGTCGATAGGGCTTGAAATACTCAGGATAAACACCCATTTACCCTGCGCAGCGTTAATTTAGCCCCTAACTACCCTAGGGCAGCACCAAGCCAATTGCGCAAAAAACCTTAACAACCCTCATGGCGGACCTCAGCATGATCAAATTGCACACCAACCACGGCGTTATCAGCATCAACTTGTTCGAAGACAAGGCGCCGCTGACGGCTGCCAACTTCACCCAATATGTCAAAGACGGTCATTACGACAACGTGATTTTCCACCGAGTGATCAGCAACTTTATGATCCAAGGCGGCGGTTTTGCCCCAGGCATGCAAGAAAAATCCACCCGTGCCTCGATCAAAAACGAAGCTGACAATGGCCTATCGAACAAAACTGGCACCCTCGCCATGGCCCGCACCAACGAGCCGCACTCGGCCTCAGCGCAGTTTTTCATTAACGTGAAAGACAACGACTTCCTCGACCATAGCTCCAAGACCGCACAGGGCTGGGGCTACTGCGTATTCGGCGAAGTGGTTGAAGGCTTGGACATCGTTGAGAAAATTAAAGCCGTTGCGACCGGCTCTAAAGGCGGGCATCAAGACGTGCCATTGGAAGATGTCATCATCGAGCGCGCTGAGATCGTTGAGTGATCTTACTGATCTCTGATCTGCACCTTGAAGAGCAACGCCCGGACATTACCCGGGCGTTTTTACAGTTCTTACAGGATCGTGCAACCGTCTGCGAAGCCTTGTATATCCTCGGCGACTTTTTCGAGGTATGGGTCGGCGACGACGACATCAGCCCTTATCAACAAAGCATTGCAGCAGCCCTTCGCGCGCTCAGTGACAGAGGTACACGTATCTACCTGATGCATGGCAACCGCGACTTTATGCTTGGCCAAGCCTTTTGCCAGCAAGCAGGCTGTCAGCTTTTGAATGATCCGTGCGTCGTCGAATTCAATGGTGAACGGGTATTGCTCATGCACGGCGACAGCCTGTGTACCAGCGATGTCGGCTACATGCGCATGCGCAAGCTACTGCGCAACCCATTAAGCATGTGGGTATTGCACCACCTATCACTGACTAAACGCCGACAACTCGGGCGAAAACTGCGCAATGAAAGCAAAAGTAAAACCCACCATAAAGCCGCGCACATTACCGACATTACACCCGCCGAAATCCCCAAGATCATGACCAAATACGGTGTGTATCGCCTGATTCACGGACACACACATCGACCAGCGATCCACCCATTAGAGGTTAATGGGCAACTCGCGCAACGAATCGTACTGGGAGACTGGGACAAGCAAGGCTGGGCGCTACAAATCGACGCCAACGGCTACCAACAAGCCCCGTTCAAACTGTAAGGAACTGCACAATAAAGTGCCGAGTAACCCGGTACCGCAGCAAGCCGACTAAAACGTCGGCACCCCACTGTGAAAGCGAAACTCGCTGTCCGGGGTTTCGATCAATTCCTGCTCCCCCGCCCTGACCTTTTCAATCACCTGATCAACGTCAGCCGCATCCCCATATAGATAGGCGAGCTTTAGATATTTCTGAAAATGCCGAGCCTCACTCTTGAGCAGGCCCGAATAAAACTTAGCCAGTTCGTCATCCAGATGCGGCGCTATGGCTTGGAAACGCTCACAGGAGCGCGCCTCGATAAAGGCACCGACCACCAGGGTATCGACCAACTTAACCGGTTCATGGGTACGCACCAATTTGCGCAGTCCCGACGCGTAGCGGCTAGCCGACAGCGGCCTTGGCGCAATTTTGCGGCGTTTCATTAGCCGCTGCACCTGCTCGTAATGCACCAACTCCTCACGCGCTAAGCGCGGCATGGCTTCAGTAATCTCGACATGGCCACTGTACTTGGCCATCAGGCTTAAGGCCGTCGAGGCTGCCTTGAACTCACAGTTTTTGTGATCAATGAGCAAGGTTTCTTGATCCGCCAAGGCGGCATTCACCCACGCTTGCGGGGTTGCACAGCCAAGGAACTGCTGAATATCCGGTAAAATCATTGCGCCAAACCCCCAAACAACCGGCGTATCGGCCTAGGCGGATACGCTGCATTGATACATTTATGCTGCTGCGCAGGCGCAGCTTGGTCGGCGTTAAAACGCCTGAAAAAACGTTTATAGGACAATTAACACGCTAGCCGCAGGCCGCAAAGCCAAGCATTATACGGCCTTATCTAGCGCTAACTGCGGCTAAAACAGCGGCGCATTGTTGATATATGTCAGGCCGGGCGCAGTACAATCGCCCTAGAATAAAACCATATCAAACACACTCAGGGAGATGATCATGCAGGCCATTCGCAGCATTTTGGTGGTAATTCAGCCGCACCAACCAGACGGCTTAGCCCTTAAGCGCGCCAAGCTCATCGCCGGCGTTACCCAGTCGCACCTGCACTTGCTGGTTTGCGAGAAAGCCCATGATCACCAAGCCGACTTGGACGCACTGGCGGCCGGCTTAACGGCCGAGGGTTTCAGCGTCAGCACCGCGCAACAATGGTTGAGCAGCACCCACGAGACCATTATCGCGGCGCAGCAAGCCGAAGGCTGCGGGCTGATTATCAAGCAACACATGCCCGATAACCCACTGAAAAAACTGATTTTGACCCCTGACGATTGGAAATTACTGCGTTACTGCCCAGCCCCGGTTCTGATGGTGAAATCCGATACCCCTTGGACCAATGGCAATGTGCTGGCCGCCGTGGATGCCGGCAACGCTGACGGCGAGCACCGCGCGCTGCACAGCAGCATTATCAGCCACGGCTTCGACATTGCCGAACTGGCTCAAGGCACCCTGCATGTTATTAGTGCCTATCCGTCCCCGATGCTGTCAGCCGCCGACCCGACCTTCCAACTAAAGGAAACTATCGAGGCACGCTACATCGCCAACTGCAAAAACTTCCAAAACGAGTTGGAGCTAGCGCCCAACTGCGTCCATATCGAGGAAGGTCCGGCGGATGTACTGATTCCGTTTACCGCTAGCAAATTAAATGCGGTGTTGACGGTGATCGGCACCGTTGCGCGCACCGGTATCGCTGGCGCACTGATCGGCAATACCGCCGAAGTGATCTTGGACGCCCTGGATTGCGATGTGCTGGTGCTCAAGCCTGACGATGTAATTGACCACTTAGAAGAACTGGTCGCACAGCGCTAAGTTGCTCTGCATTAAAAAGCCGCTTTCGAGCGGCTTTTTAATGCCTGCACTTTAAACGTCGCTAGATTGCGCTTCAAATTGCAAACCCGAGCGCAAAAATCGTGGGGCGATATAGCGCTCGTAATGCGCCTCGGAGAGCAAAAAAAATTCACGGTCGATTGCATCGCGCAACTCGGGCAGTGACCAATTGCGAAACTCCGGCAACAACGCCAAACCATAAGCGTCCAGCTGACTGATCACTCGTGCGCCACGCACAATCAACAAATACGCCCAGCAATAGGGTGACTGCTGCGGGGCAAAGCGAATCGAGCGCTGCTCAAGTTGCAGGCGCAGCCGCGCCGCATCGAAAACCGCTAGCTTGCCCTGCATCACCTGCACCAACAGGGCCTCTAGACGCTGTAAAACAGCGCGCTTGGCGTCACTGTCATACAGATTCCAGTTCACCACTTCATGGTGAAAACGCTTACAGCCACGGCAGACCAGATCACCGTAAACCGTGGAGCAAAGACCGACGCAAGGCGTCTTGATGGGTGGCGTGGACATAGCGAGCAATACACAACGAGTAAAAACGATCGCCATCTTAGTCTTTTGTCTAAGCAGGCACCACGCAGGGCTTGCCTTTGTGGCTTAACTTTAGCAACACATTGCAGTAGAATCGTCCTGCCATTTTAGGCGTCGACGTAGACGCCAAGGTCCGCTGGAAGCTGTTTTCAAAGCGTCACGAGCACAAACAGGGAGGCGTTAGGCAATTTTTGCGGATTGTTTAACCGGCTTAACCGCCACCAACCTGCTCCGTCAGAACCACCACTTAAGCGTGCCAACGGTTGGCATTCTTAGGTGTCGCCCTTAGCGGCGAGTCTTGCGGCGTAAAACTTTGAAAACAGCTTCTAATTTGTTGACGGCACTGCAACCTCGGTCCAATGGCTCAAAAAGCCATACGACGCTTGTGTTGGGTGTTTTTTGGATGCGCGTCCCGGACAACCGACCGGGACCACTGATGAGGGTAAAAACCGTGCTCGTAGCCTATCGCAAACACATTGAAGAGCGTGCCGCTCAGGGCATCGTGCCCCAGCCGCTGAACGCCGAACAAACCGCAGGCCTTGTAGAGCTGCTGAAAAACCCACCTGCAGGCGAAGAAGCCTTCTTGGTTGAGTTAATCACCCATCGCGTGCCTTCAGGCGTAGATGAGGCGGCGTACGTTAAAGCTGGCTTTCTGTCTGCCGTCGCCAAGGGCGAAGCGTCTACTCCACTGATCAGCAAACAACGCGCCGTTGAGTTGCTGGGCACCATGCAGGGCGGCTACAACATCGCCACCATGGTTGAACTGCTCGACAACGCCGAGCTGGCTGAAGTGGCTGCCGCGCAACTCAAGCACACCCTACTGATGTTTGACGCATTCCACGACGTCGCGGAAAAAGCCAAGGCCGGCAACGCCAGCGCCAAAGCTGTGCTGGCCTCATGGGCTGACGGCGAGTGGTTCAAAAACCGCCCAGCCTTGGCTGAAAAAATCTCCCTCACCGTATTTAAGGTGACCGGCGAAACCAACACCGATGACCTGTCGCCGGCTCCAGATGCTTGGTCGCGCCCGGATATCCCGCTACACGCCCTGGCCATGCTAAAAATGGCCCGTGACGGCATCAACCCAGACGCCGCTGGCACTGTTGGCCCAATCAAGCAAATGGAAGCACTGAAAGCCAAGGGCTTCCCAGTGGCTTACGTTGGCGACGTAGTCGGCACCGGTTCTTCGCGTAAATCAGCTACCAACTCGGTGCTGTGGTTCTTCGGCGACGATATCCCGTTCGTGCCGAACAAGCGTGCTGGCGGCTTCTGCTTCGGCAGCAAAATCGCCCCGATTTTCTACAACACCATGGAAGACGCCGGCGCTCTGCCGATCGAATTCGATTGCTCGAATCTGGCCATGGGCGACGTAATTGACGTTTATCCATACGCCGGCAAAGTGTGCAAGCACGGCACTGACGACGTCATCACCAGCTTCGAAATGAAGACTCCAGTATTGATGGACGAAGTGCGCGCCGGTGGCCGTATTCCATTGATCATTGGTCGCGGCCTGACTGACAAAGCCCGCGCCGAGCTCGGCCTGGGTCCAGTTGATCTGTTCAAAATGCCTGAGCAGCCAGCCTCTAGCACCAAGGGCTTTACCTTGGCGCAAAAAATGGTTGGGCGCGCGTGCGGCTTAGCGGAAGGTCAAGGCGTACGCCCTGGCACTTACTGCGAACCGAAGATGACCACCGTTGGCTCGCAAGACACCACCGGTCCAATGACCCGTGACGAGCTGAAAGACTTGGCTTGCTTGGGCTTCTCCGCTGACCTGGTAATGCAGTCGTTCTGCCACACCGCGGCCTATCCAAAGCCGATCGACGTGACTACCCACCACACCCTGCCGGATTTCATCCGCACCCGTGGCGGCGTTTCCCTGCGCCCAGGCGACGGCATCATCCACAGCTGGCTGAACCGCATGCTGCTGCCGGACACCGTAGGCACCGGTGGTGACTCGCACACCCGCTTCCCAATGGGCATCTCCTTCCCAGCCGGTTCCGGCTTGGTAGCCTTCGCCGCGGCCACTGGCGTAATGCCTTTGGACATGCCGGAGTCGATCTTGGTGCGCTTCAAAGGCACCATGCAACCGGGCATCACCCTGCGTGACCTGGTGCACTCGATCCCCTACTACGCGATCCAGAAAGGCCTGCTGACCGTTGAGAAGAAGGGCAAAATCAACGCCTTCTCCGGCCGCATCTTGGAGATCGAAGGTCTGACCGAGCTGACCGTTGAACAGGCTTTCGAGCTGTCCGACGCCTCGGCCGAGCGCTCTGCCGCCGGTTGCACCATCAAGTTGCCAGAGAAGGCTATCGCCGAGTACCTGCAATCGAACATCACCCTGCTGCGCTGGATGATCGGCGAAGGCTACGGCGATGCGCGTACCCTGGAGCGTCGTGCGCAAGCGATGGAAGCTTGGATCGCCGATCAGCAATTGCTGGCCGCTGATGCCGATGCCGAATACGCTGAAATCATCGAAATCGACCTGAACGACATCAAAGAGCCAATCCTTTGTGCACCAAACGACCCAGACGACGCTCGTCTGCTGTCCAGCGTGCAAGGCGAGAAGATCGACGAAGTGTTCATCGGTTCGTGCATGACCAACATCGGTCACTTCCGCGCTGCCGGTAAGTTGCTCGACAAGGTTGAAGGTGCATTGCCAACTCGTCTGTGGCTGTCGCCACCGACCAAGATGGATGCTCACCAACTGACTGAAGAAGGCTACTACGGCATCTTCGGCAAAGCTGGCGCGCGCTTAGAAATGCCTGGCTGCTCGCTGTGCATGGGCAACCAGGCACGGGTAGAAACAGGTTCGACCGTGGTTTCCACCTCGACTCGTAACTTCCCTAACCGTCTAGGCGATGCGACCAACGTGTACCTGGCGTCAGCCGAACTGGCCGCCGTTGCAGCCATCACCGGCAAGCTGCCGACCGTGGCCGAATACTTGGTCTACGCGGCCGACATCGACAGCATGGCTGCCGACGTTTACCGCTACCTGAGCTTCGACCAAATTGCGGAATTCCGTGAAGCAGCGGCGAACGCGACCATTCCAGTCGTGCAAGCTTAAGCTGTAAATGCTGTAAAAAAGCCCTGCCTCGCGGCGGGGCTTTTTTTGCTTTATCGATTGGCAACTCAGCGCTAACTCGATAGCGTAGGGCCAGCACAACAGAACTATTACTAAGGGAAACACATGAAAAAAATACTGCTCGCCGCCTGCTGCCTACTAAGCCTGACCGGCTGTTCCAGCGAATACATCATTGCTACCACCGACGGTCAATTGATCACCACCAGCGGCAAACCAAAGCTTGATAAAGACACCGACATGTATCGTTTTGAAGACAGTGAAGGTCGCGACCAACAGATTCAAAAGGCCACCGTTAAACAGATTCTCGAACGTTAAACACCCGCTACACCGGCTTACTGACCCCGCCCGTGCGGGGTTTTGTATTTTTACGCAGCGTTAACCGTAACGCTGGCATATCGCTTGCAGTGCCATTGTTTATTCATCCCTGCCAACGGCGGCAGGCACAAATCAGACAATGGCGTCGCTCAAAGGTTGGCAATAGCCCAACTGGACAGTGATTTTTTGTGCTTAAACGGAAAACTGCAATGACCGATTTTCACCCGCACAGTCGCACCGACAGTCTCGCCTGGGTGGCAGGCTCCGACGCGCCAGAAAAGAGCGTAATTAACCTCGGCTTTATGGCCCTAACCGACTCAGCCTCGCTGATAGTCGCCGCCACTCAAGGCTTTGCCCAGCCTTACGGGCTGACCCTCAACCTGCAACGCCAAGCCTCTTGGGCCACCCTGCGCGACAAACTTATTAGTGGCGAACTGGACGCTGCACAGGGCCTGTACGGGCTGATCTACGCCGTACACTTGGGCATCGGCGGCACCCCGCCGGTGGACATGGCCGTATTGATGGGGCTGGCACAAAACGGTCAAAGCATCCATTTATCCCAACCCTTACAAGCACAAGGCGTGACCAGCCCTGAGGCGCTGCAGGCACGCGCGCATCAAAACGGTGCAAAACTCACTTTCGCGCAGACCTTCCCGACCGGAACCCACGCCATGTGGCTGAATTATTGGCTGGCCAGCCAAGGTATTCACCCGCTCAACGACGTTAACTCGGTAGTGCTGCCGCCCTCGCAAATGGTGGCGCACTTAAAGGCCGGCCGCATCGACGGTTTTTGTGCCGGTGAGCCGTGGGGCGCGCACGCCATCGAGGAGCAGCAAGGCTTTACCCTGGCCACTAGCCAATCGATTTGGCCCAACCATCCAGAGAAAGTCCTAGGCTGTACCCGCGCCTTTGTCGAGCAGTACCCCAACACCGCTCGCGCTTTGGTGATGGCGGTATTGGAGGCCAGCCGCTTTATCGATGCCAACGATGAAAACAAGCGCAGCAGCGCACAATTAATTTGCGGCAGCGACTATGTCGACAGCCCAATCAATAGCATCTTGCCGCGCTTTTTGGGCCAATACGAAGACGGCAACGGTCACGCCTGGCGCGATCAACAAGCATTGCGTTTCTGTGCCGATGGCGAGGTCAACCTGCCTTATCTGTCCGATGGCCTGTGGTTTATGACCCAGTTCCGCCGCTGGGGCTTGCTGCGCAGCGACCCGGACTACCTCGGGATTGCCCAGCAGGTGCAGCAACTGAGTCTGTACCGCGACGCAGCCAGTAGCCTGGGGATTAACATTCCGGCCAGCGACATGCGCAGCTCAACCCTAATTGATGGCAAAATATGGGATGGCAGCGACCCTGCCGGTTACGCCCGCAGTTTCGCCCTGCATGCGCTCAGCGATGCCGGCCAAACTCACGCTTCGCGCTAAGGAATTGTGATGGACACTTCAGTAAAAGACCCCTCAGCCATGGGCATAGCCGCCAAGATGCTGCGCATCTTACTGATCAATGACACCCCGAAAAAAGTTGGCCGCCTGCGCGCCGCACTAATCGAAGCAGGCTTTGAGGTGATCGATGAATCGGGCCTGATCATCGACCTGCCAGCGCGCGTCGAAGCGGTGCGCCCGGACGTGATTTTGATCGACAGCGACTCGCCGGGTCGCGATGTGATGGAGCAAGTGTGCTTAGTCACCCGTGATCAACCACGGCCCATTGTGATGTTCACCGACGAGCAGAACCCCGAGGTGATGCGCCAAGCGATTCAGTCCGGGGTTAGCGCCTACATCGTCGAGGGCATTCACGCGCAACGCCTGAAACCGATTCTCGATGTGGCCATGGTGCGTTTCGAGAGCGACCAAGCCCTGCGCGCCCAACTCAACGCCCGTGACCAGCAAATGGCCGAGCGCAAGCGCGTGGAGCTGGCCAAAGGCATGCTCATGCAGATGAAAAGCTGCAACGAAGAAGAGGCTTACACCCTAATGCGTCGCCAAGCCATGAGCCGCCAACAGAAGCTGATTCAAGTGGCCGAACAGATCATCGCCATGAACGACTTGCTCGGCCAGTAAAACTCCGGCGCATCCAAGCCGACGGCTATACACATCTCGACAACCAGTGCCGGACACGCGTATCTTCGCGACTGGCCAGTGCACTGGCCAACGTCGCTCGGACGGTTCCGGGCGCTTACGTCTTCGAGGTTTATATGGCCGAACATCGTTCGCCGCGCCGCTTTGCGCGCATTGATCGTCTCCCCCCTTATGTTTTCAATATCACCGCCGAACTGAAAATGGCGGCGCGCCGGCGTGGCGAAGACATTATCGACTTCAGCATGGGCAACCCCGACGGCCCTACACCGCCGCACATTGTCGAAAAACTAGTGCAAGTCGCCCAGCGCGAAGACACCCACGGCTACTCCACCTCGCGCGGTATTCCGCGTCTACGCCGGGCCATCTCGCGCTGGTATAAAGACCGTTATGCGGTGGATATCGACCCCGACAGCGAAGCCATAGTTACCATCGGCTCCAAAGAAGGCTTGGCGCATTTGATGCTGGCCACCCTTGATCATGGCGACACCGTTTTGGTGCCCAACCCCAGTTATCCGATTCATATCTACGGCGCGGTAATTGCCGGCGCGCAGGTACGCTCGGTGCCCCTGATTCCCGGTGTGGACTTTTTTGCCGAGCTGGAAAAAGCCATCCGCGAAAGTATTCCCAAGCCCAAAATGATGATTTTAGGCTTCCCCTCCAACCCCACCGCGCAATGTGTGGAGCTGGATTTCTTCGAGCGCGTGGTGGCGCTGGCCAAGCAGTACGACATTCTCGTGGTGCATGATTTGGCCTACGCCGACATCGTTTTCGATGGCTGGAAGGCCCCATCCATCATGCAAGTCGAAGGGGCCAAAGACATTGCCGTGGAGTTCTTCACCCTGTCTAAGAGTTACAACATGGCCGGCTGGCGGATCGGTTTTATGGTCGGCAATCCGGAGCTGGTAAATGCCCTAGCGCGGATCAAGAGCTATCACGACTACGGCACCTTCACCCCGCTGCAAGTGGCCGCCATCGCCGCACTAGAAGGCGATCAAACCTGCGTGGCAGAAATTGCCGAGCAATATAAGCAACGCCGCGACGTAATGGTGCGCGGCCTGCACGAAGCCGGCTGGATGGTCGAGAACCCCAAGGCGGCGATGTACATCTGGGCGAAGATTCCCGAGCCTTACGCGCACTTAGGCTCACTGGAATTCGCCAAAAAACTGCTCAGCGACGCCAAGGTCTGCGTCTCGCCCGGCATCGGTTTTGGCGACTATGGCGACGATCATGTGCGCTTTGCCTTGATCGAAAACCAAGACCGCATCCGTCAAGCCCTGCGCGGCATCAAGGCGATGTTTCGCCAGGATGGCGTGCTGCTCGGCAAGCCGGATGGACGCACACCAAGCACTACCGACAGCACCGTCTAAGTTACTTTTCTACGACTCGGTGGGCTGGGCGCAAGCCCCGCCTACCTCACGATTGCTCGCAACAAACTCCCCCGCCTTGTTTTCAGCATGCGACGCACCATTCGCTTGCATGCTCGTACAAGCCCTGCACCAAGGCAATTCAGCGCCACGCGCTGAGCATCGCCCTGAAGCTCGCCAATAACTCGCACATAAACTAGACAAGTCATTGTTTTTAAACATATTTAAAAATAGTTTTAGGACTTGGCAAGCCCTTTGCAATTGCTCATATACCACGTCTTAGGATCGCCAATGGCGGTGATCGGGACGAACTGACAAAGACGTCAACGGTAGCCACCTCTGCTTGCAGGGAGCATACCCGCGACGTTTTTTTTGCTTCTGACCGTGAGGATTAACCATGTTTAGCACTCGTAATCGCCGCAGCTTTATCAAGTCAACTATGGCCAGCCTAGGTTGCGCCGCTTTGTTCAGCTTATCGCCACTGACCAGCAGTTTCGCCCAAGCCGCCGATCCAGAAAAAGCCGAACTCAAGCTCGGCTTTATCAAGCTGACCGACATGGCCCCGCTGGCCATTGCCTATGAGAAAGGCTATTTCGAGGAGGAAGGCCTGTACGTCACCCTCGAAGCCCAAGCCAACTGGAAGGTCTTGCTCGACCGGGTGATAAGCGGCGAACTGGACGGTGCGCACATGCTCGCCGGCCAACCCTTGGGCGCAGCGATCGGCTTCGGTACCCAAGCCAAAATCGTCACCGCATTTTCCATGGACCTGAACGGCAAAGGCATTACCGTCTCCAACGATGTTTGGAAGGAGATGAAAAAACATGTGCCATTAATGGCTGATGGCAAGCCGGTCCACCCGATCAAGGCCGATGCCCTAAAGCCGGTGCTTGAACAATTCAAGGCCGCCGGCAAGCCCTTCAACATGGCCATGGTGTTCCCGGTTTCCACCCACAACTACATGCTGCGCTACTGGCTAGCCGCCGGCGGCATTAACCCCGGCCTGTACGCGCCAGCCAAAGGCGACACCAGCGGCAATCTGAATGCGGACGTACTGCTCTCGGTTACCCCGCCACCGCAAATGCCCGCCACCATGGAAGCCGGCACCATCAGCGGGTACTCCGTGGGCGAGCCGTGGAACCAACAAGCCGTCACTAAAGGGGTTGGCGTGCCGATTGTGGCTGACTCGCAAATCTGGAAGAACAACCCCGATAAGGTCTTTGGCGTAACCCAAAACTGGGCCGAAGAAAACCCAGAAACCCATAAGCGCCTAGTCAAGGCGCTGATCCGCGCGGCCATGTGGCTGGACGCCGATAACAACGCCAATCGCATGGAAGCGGTCAATATCATCTCGCGGCCTGAATACGTCGGTGCCGACGCTAAGGTGATCGCCAACTCGATGACCGGCACCTTTGAGTACGAAAAAGGCGATAAGCGCGCCGAGCCCGACTTCAACGTGTTCTTCCGCCACAACGCCACCTACCCGTTCTACTCCGACGCCATCTGGTACCTCACACAAATGCGCCGCTGGGGCCAAATTGGTGAAGCCAAGCCAGACAACTGGTACTTGGAAACCGCCAAAAAAGCCTACAAGCCTGAGGTGTATCAGCAAGCAGCCGCTGAACTGGTCAGCGAAGGCAAGGCTAAAGCCAGCGATTTCGTGGCGGCTAACGAAGAAGGCTTCCGCGCCCCAAGCAGTGACTTTATCGACGGTCTGACCTACGACGCACGCAAGCCTAATGCCTACATCGAGCAATTTAAGATCGGCTTAAAAGGCAATGAAGCACCGTAACCCGTCAGCGAGTTAATAGCTCTGCCGTAGAAAACTGCTGAACCTGTGGCAGCCGGAACCCCGGCTGCCCTTTCCAGAGAGGACAAGACGATGAGCAACCCAGCCGTCGCCGAAACAATTAAAACCACCTTGAAAGCTGCTCGGCATGCCCGCCTTAAGCGCGTGCTGCCGGGCATCATTATGCCGCTGGTGGGAATTTTGGCCTTCTTGCTGTTCTGGCAACTGGTCGCCAGTAACATTCACACCAGCCTCGGCCAGTTCCCAGGACCTGCCCAAGTAGCCACTCAATTTAACGGTTTGATCGATGCGCACGTGGCCGAGCGGCACAAAGCCGTGATCTTCAAAGAGCGCCAAGCCGCGCGCAATGAAGCGCTACTGGCCAAAGACCCAAGCGCAACAATCAGTCGGGCCGCCTACACCGGCAAGCCAACTTTCTTTAAACAAATCTTCACCAGCCTCTACACGGTGATGAGCGGTTTTCTGTTGGCCTCGTTAATCGCCGTGCCTTTGGGGATTGTCTGCGGCTTGAGCAAAACCATTTACACCGCCATTAACCCGTTGATTCAGATTTTCAAACCCATCTCGCCGCTGGCCTGGCTGCCGCTGGTGACCATCGTGGTCAGCGCCGTGTACACCAGCCAAGACCCGCTACTGGCCAAGTCTTTCATTATCTCGGCGCTGACAGTGGCGCTGTGCTGCCTGTGGCCGACGCTGATCAACACCACAGTCGGCGTCGCCAACCTGGATAAAGACCTACAAAACGTCAGCCGGGTGCTGCGCCTGTCGCCCATTAGCCATGTTCGCCGCATCGTCATTCCGGCGGCCATACCGATGATTTTTACCGGCCTGCGCTTGTCGCTGGCCACCGGCTGGATGGTGCTGATCGCTGCCGAAATGCTGGCGCAAAACCCAGGCTTGGGTAAGTTCATCTGGGACGAATTCCAAAACGGCAGCTCCGACTCGCTGGGCCGGATCATGGTCGCGGTGATTGTTATCGGTCTGATCGGCTTTGCCCTCGACCGCCTGATGCTTGAACTCCAGCGGTATGTCAGCTGGGATAAGAACGCCGACTTGCGCTAAGAACCTGTTCACTATCTGCTGCGCTCGGTGATGCTGCGTGGGAAATGCCTTCGGAATGCTCATTTACAGCTTGTAAACTCCGCTTCCTTAGCCATTTCCGCCTTGCCTCGCCTTCGCTCGCGACGATATTGAACAGGCTCTAATTACTAAAATTAAGGAGCCTGCCATGAGCACTGCTACCCACCTTGAACTGTCCAACGTCGGCATTAGTTTTCCCACCGACAAAGGCCTGTACTGCGCCTTGCAGGACGTTAATTTGAAGATCGCCAAGGGCGAATTTGTCTCGCTCATCGGTCACTCAGGCTGTGGTAAATCCACGGTTCTCAACATTGTCGCTGGGCTTTACCAAGCCAGCACCGGCGGGGTTATTCTCGATGGCCGCGAGGTTAACGAGCCCGGCCCAGAGCGCGCCGTGGTGTTTCAAAACCACAGTTTATTGCCGTGGCTGAGCTGCTACGAGAACGTCGAACTGGCGGTACGCCAAGTGTTCAAAGGCCGCAAGAGCCGGCGCGAGATGCGCGAGTGGATCGAACACAACCTCGAACTGGTGCACATGATGCACGCCAAAGATAAGCGCCCCAGCGAGATCTCCGGTGGCATGAAGCAGCGCATCGGCATCGCCCGCGCGCTGGCCATGCAACCTAAGGTACTGCTGATGGATGAACCCTTCGGCGCCCTCGACGCCCTCACCCGCGCCCATCTACAAGATTCGGTCATGGAGATTCACGCACGGCTGGGCAATACCGTGATCATGATTACCCATGACGTGGATGAAGCCGTGTTGCTCTCGGACCGCATCGTGATGATGAGCAATGGCCCCTCGGCCAGTGTTGGCGATATTCTGACCGTCGACCTGCCTCGCCCGCGTAACCGCATGGCATTGGCTAACGATCCGCGCTATCACCAATACCGCGCTGCAGTGCTGGAGTTTCTCTATCAGCGTCAGCACCGCCCTGCTGCCTAAACCCAAGCGCTTTAGCTGTGCATTCGATCAGAAAAATCACAGCTAAAGCGCCCTGACACCCAGCCAAGCTGGGTAAGCCTTGGCAGAGCTGGTAAACTCAGCGCATCTGAGTCTTGCCGAGAATTACCGCGTGGAACTGTTTAAAGAATTCACCTTCGAATCCGCCCACCGCCTGCCCCATGTACCGGCCGGACACAAATGTGGTCGCCTGCACGGTCACTCGTTTCGGGTGGCGGTTTATATCGAAGGCGAGGTTAATCCACACACCGGCTGGATCCGCGATTTCGCCGAGATCAAAGCCATCTTCAAGCCGCTCTACGAGATACTCGATCATAACTATTTGAACGATATTCCAGGCTTGGAAAACCCCACCAGCGAGAACATGGCTAAGTGGATCTGGCAACAACTCAAGCCACTGCTGCCCGAGCTGTCGCGCATCCGCATCCACGAAACCTGCACCAGCGGTTGCGAGTATCGCGGCGACTAAACGCGCCACAGCAGCTAAAATAAAGCCACCTACGGGTGGCTTTATTGTTTGTCTCGCGCCACCCACTATCGACCGAGGCTCAGCATGCACGAGTGGATGCAACACGGCGCTTATCACTTGGACTGGCAAGGCGATGTACTGATCGCCCAGTATGTCGGCGCTTGGAACGAAATTGCCGCGAAGAAAATGCACCAAGACGCCAAGCAACTGTGGTCGATACGTAACGGTAAGCCGTGGGCCTTACTCAGTGACGCTCGCTCTTGGGAAGGTGGGACTACGGAAACATTCGAGGCTTGGTGGGCCTTTTTTGCCGATGCCGTGGCCAATGGTTTGGTCTGTGTGACCGATATTTTACCCAGCCACTTTCACAGCCTAATCGTTAAAGACTTAGCCGACCGCTCCTCGCAACTGGCCACCTATAAAACCAGTAAAACCTTGCCAGAAGCACTCGACTGGCTGGCACTCCAAGGCTTTTCAACGGTTTGAATAGCGCGGCAACAGACCCGAGAAAAGCGCTGAGCGATGGCTAGGCGGACTGCAGCGCACCATCGCCGCGCGCCGTAGCTTGTCACCAAAGCAAAAGCCACCTTCGGGTGGCTTTTGCATGTCTGTACCGCGCTTATCCGTTGCCGGTAGGCCGCGTAATCCGCAAACCATAGACGGCGAGAATTTACGCTTTCTTTACGCCGCCTTAACCCTCTGACAATCGAACCTTTACAGCACTTGCTCGGAAAATAACTGCACGCGCTATCCAGCGTCATTCGGAGCAGATAACAGATGAGCATTCTCGACGGGTTGTCCTTGGGCTTGGCCGCAGGGCTTTTTATCTATTTGTTGGTTGCGCTGCTGCGCGCCGATCGTAGCTAGGAGGCGCCATGCAAGCTCAAGATTATTGGCTATTACTGGCCTTTTTCGTGTTGGTACTGGCGCCGGCACCCTTGCTCGGGCGTTACCTGTA
>JAIETJ010000098.1 GCA_019745275.1 Pseudomonadaceae bacterium | reverse complement strand
GGCCTAAGTCATTGTTTTATATGGTCGGGACGGAGTGATTCGAACACTCGACCCCTTGCACCCCATGCAAGTGCGCTACCGAGCTGCGCTACGCCCCGACTAGGCGTGAATCTATTTTAGGATTAACTAAAACTGGCGAAACTATACCTTAAGCTTTTGAAATGTGGAAGATTTCGCAGCTTCAGCAACTACTTTTGCAGGACTAAAAGTACATCTTCGAGCTCTGCAATCATTTGCCGGATAAGTTGCTTGTATTGAGCGGTATCGTCTTTGACATCTTCCGTGGTCATTCGCAAGCGAGCACCACCAATGGTGAAGCCCTGCTCATACAGCAAACCGCGGATTTGTCGGATCATCAGCACGTCTTCACGCTGATAGTAACGACGATTGCCGCGTCGCTTGACCGGATTAAGCTGCGGAAACTCTTGTTCCCAATAACGCAGAACATGCGGTTTAACCGCACAGAGTTCACTTACCTCACCAATGGTGAAGTAACGCTTGCCGGGTATGGGCGGTAGCTCGTCGTTATGACTTGGTTCCAGCATACGCTTCGACCCTGGCTTTGAGTTTTTGCCCCGGACGGAAAGTCACCACACGGCGTGCCGTGATGGGTATTTCCTCGCCTGTTTTCGGATTACGTCCTGGTCGCTGACTCTTATCGCGCAGGTCAAAGTTACCGAAACCGGACAATTTGACCTGCTCGTTATCTTCGAGCGCGTGCCGGATTTCCTCAAAAAACAACTCCACCAGTTCCTTGGCTTCGCGCTTATTCAGGCCCAGCTCTTCATACAGACGTTCCGCCATCTCGGCTTTCGTCAAAGCCCCCATACGCTACATCCTTAACGTCGCGTTGAACTTTTGTTCCAGCAAACTGAGGATATTCTGAATGTTAGCATTCACCTCATCGTCATTAAGAGTGCGTGATGGATGCTGCCAGGTCAAGCCGACGGCAAGACTTTTTCTATGCGGATCAATGCCTTTACCGTGATACACGTCAAATAGCGTGAGGTCAGTGAGGTATTCGCCAGCGGCGCCACGGATGGCGTCCAGCAAAGCGCTAGCAGCAACCTCGCGATCGGCCAACAGCGCCAAGTCACGACGCACTTCAGGGAAGCGCGACAATTCGCTGAATTTTGGCATGCGACCGCTGGCGATTTCTGCCAGCACCAACTCAAACAGAAACACTGGCTGATCGATGCTTAATTTTTTTGCCAGCTCCGGATGCATGGCGCCGATAAAGCCGACCAAGCGACCATCGCGTTCAATACGCGCCGTTTGCCCCGGATGCAAAGCTGGATGCTCACCAGCCATAAAGCTGAACTCGTCGGCGGAGCCGGCACAGGCCAGCAACGCCTCGACATCGGCTTTAAGGTCGTAGAAGTCGACCGCCTCACGGCCATGGCCCCAGGATTCGGGCAAGCGGCTACCGCAGATAACCCCGGCGAGCATGGCTTGCTGCTGCAAACCTTCAAGCTGACCGACAAAGCGCAGCCCGCTCTCGAACATGCGCACGCGGGTTTGCTGGCGATTAAGGTTGTGTTGCAAGGCCTTAACCAAGCCCGGCCAGAGCGATGAGCGCATTGCGGCCATGTCAGCAGAAATTGGATTAGCCAGCATTAGCGGCGCCACACCCGGATTAAACAGCTCGAACATTTTCGGGTCGATAAAGCTGTAGGTGATCGCCTCTTGGTAACCGCGAGCGACCATTAACCGGCGCAGCGCTGGCAACTCAACCGCGGCTTCGGCTTTACGCTGCGGAGCCAAACGGGCTTGCGGGTAGCGCACGGGCAGGCGGTTATAGCCATACAGGCGCGCCAGTTCTTCGATCAAGTCAACCTCAAGGCTGATATCGAAGCGGTGGCTTGGCACCTCAATGGTCCACTGACCAACACCATCGGCGCTGACGCCCAGACCTAGCGCGCTAAGCAGGCGCTCAATCTCACTGGCTTCCATGACCATGCCGAGCATTTGCTCGATGCGCTCGCTGCGCAGGGTAATAGGCGCGATATTTGGCAGATGCGCTTGACTGACCACCTCGATGATTGGCCCAGCCTCGCCGCCGACGATTTCCAGCAGCAAGCCGGTTGCACGCTCCATGGCTTCGTGGGTCAACTGCGAGTCGACGCCGCGCTCGAAGCGATGCGAGGAATCGGTGTGTAAACCATAAGAGCGGGCTTTGCCGGCCAGCGCGATACAGTCGAAAAAGGCAGCCTCAAGAAACAGGTCACTGGTTTGCGCTGTCACGCCACTGCTTTCGCCACCCATCACACCGGCAATTGCCAAGGCGCGACTGTGGTCGGCAATTACCAAGGTGTCGGCACGCAACGTGACTTCTTGGCCGCCGAGCAGCACCAGCTTCTCGCCCTCCTCGGCCATGCGCACGCGAATACCGCCATTGATCTGTTTAAGATCAAACGCGTGCATCGGCTGGCCAAGTTCAAGCATCACGTAGTTGGTGATGTCGACCGCCGCATCGATGCTGCGCACATCGGCGCGACGCAAGCGCTCAACCATCCACAAGGGCGTCGGCCGGCTCAGATCAACATTGCGCAGCACACGGCCGAGGTAGCGCGGACAGGCTTGCGGGGCGACAACTTCAACCGCTAAAACGCTGTCGTGACTGGCGGCAATCACCGGCACTTGCACACGCTCTACCGGGGCCGCATAGAGCGCACCGACTTCGCGCGCCAAGCCGGCCAACGACAGGCAATCACCACGATTAGGAGTGAGGTCGACTTCGATGCTTTGGTCATTCAACTGCAGGTAGACACGAATGTCTTCGCCAACCGGTGCATCGGCGGCCAATTCGAGCAAGCCATCATTTTCTTCGCTGATCTGCAGTTCGGCCGCCGAGCAGAGCATACCGTTCGACTCAACGCCGCGAAGCTTGGCTTTTTTGATTTTGAAGTCGCCCGGCAGTTCGGCGCCGAGCATGGCAAACGGTATTTTCAAGCCGGGGCGCACATTGGGCGCGCCACACACCACCTGAAAGGTCTCGCTGCCGTTGCTGACCTGGCATACACGCAGCTTGTCGGCGTCTGGATGCAGCTCGGTGCTGAGCACCTCGCCGACCACTATGCCGGTGAATGCGCCGGCAGCCGGAGTCACGCTGTCGACCTCAAGGCCGGCCATAGACAGACGCGCCACCAGTTCATCACTGGAAACCTGCGGGTTAACCCAGGTCCGCAGCCATTGTTCGCTAAACTTCATCCCGCTCTCCTAAACGCCAAGCTTTGCGCCACTGCGTTTGGTCATGTCTGGTAAGAACTGCCTTGATGGTTTTCAGCGACTGCCAGCGCAACGGCCATATCGCCCTGACGATACAGGCCGCTAGCAGACTGAAAACCTATTTAACTAACGAAATTGCGCGAGAAAACGCAGGTCGTTATCAAAGAACAGCCGTAGGTCGTTAACGCCATAGCGCAACATCGCCAAACGTTCGACGCCCATGCCGAAGGCGAAGCCTTGGTACTTTTCAGGGTCAATGCCGGACATCTTCAGCACGTTCGGGTGGACCATGCCGCAACCCATCACCTCAAGCCAGCCGGTTTGCTTGCAAACTCGACAGCCCTTGCCACTGCAGATCACGCACTGCATATCGACTTCCGCCGATGGCTCGGTAAACGGGAAAAACGAAGGACGGAAACGTACGCCTAAATCCTTCTCGAAAAACACCCGCAGGAACTCTTCGATGGTGCCCTTGAGATCGGCAAAGCTAATGTTCTCATCGATCAACAAACCCTCAACCTGATGAAACATCGGCGAGTGGGTGATATCTGAGTCACAACGGTAAACCCGGCCCGGACAAACGATGCGGATCGGCGGTTGTTGATTCTCCATGGTCCGCACCTGGACAGGCGAGGTATGGGTGCGCAGCAGCATATTGGCATTAAAGTAGAAGGTGTCATGCATCGCCCGAGCTGGGTGGTGGCCGGGGATGTTGAGCGCTTCAAAGTTATGATAATCGTCTTCGACCTCAGGGCCTTCGGCGATTTCATAGCCAATATGGGTGAAAAATTGTTCGACGCGCTCTAGCGTACGAGTCACCGGATGCAAACCACCGGTCGTCTGGCCACGGCCCGACAAGGTTACGTCAATGCATTCCGCCGCCAGCTTAGTGGCTAGCTCGGCTTGTTCGAGCAGGCTCTTGCGCGCATTGAGCACATCTTGCACGCGCTCTTTGGCGGTATTAATCAGCGCACCAATTTTTGGTCGCTCTGCTGCCGGCAGATCACCCAGGGTCTTCATCACCTGAGTCAACTCGCCTTTTTTACCAAGATAGAGAACACGCAACTGCTCTAAAGCGTTTACGTCTTCAGCGCCTTGCACGGCCTCAAGCGCCTGCGCAACCAGCGCATCTAGATTTTCCATTTACAAACTCCAGATACAAAATAGGGGAAGAGCACAAAGGCTCTTCCCCTATCGGTGACGTTTAACACCGGGCGAACCCGGTGATTGTCAAAAACTTAAGCCAGAGTGGCTTTAGCTTTTTCGACAATCGCAGCAAACGCCGCTTTTTCGTTCACTGCCAGATCAGCCAGTACTTTGCGATCGATCTCGATTGTTGCCTTTTTCAAGCCAGCAATGAAACGGCTGTAAGACAGACCGTTTACACGAGCGCCTGCGTTGATACGGGCGATCCACAGAGCACGGAACTGACGCTTTTTCTGGCGGCGGTCGCGGTAGGCGTATTGGCCTGCCTTGATCACTGCCTGTTTAGCCACGCGGAACACGCGTGAGCGTGCGCCATAGTAGCCTTTAGCGAGTTTCAGAATTTTTTTGTGACGGCGACGAGCGACGACACCACGCTTAACACGAGCCATGAGTAACTACCTCTAAATCTTGACCGAAATTAACGAACACGCATCATGCGATCCACTTTACGCACGTCAGACGGATGCACCATGGTGCTTCCGCGCAGCTGACGCTTACGCTTGGTAGACATTTTGGTCAGGATGTGGCTTTTGAAAGCGTGCTTGTGCTTGAAGCCATTCGCCGTTTTCAAGAAGCGCTTCGCAGCGCCACTTTTGGTTTTCATCTTTGGCATGTTCGGATACTCCGCATTCAGTTGATAAACATAACCGCAAGGCCTGCCGTGCCCTTTTGGTCACTTCTTCTTTTTGGGGGCGATGACCATGATCAGTTGGCGTCCTTCCATCTTAGGATGCTGTTCAACGGCGCCGTATTCGAGCAGGTCAGTCTCAACCCGCTTCAACAGCTCCATTCCCAGCTCCTGGTGGGCCATCTCTCGGCCGCGGAATCGAAGCGATACCTTGGCCTTATCCCCATCACTAAGGAAACGTACCAGGTTGCGTAGTTTTACCTGGTAATCCCCTTCTTCCGTCCCTGGACGAAACTTGATTTCTTTAATCTGGATTTGCTTCTGATTTTTCTTTGCAGCAGCAACCTGCTTCTTCTTTTCGAAGATCGACTTGCCGTAATCCATGATACGGCAAACCGGTGGCAGTGCGTCAGCAGAGATCTCTACCAGATCAAGCTTTGCTTCTTCAGCGATACGCAGCGCTTCATCAATCGAGACGATGCCAATCTGCTCGCCGTCAGCGCCAACTAACCGAACCTCGCGTGCCGAGATATTCTCGTTGATCGGGGCCTTCGGTGCAGCTCGTTTATCCTGTCTCATTTCACGCTTAATAATTATTACTCCGAATCTTGGCGACCACGCCGGGAAACCGCCTGTGCTAGGAATTCAGCGAGCTGAGCGACGGGCATAGTGCCCAGGTCTACTCCTTCTCGCGTACGCACGGCGATGGTTTGCATCTCAACTTCCCGATCTCCAATAACCAAGAGGTAGGGAACCTTGAGCAAAGTATGCTCGCGGATTTTAAAGCCTATCTTTTCGTTTCTCAAGTCAGACTTGGCACGAAATCCACTTTGATTGAGGGTTTTCTCAACTTCGAGGGCAAATTCAGCCTGTTTATCGGTGATATTCAGGATGACCGCTTGGGTTGGTGCCAGCCATGCGGGGAATGCACCTTCGTAGTGCTCGATCAAAATCCCGATAAAACGCTCGAAGGATCCGAGGATTGCACGATGCAGCATGACCGGATTTTTACGGCCGTTATCTTCGCTAACATACTCAGCAGACAGACGAACCGGCAGATTGAAATCCAACTGCAAGGTACCGCACTGCCATACCCGACCAAGGCAATCTTTCAGCGAAAACTCGATCTTCGGACCGTAAAAGGCGCCCTCGCCTGGCTGTAGGTCATATGGCAAGCCGGCACTATCAAGCGCCGACGCCAATGCCGACTCAGCGCGATCCCACAACTCATCTGAACCGACACGTTTTTCTGGGCGAGTCGATAGTTTCAACTGGATATCGCTAAAGCCGAAGTCGGCATAAACATCCAGCGTCAGCTTAATAAAGGCGGCGGACTCGGCCTGCATCTGCTCTTCGGTGCAGAAGATGTGCGCATCGTCTTGGGTAAAGCCACGCACGCGCATGATGCCATGCAGCGCACCCGAAGGCTCGTTGCGGTGACAGGCGCCAAACTCAGCCAGACGCATCGGCAGCTCGCGGTAGCTCTTCAAGCCTTGATTGAACACCTGCACATGGCACGGACAGTTCATTGGCTTGATCGCGTAATCACGGCTTTCCGACTGGGTGGTGAACATATTGTCGGCATAGTTGGCCCAATGGCCGGACTTTTCCCACAGACTGCGATCAACCACTTGCGGGGTTTTGATCTCCAAGTAGCCGTTCTCGTGCTGAATCTTGCGCATGTACTGCTCAAGCACTTGATACAGAGTCCAGCCATTAGGATGCCAAAACACCATGCCTGGCGCTTCTTCCTGGGTATGAAACAGGCCTAGACGCTTACCGATCTTACGGTGATCGCGCTTCTCAGCCTCTTCGATACGCAAAACATAAGCCGCCAACTGCTTCTTGTCCGCCCACGCGGTGCCATACACACGCTGCAACTGTTCGTTTTTGGCATCGCCGCGCCAGTAAGCACCAGACAACTTGGTCAGCTTAAAAGCTTTCAAAAAGCGCGTATTCGGCACGTGCGGGCCGCGGCACATATCGACGTATTCTTCATGATGGTACATGCCCATGGCTTGCTCATTGGGCATGTCATCGATGAGGCGCAGCTTGTATTCCTCGCCTCGCGCCTGAAACAGTTCGATCACCTCATTACGCGGCGTGACTTTCTTAATCACGTCGTACTCGAGATCAATCAACTGTTGCATGCGCAACTCGATAGCGGCCACATCTTCTAGGGTGAAGGGGCGCTCGGAGGCGATGTCATAGTAAAACCCATCGTCAATTACCGGGCCAATCACCATCTTGGCAGTCGGGAACAACTGCTTTACCGCGTGACCAATCAAGTGCGCGCAGGAGTGACGAATAATCTCCACGCCCTCTTGATCTTTCGGGGTGATGATTTGCAGCGTGGCGTCGCTTTCGATCAAGTCGCAAGCGTCCACCAGTTGACCATTAACCTTGCCGGCCACGGTCGCCTTGGCCAAGCCAGCACCAATAGACTGAGCAACGGCAAGCACCGAAACTGGATGATCAAACGAACGCTGACTGCCGTCTGGCAGAGTGATGATAGGCATGGCGCCTCCTCTCCTAGTGGTGACCCGTACCAGAGGTCACATGGGTTGGGATGAGCCAGTATCCGCAGCGGTGGTTAATCTGCCAAACCATGGCAGCAGCTTTAAGGCTAACCGTACCGAAACAGAATCACTGGAGGTAGTAAAACGAGATTTTTGCCATAAAGCCGCCATACTACTTTGCGGCCAATAAAAAAGGGTCGCTATTAGGCGACCCTTTTAAAAATTTGGTAGACGCGACTGGACTCGAACCAGCGACCCCCACCATGTCAAGGTGGTGCTCTAACCAACTGAGCTACGCGTCTGCAATGGAGGCGCATTCTACGGAGAAAGCCTTCTGCGTCAAGGGCTTTCTCGTTAACTGTATGAAAGTGCGCGTTTTTTAGCGTGTAGTTGGGTGTTTTAAATTTTGCACAGGGGCTAGCCGGCGATTTTTAACTCGGGTAGCATCTAAACATCCGTAAAGAATAATTAACAGAGGTTGCAAGATGACGCACACAGCATATCCAGAATCCTTTTACGCCGCTTCGGCTAATCCGGTTCCTGCACGCCCAGCCCTGCAAGGTGATGTCGAAACTGATGTGTGCGTGATCGGCGCCGGCTACACCGGTTTATCGACAGCCATCTCGCTGCTGGAAAACGGCTTTAAGGTTTGCATCGTTGAGGCTGCCAAGGTGGGGTTTGGCGCATCGGGCCGTAATGGCGGGCAGATCGTTAACAGCTACAGCCGCGACATTGACGTGATTGAGCGCACCGTCGGCCCTAAAGAGGCGCAACTGCTTGGGCAGATGGCCTTCGAAGGCGGCCGGATCATTCGCGAGCGCATCGCTAAGTACAACATCAAGTGCGACCTGAAGGACGGCGGCGTGTTTGCCGCCTTCACCAAGAAGCAGATGGGTCATCTGGAGTCGCAGAAGAAACTCTGGGAGCGCTACGGCCACACCCAGCTGGAACTACTCGATCAAAAACGCATTGGTGAAGTGGTCGGCAGCGAGAGCTACATCGGTGGCTTGCTCGACATGAGCGGCGGTCACATTCACCCACTTAACCTAGCTCTCGGCGAAGCGGCCGCGGTTGAGTCACTAGGCGGGGTGATTTATGAGCAGTCGCCGGCCATTCGCATCGAACGTGGTGCCAATCCTGTGGTGCACACTGAAAACGGCCGCGTCAAAGCCAAGTTTATCGTGGTGGCTGGTAACGCCTACTTAGGCAACTTAGTGCCCGAATTGGCCGCCAAAACCATGCCGTGCGGCAGCCAAGTAATCGCCACCGAGCCATTGACCGCGGAAATGGCCAAGAGCCTGATCCCTAATGACTACTGCGTGGAAGACTGCAACTACCTGCTCGACTACTTCCGTCTGACCGGCGATAACCGCCTGATCTACGGCGGCGGCGTGGTGTACGGCGCGCGCGACCCAGCTAACATCGAAGCGATCATTCGGCCAATGATGCTCAAGACCTTCCCGCAATTGAAAGATGTGAAGATCGACTTCGCTTGGACCGGTAACTTCCTACTGACTCTGTCGCGTCTGCCGCAAGTGGGCCGTATCGGCGACAACATCTACTACTCACAAGGTTGCAGCGGTCACGGCGTCACTTTCACGCACCTCGCCGGCAAGGTGTTGGGTGAAGCCCTGCGCGGCCAGGCAGAACGTTTCGATGCCTTCGCCGGCCTGCCGCACTACCCGTTCCCGGGCGGCGAGTTAATGCGCATCCCCTTCACCGCCATCGGCGCCTGGTACTACGCACTGCGTGACAAGTTCGGTATCTAATCGAGCTTCTCTCGCATAAAAAAACGGCGCTCAATGCGCCGTTTTTTTATGGCTTTGCCGCAGTACTACTGCGCTGCAAAACCTTGCGCGCATTGGCTGCTGCGGCTAACTGTCCCGCGCGTTCTAACGCATCGGCAGCTTGTAGCCAGCGCGGCGCATCGACCTCGGCCGGTAGTTGCAGTGGCGCTAAGAGCAACACCGCCCAACTCCCCGCCGACTCCCAGGACGAGCTAAAGCTGGAAAAACTCGTCTCCCAGCGCCGACTATTGCCGGCGCGCAGCAGCAGCGTTTGCTCTTCGCGGTCGTAACCGACAAGCACTGCATAACGTGGCATGCCCATCCAGGCATAACCTTCACTGAAACGTAGTAACACTGGGTAGCCGGCGGCGACTTGTTTGAGTAAATCCTCCAAGTGCGCACCCAATGGATAGGCCAGTAAACCATTGGCGTTAATTTGCTTAAGGATGTTTTGCTCGAGTTGCTGTTCTTGCGCAGGCAATTGCAACTGTTTGACCAGCATGCCCGGTGAGCTGTCGACGCCCTGCTGTACCAACAAACTGCTCAAGGCACTTGGCGCGCCCCAATAAGCCCGCTCAGGAAAGGCCGGCACGCCGGTTAATTCAACCCGTTCTGGCATCCCATGCAATGCCTGTTGAGTGGCGCTTGGGCCAATACAGCCAGTTAATGCCAGAGTAAACAAGCACGGGAAGCAAAATGCACAACGAGGAAAAGCCAACACGTAGATGTCCTTATTTGGCAGCGCCAACGGTTAGATCGCAGCCCAGAGAATGGCCATGATAGTGACAGAACAACCCTGCGGCGCAAGCAAGCATGCCACCGGACGACCTGAGCGCTAACTAACTGACTTAGCTGTAAGCCGATAGTTCGCTAGAGGATTTGCCACCGTGTAAACATTCGCGCGCAAACGCCGTGACCCAGCTAACAACAGGCTGAATCACGACGTTTAGCTCAGGCACTTAGACGGGCGTGATGGCCGCGTCGACGATTTGCTGGGCTTCATCGACTAAGCGCTGTAGATGCTCAGTGCCGAGAAAGCTTTCGGCGTAAATTTTGTAAATGTCTTCGGTGCCAGATGGCCGTGCGGCGAACCAGCCGTTTTCGGTCATGACTTTTAAGCCACCGATAGCCTCGTTATTGCCCGGTGCATGACTGAGGATGTGCGCAATTTTCTCGCCCGCCAGTTCAGTGGAACGTACTTGCTCGGGCGATAGTTTGCTCAGCAGTTTTTTCTGCGCTGGGGTCGCGGCGGCATCGATGCGGGTCGACTGCGGCTCGCCGAGCTCCTGCACCAGCGCCTGATAACGCTCGCCCGGATCGCGGCCGGTACGGGCAGTCATCTCGGCGGCCAGTAAGGCTGGGATCAAGCCATCTTTATCGGTGCTCCAAACCGTACCATCGCGGCGCAAGAAGGACGCGCCGGCGCTTTCTTCGCCGCCAAAACCCAGCGAGCCATCGAACAGCCCCGGGGCAAAATACTTAAAGCCAACCGGCACTTCATACAGGCGCCGCTCCAGTTTGCGCGCCACTCGATCGATCAAGGCGCTGCTCACCACGGTTTTGCCGATTGCGGCGTCTGTGCGCCATTGCGGACGGTTTTGGAACAGGTAATCGATGCTAACGGCCAAGTAGTTATTGGGCTGCAACAAACCCATGCCCGGCGTGACGATGCCGTGGCGGTCGTGGTCTGGGTCGCAGGCAAAGGCCACTTGGTAACGGTCTTTCAGGGCCAGCAAGCTCTGCATCGCGTACTTGGAGGATGGGTCCATGCGCACCCGGCCGTCCCAATCCAGGCTCATAAAGCGAAAGGTCGGATCGACTTGCTTATTCACCACGTCCAGATTCAGCTGATAACGCTCGGCAATCGCTGACCAGTAACGCACGCCAGCACCGCCGAGTGGATCTACACCCAGGCGCAAACCCGAATCGGCAATCGCCTGCATGTCGATGACATTGACCAGATCGCCGACATAGTGATTCAGGTAGTCGTGGCGATGGGTAGTCGGCGCGCGCAAGGCCTCGGCGTAGCTGATGCGCTTAACGCCGCTGAGTTTGGCCGCTAGCAGCTCATTGGCGCGATTCTCCACCCAGCGGGTGATATCGGTATCGGCCGGGCCGCCATTGGTTGGGTTGTACTTAAAGCCGCCACTTTCCGGCGGGTTGTGCGACGGGGTAATCACCACGCCGTCGGCCAAGCCACCGCTGCGGCCACGGTTGTAGCAGAGGATGGCGTGGGAGATCGCCGGGGTCGGCGTGTACTCGTCATCGGTGGCCAGCATGACCTCCACCCCGTTGGCGGCAAACACCTCCAGCGCACTGCAACTGGCCGGGGTCGACAATGCATGGGTGTCGATGCCAAGAAACAGCGGGCCGTTGATACCCTGCACATGCCGGTACTCACAAATCGCTTGGCTGATGGCCAGCACATGCCATTCGTTAAAGCTCAAATCGAACGAGCAACCGCGATGCCCTGAAGTGCCAAAAGCCACCCGCTGCGTGCTCACTGCCGGGTCCGGCTGGCCGGTGTAATAGGCACTGACCAGCAGCGGCAAATTAACCAACATGTCTGGCAACACCTGCGTGCCGGCCAGTGGATGGGTACCCGGTGCACTACTCATGGGAAAACTCCGTGTAGATACGTGGAAATACGTACAGATAAGCGTAATGAGCTGATTTAGGCGCGCAGTCTAACCGGATCAACACCACCGACAACTGCGCCTAAGCAATAAATAGGCACTGACGACACTCAATTAGTTCAACGCTAGCCAGTCGGCCGGCAACCACTGCAGGTCATCACCGGTATCGACATCGTGCAGGCGCTCGCCCTCGGCCAGGCTCCAGCCGAGCTCGGTAATACGTTCGCGGGTGCTGGCGGCCACGCTGGCGGTGCTCCAGTGAATATCGGCAAACACCCGTGGATTGTCGTGCTTGAGCCCGAGCAAGGCGTAACCGCCGTCATAGGTGGCGTGCAGCACACTATCGTGACTGTGTAGCTGGGCGGCGGCGCGGCGCAGCAGCTCGGGGGTGAGCTCCGGGCAATCGGTGCCGATCAGCAGCACCGGGCCACCCTGCGCCAAACCCCGACTGGCAGCGCGCGCCATGCGCTGACCGAGATCGCCCTCGCCTTGCCCGCTCAACTGCACCTCGGCTGGCCAGCTGAAATCTTGCCAAGCCGCATTCTCTGGCGCCGGGGTCAGGCACAGCTCGACCAGCCCAACCTGCGCGGCCACGGCGCTGGCCAGCGTGGTTACAAACATGCGCCGCGCCAGTTGCGCCGCGCCCTCAGCACCCAGGGCTGGAATTAACCGGGTCTTGGCCAAGCCCGCTTGCGGTGCTTTGGCGAAGATAATAATGCGTACCGCGCTCATCGATAGGCCTCGGCAATTTGTTCTATAGGCACGCCGCGCCAATAGGCCCAGCGCAACCGCCACATGAGCAAAATTGTCCGCCACACCCCGCGCGTTTCCCATCGCCGGCCGGAGGTGGTTAACCGCTGGCGGATGCAAGCGGGCTTGCTGATGCGGCGTAATTGCGTGCACAACTGAACATCTTCCATCAGCGGCAGCTCGGCAAAGCCGCCCAGCGACTCGAAGGTGCTGCGCAAGACAAAAATGCCCTGATCGCCGGTGGCGATGCCGCTCAATCGAGAGCGCCAGTTGATCATCCGCGCCACGACTTTGAGCATCCACGGTTGGCCGCTGATCAGTACATCGAAGCGCCCCCAGAGGTGTTGACCGTCTGCCAAGGCGGCGGCAATCAGTCGATCGGCATTGGCCGGCAACTGGCTATCGGCATGCACAAACCACAGCACTTCACCGCTAGCGATGGCCGCACCGGCGTTCATCTGCCGGGCGCGGCCGCGCGGTGCAGACAACCACTGAGCAAGCTCGGTGAGCAATTGTGGCGATCCGTCGCTGCTGCCGCCATCGGCGACAATCACCTGTGCACCATCGGCGCGTAATGGCGCCAGCTGGGCGAGCAAGCGCGGTAGATGCGCTGCCTCATTGAGCGCCGGAATGATGATACTCAGGCTTAAAGTGGCTGTCATGGGGCGCGATTCAACTGCCAGTCGTAGTCCAAGAATTCAATGTCGATTTGTTCGTCGAGCAACTGTTGAACCTGATTTGGCGACAGGCCTAAGGCCTCGGCTTGGCTGGCCAGATAACCGCCGAGGCCTTGCCCATTGAGATCAAAATCAGCGCCATACCATTTGAAGATGCTCGACACCTGCAACGTCTGCCCGGTTAAGCGATTGCGGCTGCGGTCGGCGAGAAAGTGCTGCTGAGCGTCGTTTAACTGCTGATCAAGCGCAGCCCCGGTATAAGCCTCATTGCGCAGTGCGGGACAGCCAATGCTGGCGCAGTTCAGGGCAAAATGTATGCGTGATTCGTGATAACCCTGCTTACCCCGGATCATTGTTTGCTCAATATCGTCGAGGCTGCGCGTTTCACCCAGCAGATTGATAAAGCGCTGCTTCCATGGCGAGCGCAACAGACTGCCAAGCTCTTTAATCGAGCTGATTTGCGAGTCGCCGCTGAGCACCAAGGCCACTGTTGAAGCGTTATACACGTTGATTAGAAAAGCCAACTGCTCAGCCTTGGACCAAGCGGCAAACTCGACCTGGCTAACCGCCGCAGTGCTGGCCAAATACTCGCGCAACAACGGCTGCTCAGCGCGCATGCCACGGTAATCAACTTGGCTGGCATTGCCGTCATTAATAACCTGAACATGGCGCTGTAACAGCCCCTGCCAAGCCGCATTATCCAGCCCCGCAGCGCTCGCCAAATGGGCAAATGAACACAAAGCTAGAGCGCAACTGATAGAAGCTAATACACGCATGGAAATTCTCAACAGAGTCGACCTTGGCGGGCCGAAGAGCGGCCCGCTGACCCTAGATAGAGTCGCAACAGCCGGCTAGATTACAACCTAGGGGTTAAACCGCGTGCATGGCGACAAAGGCTTGCTGCAAATCGGCGAGCAAATCGGCCGAATCCTCTAGGCCGATATGTAGCCGCGCCATCACCTTGCCCTGCCAGCGCGCGGCCGTGACGCTGCGCAATTTGCTCGGATTGACCGGAATAATCAGGCTTTCATAACCGCCCCAGCTATAGCCGATGCCAAATAAACGGCAGGCGTCGATCAGCCGATCGACCTGCGCGCTGCTAATGCCCGGCGCAAACACCAGGCCCAGCAAGCCATTGGCGTACTCTGGCTGACAATCACGTTGCCACAGCGCATGCCCCGCCGCACCGGGCATTGGCGGATATAACACCTGTGCCACCTCGGGCTGCACGCTCAGCCAGTGGGCTATTTGCGCGGCGTTGTGTTGATGCACCCGGAGTCGTGCGGCCAAGGTGCGCAAGCCGCGCAAGGCCAAGTAGGCATCATCGCCGCCAATCGACACGCCCAGCTCGTGATGGCCCTGACGCAGTTGTGCGACTAATGGCTGACGGCACAAAATCGCCCCGAGCAGCACATCCGAATGCCCGACGATGTATTTTGTCGCGGCATGCACGGCCACATCCACCCCTAGTTCAAACACCTGCCAACCGAGTGGTGTGGCCCAGGTGCAATCGGCCACTAGCAGCGCGCCTTGAGCATGGGCGACGGCGGCCAGCGCTGGTAAGTCTTGCATTTCAAAGGTTAATGAGCCGGCAGACTCGGCAAACACCACACGGGTATTGGCCTGCATCAAGGCAGCAATACCCGCGTCCAACAGCGGGTCGTAGTAGCTGGTGCTAATGCCCATGCGCGCTAACAGGCCGTCGCAAAAATCGCGGGTCGGCTGATAGCAGCTGTCGGTCATCAGCAGATGATCGCCGGCTTTTAACAGGCTTAATAAGGTGGTGGTAATGGCCGCCAGTCCCGACGGCGCGAGCAAGCAGGCGTCGGCGCCCTCCAGCGCACAGAGCGCATCTTCTAACGCTTGGGTGGTTGGCGTGCCGTGCCGGCCATAGGTTCGTCGAGTGCCAGCGGCGGCTTTAAGCTCGGCAGTGTTGGCAAACAATAAGGTTGAGGCACGCACCACCGGCGGGTTAACCGGTCCGTAACAGGATTTGTCGGCACGGCCACTGTGGGCCAAGCGTGTGGCAGGATGATCGCTGGGGTTATCGCTCATGGTAAGTTCACGCAGCCGGTAAAAAGCCCACGCTAGAGGAAAAGCCTTAATTTGAATAGCCTGCACCCTAGGAGGCTTGCTATTAGGCTCAATCATGGTGGCAAAGGACTTTATTTACCTAAATTGGCGATCGACCTGTAACGCCACGCCGCACTTGGCATCCAATAGGCACATTGCCTGAGAATTTTTTATGCTTTCCACCTTGCCACTGCTGAACGCCTTGAATTTCCCGGCCCTGCGCCGTGGGCCACTGGAGGCGTTGCAGGTCAACCTGACCTATAAGTGCAACCAGCGCTGCCTGCATTGCCATGTGAATGCAGGCCCAACGCGTACCGAGGCAATGACTGATGAGAGTCTGGCGCTGCTGATGCAAGTGCTCGACACCCATGCCGTACACACCCTAGACCTAACCGGCGGCGCGCCGGAGATGCACCCGCGTTTTCGCGAACTGGTGCGCTATGCCAGACGTGCCAATATTCGCGTGATCGACCGTTGCAACCTAACCATTCTTAGCGAGCCAGGCCACGAAGATTTAGCCGAATTTCTGGCCGCGCAACAGGTCGAAATTAGCGCCTCAATGCCCTGCTATTCGCGTGAACTGGTCGACCGCCAGCGTGGCGATGGGGTGTTCGAGGCCAGCATTGCCGGGCTGCGGCAACTGAATGCGCTGGGCTATGGGGTTGAGGGTTCAGGGCTCAGCTTAAACTTGGTCTACAACCCGCAAGGGCCAAGCCTGCCACCGCCACAAGCGGCGCTGGAGGCGGACTTTAAAGCGCACTTACAAGAAGATTTTGCCATCGTGTTTAATCACTTGCTGACCGTGACCAATCAGCCGATTTCGCGCTTTGGCAGCACCTTGGTCAGCAAGGGCCAATTTAACGACTATATGCAGTTGCTACGTTCGAGCTATAGCGCCAGCAACTTAAAAACAGTCATGTGCCGATCCTTGGTCAGCGTTGATTGGCAGGGCTATCTGTATGACTGCGACTTTAATCAGATGCTCGAGCTCGACCTTGAATTTGCCGCGCCCACTGTACTGGCCCGCGACCGTGCGCATTTAACCGATTTGCTCAACCGTAGCGTGGACGGTAACTCGATAGTTACCCGTGACCATTGCTACGCCTGCACCGCCGGGCAAGGCTCCAGTTGTTCAGGGGCTTTGGCGTAGGGTGGTCAACGCTTTGCTTGGCCACCAATGTGTGGATAACCCGTGCTTGGCCACCGATACCGTGGGCACCACCGTGACCGGAGTTCGTGGGGAAGGCTCTGCCGTTTCCCACCCTACCAATAAACTAACTGCATCCAGCCTTCCCCAACTGCATCGACTCAATTCAGGAAGCACCGCCCCATGAACCTTCGTAAAAGCCTGCTGCTAAGCCTCATCGTGCTGCTGATTGCCGGCTTTTTTGCCCTCGATCTAGGCCAGTACCTGACCCTGGCCAGTCTCAAGGCGCAACAAGCCTCGTTACAGGCACAGGTAACCGGCAATCCGCTAGTGGCGGCGGCGGCGTTTTTTGCCGTGTATGTCGGGGTAACTGGCTTGTCTTTGCCCGGTGCGAGTTTGATGACCCTAGTGGCCGGCGCCTTATTCGGCTTATGGCAAGGTTTTATCATCGTTTCGTTCGCCTCGACCTTGGGCGCCCTACTGTCGATGTTTAGCAGCCGCTTTCTGCTGCAAGACTGGGTGCAAAAGCGCTTTGGCGCACGGCTCGCCGGGATCGAGGCAGGGCTTGCGCGTGACGGCGCGTTTTACCTGTTTGCCTTGCGCCTGGTGCCAGTGTTTCCGTTCTTTTTAATCAACTTAGCTATGGGCCTGACCAAACTGCCGGGGCGGACTTTTTGGTGGGTCAGCCAACTGGGCATGTTGCCCGGCACCTTGGTCTACGTGAATGCCGGACGCGAACTGGGCCAACTCGACTCATTAAGCGGGATTCTATCGCCCAGCCTGCTCGGCGCCTTCGCCTTGCTGGGACTGTTTCCGTTGCTGGCGCGCAAGCTGCTGGACCGCTTACAGGCCCGCCGGGTCTATCAAGGTTGGAGCAAGCCAGCCAAATTTGATCAGAACTTAGTGGTGATCGGTGGCGGTAGCGCCGGTTTGGTCAGCGCTTACATTGCCGCGGCGGTTAAGGCCGAAGTGAGCTTGATTGAAAAACACCAACTCGGGGGCGACTGCTTAAACACCGGCTGCGTGCCCTCGAAAGCGCTGCTGCGCTCGGCCAAGTTTGCTAATGAACTAAAAAAAGCCGAGCAGCTGGGCTTTAAGCCCGTGCAAGCCGAAGTCGACTTTGCTGCGGTAATGCAACGGGTGCAGCGAGTCATCAGCAGCATCGAGCCGCACGACTCGGCCGAGCGTTATACCGACTTAGGCGTGCGGGTGATCGCAGGGGCCGCGCAAATCACCTCACCGTGGACGGTCGACGTCAACGGCAAAGCCCTCAGCAGCCGGGCCATTATTATTGCCAGCGGCGCCCGCCCGCTGGTGCCGAAGATTCCGGGGTTGGAGCTAATCAAGCCGCTGACCTCGGATAACGTCTGGGCCTTGCGCGAGCGTCCCGAGCGCTTGCTGGTACTTGGCGGCGGGCCTATTGGTTGCGAGCTAAGTCAGGCATTCCAGCGCTTGGGCTGCCAGGTTAGCCAAGTGGAAATGGCCGAACGTTTGCTTATCCGCGAAGACTTGGATGCCAGCAACTTGGTAATGGCCAGTTTGCGCGCCGATGGCGTCGACCTGCGCCTGCAGCACCGTGCCCTGCGGGTTGAAGTGGTGGACGGCGAGCAGCGTTTGATCTGCCTGAGCCTGGCCGATAACAGTGAAGTCGCTCTGGTATTTGATCAGTTGCTGTTAGCCCTCGGTCGAGTGGCTAATACCACGGGCATGGGTTTGGAAAACCTCGAGCTCAAACTGCGCGCCAATGGCACCGTTGAAACCGATGAATATCTGGCCACCCGCTTCCCTAACGTGTATGCCTGCGGCGATGTCACCGGGCCTTATCAGTTCACCCACGTGGCGGCCCATCAAGCTTGGTACGCGGCGGTGAATGCGCTGTTTGGCGACTTTAAACGCTTTAAGGTCGACTACCGGGTGATTCCCTGGGCTACTTTCACCGACCCTGAAGTGGCGCGAGTTGGCTTAAACGAGCAAGACGCCCAAGCGCAAGGCATCGCCTATGAAGTCACCTGCTATGGCATCGATGATCTGGACCGCGCCATCGCCGATGACGCTGCTCATGGCTTTGTCAAAGTGCTGACCGTGCCGGGTAAAGACCAGATTCTGGGTGCCACCATCGTCGGCGAACATGCCGCCGATTTGCTCGCCGAGTACGTGTTGGCGATGAAACACGGCTTAGGCATGAACAAAATCCTCGGCACCATCCATACCTACCCGACCATGGCTGAGGCGAATAAATACGCCGCCGGCAACTGGAAACGCGCCCATGCCCCGCAAGCGCTGCTGCGTTGGGTACGCAAATTTCATCTGTGGCGGTTAAATTGACGTCAAGCCACTTCGAGCTGTTACTGGCCGGTGCCGGTCACGCCCATTTAGGCGTGCTGCGTCAGTGGGCCCGCCAGCCGCAGAGCCGCCCCGGCGGACGCATTGGTCTGCTCAGCGCCGATGCCCATGCGTGGTATTCGGGCATGTTGCCGGGGCTCTTGGGTGGGCGTTATACCCTTGATGAGTGCCGCATTGAACTGGCTGCGCTCTGTACCGCGGCCAATGTCGAACTAGTGATTGGCCAAGCCTGCGGGCTCGAACCGCAAGCCAAACAGCTGCAACTGAGCGATGGCCAAACGCTGCACTATGCGTATTTATCGCTCAACCTCGGCTCACTACCGCAACTGCCCAAGCACTGCGGCAGCGGCCTTGAACTACTCGCGGTTAAGCCTTTTAGCGCTTTTATTGCGCGCTGGCAGCACTGGCAAGCACAGCCACAAGCACTGGCGATTATTGGCGGTGGCGCGGCCGGGGTTGAGTTAGCCCTAGCTTTGGCGCCGCAATTACCCGCCATCAGCTTACTCAGTGCTGGAGTTTTACTCACTGGCCATCCGCCAGCCTTACGCAAGCGTGCCTTAGCGCACTTGGCGCGCGCCGGGGTTAGCGTGCGCGAACAGTGCCGAATTGATGAGGTGCTAGATAAACAGTTGCTCTCAACCGGCAAGCCGGCCTGGCAAGGTTGCCGAGCGATAGTCGCCAGTGGTGCCAGCGCCCTGCCTTGGTTGCAAGGCAGCGGCTTGGCCTGTGATGAGCAAGGCTTTGTGCGCATCGGGGCAAGCCTGCAAAGCACCTCGCACGCCAATATTTTTGCCGTCGGCGACTGCGCCAGCCTCGCCCATACCCCGCACAACGGCGTGTATGCCGTGCGCCAAGGCCCGCTGCTGGCGGCTAACTTGGCCGCGCTGCTAGCAGGCCTTGCATTGCAAGACTTTCAACCGCAGCGCCGCGCCCTCGCCTTACTGGCCAGTGGCGACGGTGGTGCCTTGGCCAGTTGGGCCGGTCTAACTGCCGAGGGCCGCTGGCTAGGACGCTGGAAAAATCATCTAGACCAAAGCTTTATGCGCCGGCACCGCCTGATTGATTAAACATCGCGCCGGGTTACGCCGCTACGCGCCCCGGCCGAACCATCCAATAACAGTTAAGTGAGCGAACCCATGCTTGAATCGGTACAGAACTACTACGGCAAAATCCTGCAACACAGCGATGATCTAAAAACCAGCGCCTGCTGCGATGTGTCGAACATGCCCGAATGGCTCAAGCCGCTGCTGAGCAAGGTGCACGAGCAAGTGAGCGCGCGTTATTACGGCTGCGGCTTGGTCGCCCCGGCGCTACTACAAGGCGCGAACATTCTTGACCTAGGCAGCGGCTCCGGGCGCGATTGCTACTTGCTGGCGCAATTGGTTGGCTCCCAAGGCCGAGTGGTTGGCGTCGATATGACCGTTGAGCAACTGGCCGTGGCCCGCCAATACTTGGATTACCACAGCGAACAGTTTGGCTATGCCAATGTGGAGTTCCATCAGGGCTATATCGAAAATTTGGCGGCGTTAAACTTTGCCGATGAGAGCTTCGACGTAATCATCTCCAACTGTGTAATCAACTTATCCCCAGACAAAGACAGCGTGTTACGTGAAGCTTATCGGCTGCTGAAAAAAGGCGGCGAAATGTACTTCTCCGACATCTACGCCGACCGTCGCCTGCCTGCAGAGTTGCGCGAAGACGAAGTGCTGTACGGCGAATGCCTGGGCGGCGCGCTGTACTGGAATGACTTCCAAAATCTGGCCAAACGCCACGGCTTTGCCGACCCGCGCTTGGTCGAAGACCTGCCCATCGCCATCACCGACCCGCGTATCGCCGCCAAGCTGGGCAATATTCGTTTCTATTCGGCCACCTACCGTTTATTCAAACTCGACGATCTGGAGCCGGCCTGCGAAGACCACGGCCAAGCGGTGATCTATAACGGAGGCATCGAGCATGCGCCGCGTACCTTTGTGCTCGATAAGCATCACCACATCGAAGCCGGTCGGGTGTTCCCGGTGTGCGGCAATACCTACCGCATGCTGCACGACAGCCGCTTTGCCCCGTACTTCACCTTTATTGGCGACTTCAGCCAGCATTTTGGGATTTTCCAAGGCTGCGGCTCGGTACTGCCCTACGACCAGCCCAGCAGCCCCGATGCGGCGCCCTGCTGCTAAATTCCTTAGCCGGGCTGCGCCGCTGCGCTGCCCGCCGACCCGCTCTGTGAGAGATACTGATGAAGGTTCTATTTCTATGCACTGCCAATAGCTGTCGCAGCATTCTTAGCGAAGCCATCTTCAACCATCTCGCCCCCAGCGGTATGCAAGCGTATAGCGCCGGCAGTCAACCTAGCGGCGTGGTCAACCCGCTGAGTTTGCAGGCGCTCGAAGTGGCCGGCATCGACACCCAAGGTTTGGCCAGCAAATCCAACGATGCGCATCGCGATCTGGACCCAGACTTTGTTATCAGCGTTTGCGGCAATGCCGCCAAACAAGAGTGCCCGGCGTTTTTTGGCCAAGCCACGCGCTTGCACTGGGGCTTGACTGATCCCTCTGAGGTAAAGGGTGATGCAGCGCAAATAGCCGCCGCCTTTGCCGCCACAGTGGCGCAAATCCAGCGCCGGCTGCAGGTGTTTATCAACTTGCCGTTCGCGCAGTTAACCGCGGCGCAACTGCAGCATGAACTGACGCGCATTGGTGACTTAGCTTAAACCCAGCAATAACCTCCGCAGCAACCCAAGCCTGCGCCGTGGGCGCTGCGGGCAAACCGCCTAAGCGCGCACAAATAGACAAACTTAAGGCTAGGGCTTGCCGCCCGGCAGCAGCTTACTGCTATGATCAGGCGCGTTTTAATTCTAATAAAAATATCTGCGGAGCTTGCTTTTGCCCCTTTCTGGCGCCCAGCGTTGGCTTATTCCACGCGCCCCACACCTTCTCGCGACACTGATCATTGCACTTATCTGCGCCAGCTTGGCGTGGCAAAGCTTGGCATGGCAGCGTTTACTGCGCAGCCCGCAGGCCAGCCCGGCGAGTCAACAACAGACTCCCGCCAGCCCAACGCCAACCTCGCTATTACCCTTATTTACCAGCCCTGCTGCAGCCACCAGCAGCACCGCAGCACCCAACACCAACCTGAGCCTGACCCTAATGGGCAGCTTTGTGCACGCTGACCCCGCGCGTTCTAGCGCCATCATCGCGCAGCAAGGCAGCAAAGCTAAACGCTACTTAGTTGGCAGCCAGTTGGGTGACGGCGTGCTGTTACAGGCCGTGTATCGTGATCGCGTAGTACTTAAACGCAATGGTCGGTTAGAAACCTTGGCGTTTAAAAAACGCCAAGGTTTGCCGGCAACGGTCAGCGACAGCGCGCCGAACCCTGACTACAACCTTGAACAACTGCAACAGTTCGAAGCAGAAAATGGCAACCAACTGCGCGAGCGTATGCAGGCGTTGCAACAACAGATGCAGGCGAGCGACACACCTAGCGACGCCATTACCGAACAGCCTACGGAAACTGAGTGAGTTATGCCTACCCTCTCGTCTCGCCTGCGTTTTACCCTGCTCACTGCCGGTTTACTGTTAGTGCCGCTGCCGTTAATGGCCGAAATCACCGCCGTAGCTGCCAGCGGCAGCCAACAAGAAGAACGCTGGACGATCAATTTAAAAGACGCTGATATTCGCGAGTTTATCGACCAGGTAGCCGACATCACCGGCGAAACCTTTATCGTCGATCCGCGGGTCAAAGGCCAAGTCACGGTGCTGTCCAAGACCCCGCTGAGCTTGACCGAAGTGTATGCCTTGTACCTCTCAGTGATGGCCACCCACGGCTTTAGCGTGGTCAGCGAGGGCGGCCAATCCAGTGTAATTCCTAATGCCGAGGCTAAGGCCGAAGCCAATAATGGCCAAGCCTCCCCCGACAAATTAGAAACCCGGCTGATTCAAGTGCAACAAGGCTCCGTGGCCGAACTCATCCCGCTGATTCGCCCACTGGTGCCGCAGTACGGACATCTGGCCGCAGTCACCTCAGCCAACGCGCTGATCATTAGCGACCGCAGCGCCAACATCGCTCGCATCGAAACCTTGATACGCCAGCTCGACCAAAAGAGCAGTAACGACTACAGCGTACTCAACCTCCAGCACGCCTGGGTTATGGACGCCGCCGAACTGCTCAACAGCGCGATGCTCCGCGGTCAAGCCAAGGGCACTGGCGGCAGCCAAGTAATTGCCGATGCACGCACCAACCGCTTGATTTTGCTCGGCCCCCCTGCCGCGCGTGCCAAGTTGGTGGCCATGGCGCAATTGCTCGACACCCCCACTACCCGCTCGGCCAATACCCGCGTGATTCGCCTGCGCCATAACGACGCAAAAAGTCTGGCCGAGACCTTGGGCAAAATTTCTGAAGGTCTGAAAAATCCGGGCAGCGAAGCCGCTGGCAGCAAGTCGCAAGAAATTCTAATCCGCGCCGACGAGAGCCTGAATGCGCTGGTGCTCTACGCCGAGCCGGAAATCGTCACCACCTTGGAGGATATCGTCCGCCAGTTGGATATACCGCGTGCCCAGGTCATGGTTGAAGCGGCTATTGTGGAAATTTCTGGCGATATCAGCGAGGCCGTCGGCGTGCAGTGGGCGGTCAAAGGCGACAATGGCATCGGTGGCACTAATTTTAATAATGCGGGCATTTCCATTGGCACCGCGCTCACCGCAATTAAAAACTCCGTGATCCCGCCCGTTCTACCCGACGGTGCCATCGTGGGTTTGGGCGGCAGCGACTTCGGTGTGTTGATTACCGCGTTGTCGGGCAACAGCAATATCAACCTGCTCTCCACGCCAAGTTTGCTGACCTTGGATAACCAAAAAGCGGAAATTTTGGTCGGCCAAAACGTCCCCTTCCAAACCGGCTCGTACACCACCGATGCCGCCGGTGCCGGCAACCCGTTCACCACCATCGAACGTCAGGATGTCGGGGTTAAGCTAAAAGTGACCCCGCACATTAACGATGGCGCTACCTTACGCCTAGAAATCGACCAAGAAATTTCCTCACTCGCTCCGGTAACCACCACCACCGTTGGAGCCAGTGACCTGATCACCAACAAACGCTCGATCAAGAGCACCGTACAGGCGGATGATGGCCAGATCATTGTGCTCGGCGGTTTGATTCAAGACGACGTTACCCAGAGTGAATCTAAGGTGCCGTTGCTCGGTGATATCCCCTTTCTCGGTGCGTTGTTTCGCTCCAGCAAAGAGGTGCACGTCAAACGCAACCTGATGGTATTCCTACGGCCAACTATCGTGCGCGATAACGCCGGTTTAGCCGCCATTTCCGGGAAGAAGTACAGCGACATCCAGGTTCTCGGTGAGCACGGCACGAGCAAAACCCCCAACACCTTACCGCGCACGCCTGGACAGTTATTTGATGGCCAAGGCGGCGCTGCCGTCGATCTGCGCCAGCCCTGATTGCCCGCAATGTAAAGAGGTATACCCACGGCGCGCCGGTGTACCTCTTGCGAGCAATAGTCGCCACCCGCCATCCCACCTAATCTGCCCGCACTGCAGCAAGGTTTGGCGACAGAGTGGGCTCCGCTGCCGAGCCTTACTGCAGCGCATCAGCACGGTAGGACAGTACTTGCCCCGGGCAGTTACCGCAGGGTAGTGCCGGGGCTTTTTTCTGTGACCGTGGATAGATCGTGCGCATTGCTTTGCAGCAATTGGCGGACTGTTCGCTGCCCGCCTGAGTCCACCCTACGTTCACCTTAGCCATGCACCACGACCGTCTTATGTCTGCCCGCCACTCAGCTACAGGGCATAAAATTAATCGGCCCTGCGCCTTCTCTAAGGAGCGGCAAATGATTCAAACCCTCGACGTGCGCCAACTGATTTTGCAGCACCCGCTGTTCAACCTATTTGCCAGCGAGGCGCAAAACCGGCTGCTCGGTGAGGCCCAACAGCGCACATGGCCAGCGCATAGCCTGCTGCTGCAACAGGGTCAGCCGGCCGAACGGTTTTTCTTGGTCATCAGTGGCAGGGTCAAGCTGTTCCGCATTTCTGCCGACGGCCAAGAGAAAGTGGTCGAGATTATTCATCCAGGCCAGACCTTTGCCGAAGCAGTGATGTTTATGCAGCACTCGGTCTACCCGGTGTGCGCCGAAACCCTGGATAACGTCGAGCTGGTCAGCTTCCCTAATCGCTTGATGCTGCAATTGCTGGCCGAACACCCGGCCACCTGTTTGCACTTGCTGGGGCACTTAAGCATTCGCTTGCATCAGCGGCTTGGCGAAATTGAAACATTAACCCTGCAAAACGCCACCCAGCGGTTTGCCCTGTACCTGATTCAGCAACTCGAAGACCGCAGCGTCGACAGCGCCGAAATTGATCTGCAGTTGCCCAAACGGTTAATTGCCGCACGCTTGTCAATGCAGCCCGAAACTCTCTCGCGGACCATGGCGCGTTTGCGTCAAGCCGGCTTAATCGAAAGCCAAGGGCGGCATATCATTATTCCTAGCGTGGGCCGCCTGCTTAGCGAGTTTAATGAAGAGCCGTTGCTTCAGGCCGTCTGAAAACGACTGTGCTCGGTTATGCGGCGTCTGTTATTGCCCTCGTAAGCTGAAGTGCGGGAATAACTCGGCGAGCCGCTGCCAGAGCTGCTGCTGATGCAAGGGTGCGGGGATTTCTGGCATACCTTGCTCCCACATCACCGCAGTGCGCACTTTTTGGATCACGTAATACTCAACCCCAGCGGCGCGCAGCCGTTGCGCCAGGGCCCAGAGCTTCTCGCAATCGATTAGATGCCAGTGCACGGTGGTGCGGCATTCATAGGCCACGCCACTGGCCAACAGTAACTCAAGGCTGCGCCAGTTGGCCGCCCCGCTGCCGCTAACCCCGGTAATCAACTGGGTGTCTTCGCTTAAGGCCTTCACATCAAAACCCACCCAATCGACCACGGGTAAAACCTTGCCCAGCGCTTGCGGGCGAATTCCGGCGCTGTGCAGACCAATCAAGAAACCCAGTTCACGGGCTTGCTGGATAGCCGCGGGCAAAGCGGCCTGCAAGGTTGGCTCGCCGCCACTAAACACCACCGCTTCGAGCAAACCCTGGCGCCGTTTAAGGAATTCGAGTATTTCCGGCCAGGGTTTCTCATGTTCGCCACGCGCCACTATTAGCCCGGGGTTATGGCAATAGCGACAGCGCCAAGCGCAGCCCTGACAAAACAGCACGCAGGCCAAACGCCCCGGATAATCAAGGCTGGTCAGCGGCACCATGCCGCCGACCCGCAACATTTGGCTAGCGCACTGGGTTTTCACGCAGAGGCGCGCTGCGTGGATGCTTCCGTGAAATGCCGACGCTCACGGTGCTCCGATTGTTTACCCGGATTAAACGCCGCCACCGGACGGTGGTAGCCCATCACACGGGTCCAAACCTCACAGCGCTGACGCAGTTCTTGCGGGATTGATTCAGCGGACAATTGCTCAACAGTTACGTGCATGGTGTAGCTCCTTGCGTGGGTGAAAGGGGTTAGTCGTTGCAGCTCACGGCGCAAGCTTGTTGGCGTTGCAGCAAAACCTCGTCGCACTGCGGACAAAACTCGTGTTCGCCATCCAAATAGCCATGCACCGGGCAGATGGAAAAGGTCGGGGTGATGGTTAGGTACGGCAACCGAAAACGACTCAAGGCGTTGCGCACCAGGTTCTTACAGGCTTGGGTGGAGGAAATTCGCTCGGCCATATACAGGTGCAGCACGGTGCCGCCGGTGTACTTGCATTGCAGGGCATCCTGCAGTTCCAGCGCCTCGAAGGGGTCATCGGTAAAGCCCACCGGCAACTGCGAGGAGTTGCTGTAATAGGGTGCAGTGGCGCAGCCGGCCTGCAAAATATCTGGGAAGCGCTTTAAATCTTCTTTGGCGAAACGGTAAGTAGTGCCCTCGGCCGGGGTGGCTTCGAGGTTGTACAGATGGCCGGTTTCCTCCTGAAAGCGCACTAAGGTGGCGCGCACGTGATCGAGTAAATGCAGGGCAAACTCGCGGCCCACGGTGGTGTGCATGCCCTCGGTATCGCCACTGAAATTGCGCAGCATCTCGTGCATACCATTCAGGCCAATGGTCGAGAAGTGATTACGCAAGGTGCCCAGATAACGTTTGGTATACGGATACAGCCCAGCATCCATATGGTGCTGAATCACCTTGCGCTTAACCTCAAGGCTCTGCATCGCCAACTCCATCAGCTGATCGATACGCCGCAGCAAGCCATTGCTGTCACCTTTGTACAGATACCCCAAGCGCGCGCAGTTAATCGTCACTACACCCAAGGAGCCGGTTTGTTCGGCCGAACCGAACAAGCCACCGCCGCGCTTGAGCAACTCGCGCACGTCCAGTTGCAGACGGCAGCACATCGAGCGGACCTGATTAGGCTGCATGTCAGAGTTTAAAAAGTTCTGGAAATACGGCAGCCCATAGCGCGCGGTCATCTCGAACAAGCGCTCGGCGTTTTCGCTGTCCCAGGG
>JAIETJ010000017.1 GCA_019745275.1 Pseudomonadaceae bacterium | reverse complement strand
GAGTGGAATTTGCTCGGTAAAAAAGAAATGTTAGTGCCCTACAACAGCTATGCCGTGCATCAAGAAGGTATTCCTTACGACAATATTCTTAAGGAGAACACGGTTAACCCAGAGCTGTTGCGCTATGAGTTGCACCGCGTTTGGGTAGTTGAGGCAACCGTGCGTAAGGGCTTTAGCCATCCCTATAGCAAGCGTCGTTTTTATTTAGATGAGGACAGCTGGCAAATTCTTGCTGCTGACTTGTATGACAAGAGTGGTGACTTGATTGGCCTACAGGAAAGCCACTCGATCAACTATTACGATGTGCCAATGTTTGGTAGCACCTTGGAAACTGTCTATGACTTCCCTGGCGATCGTTATTTTGCCGATGGTTTGGACAACAATGAGCAGATGTACGACTTCAAGGCCAAGCTCGCCCCTATCGATTTCACCCCGCAAGCTTTGCGCCGTGAGGGCAACTGACGCGTTTTAGCGTTTATAAAAAAACCGCCATCGGCGGTTTTTTTATGCGCGTAGCTAATTAGTCGATTAGCTCGGCGCCATGAATGGTGGCTTCCGGCATAGACGGTGGCGCTGGGCAGACTTGCAGGTACTTGATGCTTTCGCGTGGGATCAGCAGTAAGTCGCCATCCACTTCAATGCTGATAAAGGGTGACTCCAGTTGCATGCGCAGTAAGCGCGAGATTTGCGCCGGGTCGCCTTGTTGCTGCGGGAAGCGCAAGGCTAGGCGCTGGCCATCTTGAAAGTACAGGTACAGATGTTTAGTCGGTTTCATCAGCTCTTCTCGGCGTTAGGCAAGTTGCCGGCGCACCGCGAAGACCGCTGCGATTAGCTGCGGTCGGCCAGTACGCCGATCACAAAGAAGACTAGTAGCAATACCGGGGCGAGGCTGTAGTTATTGAAGGTGGCCAACGCTTGGTGCAAATAAGGCGTTAAAAATATAATGGCTAAGCCATACACGACGGCGCACAGCAGCACGAAGATCAGTGTGCGCAGGACGAAGTTCAAACCGCTGATCGAGCGCTGCACCCATGCGTTCAGCCCTGGCCCGAACAGCACGAATAGGGTCGCCATTAGCGCCAGCGAAATATCACCCAGATGGCTGCGGCTCCAGCGCGACACGGTGGCGATTAGGTCGAGAAACAAGTCCATCAGTGCTCCTTTATAGTTTTTATCGCAGGTGTGTATGGCGGCGGTTTAGGGCAGAAAGTACTGCAGTAAATCGTTTAAAAACAATTGCCCTTCGCGGCTGGCCGTTAAGCGTGCCGGATCTTGCAGCAATAAACCGCGCTGCTCGGCTTTTTTGCGCGCCGCCGCGAGCAGGCTCAGCGGCAGGCCGGTGCGTTGAGTGAATAATTGGCTGTTAGCGCCATCGTTGAGGCGTAACACGTTCATCAAGAACTCAAACGGCAACTCAGCGGCCGTGAGTGTTTTTTCGCCGGCGAGAAAACCCTTGCTGCTGTCGAGATAGTCTTTTGGTAAGCGGGTTTTCCAGCTGCGGATGATTTGCCCGCTGGGGCTGCTGAGCTTGGCGTGGGCGCCGGCACCAATGCCGAGAAAATCACCAAAGCTCCAGTAATTCAGGTTGTGCCGCGCGCGCTGGCCATCACGAGCGTAAGCCGAGACTTCATATTGCGCGTAACCGTGTTCGGCTAATAACTGCAGGCCGGCTTCTTGGATATCCCAGAGGATGTCGTCTTCCGGCAATTGCGGCGGCTGGCTCCAGAATACCGTGTTCGGCTCCATGGTCAGCTGATACCACGACATGTGCGTGGGCTGCTGGGCAATGGCGGTGCGCAGGTCAAACAGTGCGTCGTCGATGCTCTGATCCGGCAGGCCGTGCATCAGGTCAAGGTTGAAGTTGTCGAAGCCAGCTTGGCGCGCCATGTCGGCGGCGCGAATCGCCTCGTCACCGTCGTGGATGCGGCCCAGGGCCGTGAGCTTGGCCTGCTGAAAGCTCTGCACACCGATGGATAAACGATTAATCCCCAGCTGCCGATAGGCCGAGAACTTGGCCTGCTCGAAGGTGCCGGGGTTGGCTTCTAGGGTGATTTCGATGTCGGCGGCAAAACCGATGCGCTGCTCGACGCCGGCCAAAATGCGCCCAAGCGCCTGCGGGCTAAATAAGCTCGGGGTGCCACCGCCGAAGAATATCGAGCTCAGTTGACGGCCATGCACGTGCCGCAGGTCGGTATCTAGGTCGGCCAGTAAGGCGTCGACGTAGGCCTCTTCGGGCAGGTTTGGCCCTGCAGCGTGCGAGTTAAAGTCGCAATACGGGCATTTGCGCACGCACCAAGGGATGTGGATATACAGCGCCAGCGGCGGCAACTCGAAGCCAGTAGGCGCGATGGCTAAGTCGCTGTCGTGCAGGCTCATACCCCCAGCCGCTGTTTAAGCAAACGCATGGCGATGGCGCGGTGGCTCAGCAGGTTTTTCTCGCTGGCGGGCAGTTCGGCACTGGCGCAGTTGCGCTCGGCCACCCAGAACAACGGGTCATAGCCAAAGCCTTGGCTGCCGCGCGCGGCGCGCAAGATACTGCCGTGCCAGAGGCCTTCGCAAATAATCGGCAGCGGGTCATCGGCGTGCCGCACCAAAGCGACGGCGCAAACAAACTGCGCGCCGCGCTGGTCGTCTGGCACATCCTTTAGGGCGTCGAGCAACTTGGCGTTGTTGGCAGCATCGCCCTGCCCGTCGGCGTAGCGTGCCGAGTAGATGCCTGGCGCGCCGCCCAGATAGTCGACCGCCAAACCGGAGTCATCGGCGAGTGCCGGCAAGCCGGAAACGCGTGCGGCATGCCGGGCTTTGAGAATGGCGTTTTCGATAAACGACAAGCCGGTTTCTTCTGGCTCGACGGTACTGAAGGCGCTTACGGCATGTACCTTGAAACTGTCGCCGAGCATAGCTTGCAGTTCTTTAAGTTTGCCGGCGTTGTGGCTGGCCAGAACCAGTTCGGTTAGTGCTTTCATTGGTCAGGGAAAAATTCTTGGCTGAAGTCGAAGCTGCGCGGGACGCCGTCAGCACCTTTGACGTTAAGGGTGAAGCGGAGCATTTCTTGCTGACCAAAGGGGAACTGCGCCAGGTAATAAATGGCTGAGCCTTCTTTGACTTGCTTGAAGCTCAGCGGGGTAATTTGCCCGAGCAGGTTTTTCACCTCGCCAGTCACCACACCAGTGCTGGCCTTGCCCGCTTGCAGTAGGGCGACATTGACCACGCCTTGGGTTTTGCTGCGCACTAGGCCAACAGCGGCGGCCACCTCCGGCTGTAAGAAGCCGGAATTAAAGGCGCTGTAATGCACAGCCAGTTCGCCGTAGGTTTGTTTCTGTTCGGCCATGGCCGGCAGGCTCAAACAACAGGCTAAGAGCATAAGGGCTAAGCGTTGCATGGTGATTCTCCTCACGTTGCGCGGATTATTCGACTCGCGCGGGCGGCGGTGCAGGGTTTGGGCCGCTGACGCGATAGATGCCTATCTCACCCAGTAGATTAGGCCATAACCGACTGCCCAAGCTATGGCGGTGCAGCCGGTCGACGGCCAACCGGTCGAGCACTCGTACCTGGCGCTGGTGGCAGAGTTCTTCGAAGTCGAGAAAGGTACAAAAGTGAATGTTTGGGGTGTTGTACCAGGTGTACGGTAAAAATTCGGAGACGGGCATCTGCCCCCGGCGCAGTAAGTCCCAGCGACAGCTCCAATGGCCGAAGTTGGGGAAGGTGATGATGCACTGACGACCAATGCGCAGCATCTCTTCCAGCAGTCGGTCAGGGTACTGCACGGCCTGAAGCGCTTGAGTCATGACCACCACGTCGAAGCTGTTGCTGGCGAAGTTGCTCAGGCCTTGGTCGAGGTCTTGTTCGATGACGTTAATACCTTTAACTAGGCACTCGGCGATGTTTTCCGCGTCGATTTCCAGTCCGTAGCCGCTGACCTGCTTGTTATCGCGCAGCCACGCCAGCAGTTCGCCGTCGCCGCAGCCTAGGTCGAGCACGCGGCTGCCGGCGGGAATCCAGTCTTGAATGATTTCTAAGTCGGCGCGCATGTTATGACGCCCTCACAGGGTAATTCGCTGCATATAGGCGTTAAAGGCCTGTAGGTAGCGTGGAATGGGGATCAGAAACGCATCGTGACCTTGCGGGGCGTCAATTTCCAAGTAGCTGACGTTTTTGCCGGCAGCCATCAAGGCGTCCACCAGCTCGCGAGAGCGTGCCGGTGAGAAGCGCCAGTCGGTGGTGAAGGACATCACGCAAAAGTCTGCCGTGGTATGGCTCAGCGCCTTGGCTAGGTCGCCGCCATGGCTGGCGGCCGGGTCGAAGTAGTCGAGTGCCTTGGTCATCAGCAGATAAGTATTAGCGTCAAAGCGCCCGGAAAACTCTTCACCTTGATAGCGCAGGTAGCTTTCGACTTGAAACTCGACGCTGTGGAAATCGTAATTGAGCTTGTCGCTTTTCAGGTCGCGGCCGAATTTTTCGCCCATGGCGTCATCCGACAGGTAGGTGATGTGACCAACCATGCGGGCCAAAATAAGCCCGCGCTTGGGGATCACGCCGCGTTCCTGAAAGTGCCCGCCGTGAAAGTCTGGGTCAGACAAAATCGCTTGGCGTGCCACTTCGTTAAACGCAATATTTTGCGCCGACAGTTTGGGCGCGCAGGCAATGGCCAGGCAATGGCGCACGCGCTCGGGATAGCTGATGCTCCATTGCAGCGCCTGCATGCCGCCCAGACTACCGCCGACCACTGCCGCCCACTGACGAATGCCTAGGCGGTCAGCCAACAGCGCTTGGCTGTGCACCCAATCTTCCACGGTCATCATCGGGAAGTCGGCGCCGTAGGGTTTGCCGGTTTCGGGGTTGAGGCTGGATGGCCCGGTCGAACCATTGCAGCCACCCAGATTGTTCAGGCTGACGACAAAGAACTTATTGGTATCAATTGGCTTGCCAGGACCGATACAGCTGTCCCACCAGCCGGGCTTGCGTTCGTCCACGCTGTGATAGCCGGCGGCATGGTGATGGCCTGATAGGGCGTGACAAATCAGCAGCGCATTGCTGGCGCTGGCGTTGAGCTGGCCATAGGTTTCATACACCAGTTGGTAGTTGGCCAAGCTGCGTCCGCACGCGAGGGCTAGCGGTTCGACGAACTGTTCGATCTGAGGGCTGACGAGGCCAACGGAATCTTCTGCAAAGACGCTGGGCATTGAGCCTGCTCGCACTTAAATAAGGTCGTCAGTCTAAAGAGCGAGGCCCCCTGCGGCAAGCGCAGGGGGCCTCGAGAGTTAGCTTATTAGGGTGCGGATCAAGTACTTGGGCTTATTCGGCAGCGCTCAGGCTGCGTCCGGCGCCGGGCAGGCTGACCACTTTGCCTTGCCGTTGCACCGGCGCCGGGCGGCGTAGCACGCGCAGCATCTCATTGGCTTGGGCCAACTGCTGCTCAAGTTCGCTGTTGTAACTGGCCAAGTGCTCGCTGCGTTGCCGGCTTTGCTGCGTTTCTTGGGCCAGCGCTTTGAGGCGCAGCATGTGCGTTTCGAGCAGTTGCTTGTTCTCTAAGGTGTGCTGCATCAGTGGGGTTAGCGCGTCGCCGGCCCATTGCTCGGTATCTTGGCGCAGGCGCTGATGCAGGCCGATGACTTCTTGCACCAAGGTGGCAAAGAAGCGCCGGCTAAGGGTGCTTTGATTGGTCAGTAAAGTTTTCAGGTGCAGGCGGAATTGGTCGGCCTGGATTTGCAGTTGCTTCAGCTCGCGCAGCGGGCGTTTTAGACTGAACTGCGGGGCGTCGACGCCATGCAGCGGATTATCTTGGTTGTGTCGTTGGTAGATGGCGCTGACCATTTTGTTGGCCAGCTCGGCTTCATGGCCGAGGCTGTGCAGGTCGCTTTCGATGCTGCGAAAGAAATGCAAAATAGTTTGGTTAATTCCGAAGGTGGTCCAGCTGCCCGAGAGGTTTTTGCGCAGTAGCTCGAGGTGGCCGTCGAGTTGTTCGCTGCGCACCGAATTACGCAGTAAATCGCCTTGACGTTTAAGTAGGCGCTGATTGGTTTTCAGCCCAAGCAGGCGTTTGTGGTGCTGGCTGTGGTCTTCTTTGGTTTTGGCGGTCAGCTCAAACAGCAGTTGGCCGTTATCGTGTTGGTGGGTGGTGAGCAGTTCGTGTTGCTCACGTACTTTGGCCACGCGCAGGTTGAGCACATGCTGGCTATTTTGTAGCAGCGCGAGCACCTGATTAACCACGCGGTCTTCGATCAAGCGCTCTTTTTGCGCAACGATGCGCTCACACAGCAGGGTTTCTAGGCCCGCCAGTTGGCTGCGGTCAAATAGCGCTTGGTCTTTGCGAACTTTGGCCAGTAACGCTTGTTTGGCCGACACTGGCAGCACATTGGCGTTGTCGATGCCCAGTTGTTTGGCAGTGGCGCTGCGGATTTTTTCGATGGCGTGCTGCACGAACGTTTCGCCGGCAAGATCATCCCAAAGTACGTCGATTTTGTTCAGCACGGCCAATAGGGCGATTGGGTTTTCATCGTCCAGTTGCAAAATATGCTGCTGCCAAACAGCCATGTCACTGGCGGTGACGCCGGTATCGGCCGACAGCAAAAAGATAATCGCCTGCGCGCTGGGCAGCATCGACAGGGTTAGTTCAGGCTCGCTGCCTAATGCATTTAGCCCCGGCGTATCGAGAATACGCAGGCCTTGGCGCAGTAAGGGGTGGTCGAAGTTGACTATCGCATGGCGCCACGCGGGCACCAAGACGATGCCCGGCTTGCCGGCGCTTTCCAGCATGTCCGGGTGAAAGCCCAGCTGAATCGCTTGGGCGACCGGCATCGGCTTGGTCTTGGCCACTTGAGTGAAGGCCTGGACCATGTTGTCGGGGTCGCTTAAGTCCAGTGGGATGTTCACCCAGTGGCTCGGGATGCGCTTGAACTGGGCCACGCTGGCTTGGGCGCCGCGGGTTTCAATCGGCAGTAGGCGAATATACGAGCGCTCTGAGCGCGGGTCGAAAAATAGCTCGGTCGGGCACATGGTGGTGCGTCCGGCATGCGATGGCAGCATGCGTTGACCGTATTCGGAGAAGAACAGGCTATTAATTAGCTCAGTTTTGCCGCGCGAATACTCGCCGACAAATGCCAAGGTAATGTGATCGGTGCGCAGCAGTTTTAGCGCGCGCTCAAGCTTGCCTTCCACGGCCTCGGAGCTGAGGTGGTTCTGCGCCAACCAACTGCGATAGCGGGTGATTTCGCGCATTATTTGGCGCTTCCAGGCAACGTAAGCGGTTACCTGTTGGCTGAGACGTTCCATGCTCATATCGGTGCTCCAGGGCAAATGCATCCTGCTGTGAGTAGGCAAACTCAACGTGGACAGTGGTTAGCATCTGCGGGCAATCAATCACGGCTGGCGGCAGGCACATAGTGTCCATTTGATAGCATGTATTATCCTGAACCACTCTGCGCCGTCAAACGCTTAGCGCCATATTCCCACCTTATGGTCGGTCAGAGTGACCGAGCGGTCAATTCGGGCAGCGCCGGCAGGCACTTGGGGGCGCGAATGCGCACGCGTTTTTGTCGATTGAGTTCGCCGCTGATTAGCTCGACGTGGCTCTTGGCTACGCCAAAGGCGGCGCCCAAAAAAACCAGCAGGTGCGCGTTGGCTTTGCCGTCGACCGGCGGCGTGCTGAGGCGGATTTTCAAGCGCTCACCATGCAGTCCGGCAAACTCATCGCGACTTGCTTTGGGCTGTAAGTGGCAATCGAGGATTAGATCGTCGCCGTCCCAGCGGAAATAGCCCATTACATCAGTAGGCGCAGTGCGTCCGGCATGCCGGTCATTTTCACCATGTTTTGTATCACCAGCATGTCCAGCAGCTTGATCGCCATAAACGCGAAAATGGGCGACAGGTCTAAGCCGCCGAGGCTTGGCAGCAAGCGCCGAAATGGCATTAGCAAGGGTTCGCAGAGTTGATTGACCAGCATGGCGGCCGGATTGTGGCTGCCTTGGGCGACCCACGAGAGAATCACGCTGATAATCAGGGCGTAGAAGAAAATATTAACGAACAGTGCGGTAACGCCAATCAGCGACCATATCAGCATTTGCACTGGAGTCCCGGTAGTGCCGTAGACCAGTAGCAGGGTGAGTGCGGTCAGTACCAATTGCACCAACAGGGCCAGTAGCAGTGAGGCGACATCCAGCCCGGCGACGCTGGGAATGATTCGCCGTAACGGCTTGAGCAGCGGCTGGGTGGCGCGCACGGCAAACTGGCTGAGTGGGTTGTAGAAGTCGGCGCGTACCAACTGCAGGATAAATCGCAGCAGTACGATCATCAGGTACAGGCTGCCGATGGTTTGCAGTACGTACAGTGCCGCTTGATTTAATTGATCCATGAGTTGCTCCTTATTGACCTAATTCTTCGGCGAGCGCTGCCGAGCGTGCGGCCGCAGCGTTTAGGGCGAGTTCAACCAGTTCGGCAAAGCCACCTGTTTGGAAGGTTTTAATCGCCGCCTCGGTGGTGCCGTTCGGCGAGGTGACCCGCCGACGTAGTTCGCCGGCGTCAACATCGCTGGCCAGCGCCATGCGTGCGGCGCCAAGGGCGGTTTGCTGGGTCAGTTTAAGCGCAGTAGCGGGCGACAGGCCGAGCTTCTCACCGGCGGCGGCCATCGCCTCGATCAGCAAGAAGAAATACGCCGGGCCGCTGCCAGATACGGCCGTTACGGCGTCGATTTGCTGCTCGTTATCCAGCCATAAGGCTAAGCCCACCGCCGATAAAAGCTGCTCGGCCTGCTGGCGTTGAGCGGCAGAAACCTGCTCGTTGGCGTACAGGCCACTGACGCCTTCGCGCAGCAACGCCGGGGTATTAGGCATGCAGCGCACGATGGCGCGGTTGCCCAGCCAGCGTTCAAGGCTGGCGCAGCCGATGCCGGCGGCGATTGACACTATTAGTTGGCCGGGCTTAAGGCTGCTCGCAAGGTTTAAACAAACGGCTTGCATCACTTGTGGCTTAACCGCCAGCACCACGACATCCGCGCCCTGTACGGCCTCAGTGTTTTCGCTAACGACCTGAATGCCGTGCTCGCTGGCGACTCGGTGGCGTTGTTCGGCGCCGGGCTCGCTGGCGCAAATAGCGGCAGCCGCCACGCCTTGGGCGCGCAAGCCGCCAATCAGGCTGGCGGCCATATTACCGGCGCCGATAAAGGCAATTCGAGGAGTGTTCATAATGGGGGTTCCTTGAGTCATTCGGGTGTGATGCCGTCGGGCGTCGAGGCGAGCAGCGTTTGGCCGTAGTCGCGAGCACCGAACAGTGCGCTACCGATCCGTACCCACGTTGAACCTTGATTGACGGCGGCTTCTAGATCGTCGCTCATACCCATCGATAGGGTGTCGAGGCTGAGATTGAGCTGTGCATTCAACTGCTCTAGCAGTTCGCGCAGACGGGCAAAGGCCGCGTTTTGTTGCTGCGGGTCGTCGGTGGGCTCTGGGATGGCCATCAGGCCGCGTAATTTCAGGCCAGGTAGTTGGGCTATTGCCGCGACTAGATCCGGTAGCTCAATTGCCGCGCAGCCGGCCTTACTGGTCTCATCGCTGACATTCACTTGCAGGCAAATATTCAGCGCGGGCAAATGGGTGGGGCGTTGCTCGCTGAGACGTTGGGCGATCTTCAAACGGTCGACCGAGTGCACCCAATTGAAGTGCTCGGCAATCGCCTTGGTCTTGTTCGACTGGATAGGCCCAATGAAATGCCAGATCAGGTCTAAATCGGCTAAATCACGCTGTTTTTCCAGCGCTTCTTGCAGATAGTTTTCACCAAAATCGCGCAGCCCTGCGGCAAAGGCTTGGCGCACGGCGTTGGCGGGCTTGGTTTTACTCACCGCCAACAGGCCAATTGTGTGGCTATCTCGCTTGGATGCTTGCGCCGCCGCACGGATGCGCGCACCGACCTTTGCAATATTCTCTGCTATCGTGGACATTACCTGCGCCCGCCGCCTATAGGTCTGCGGCATTCTACCTGCTTACTAGTTTTTGGGGAGTCTCATGGATATCACCGAGCTGCTTGCCTTCAGTGCCAAGCAAGGCGCTTCAGACCTGCACCTCTCGGCGGGTTTGCCGCCGATGATTCGTGTCGACGGCGATGTGCGGCGGATCAACTTGCCGCCTCTGGACCATAAACAGGTGCACGCGCTGATCTACGACATCATGAATGACAAGCAGCGCAAGGATTTCGAGGAGTTTCTGGAAACCGACTTCTCCTTCGAAGTGCCCGGCGTGGCGCGCTTTCGGGTTAACGCCTTTAACCAAAATCGTGGTGCCGGCGCGGTATTTCGGACCATTCCTTCCAAGGTGTTGTCCATGGAAGACCTCGGCATGGGGGAGATTTTTAAGAAGATTTCCGACGTGCCGCGCGGCTTAGTGTTGGTCACCGGGCCAACCGGTTCGGGCAAGTCGACCACCTTGGCGGCGATGCTCGACTATATAAACAGTAACAAATATCACCATATTCTCACCGTCGAAGACCCAATCGAATTCGTTCACGAGTCGAAAAAGTGTTTGATCAACCAGCGTGAAGTGCACCGCGATACCTTGGGTTTCTCTGAGGCCTTGCGCTCGGCTCTACGGGAAGACCCGGACATTATTCTGGTCGGCGAAATGCGTGACCTTGAGACCATTCGCTTGGCGCTGACGGCGGCAGAAACCGGTCACTTGGTGTTTGGCACGCTGCACACCACCTCGGCGGCGAAAACCATCGATCGGGTGGTCGACGTGTTCCCCGCAGAAGAAAAATCCATGGTGCGCTCAATGCTGTCCGAGTCACTGCAGTCGGTGATTTCGCAAACGCTGATCAAAAAAGTCGGTGGCGGCCGGGTGGCGGCGCACGAAATTATGATCGGCACGGCGGCGATTCGTAACTTGATCCGCGAAGACAAGGTCGCGCAGATGTATTCGGCGATTCAAACCGGCGGCGCGCTGGGCATGCAGACCCTCGACTCCTGCCTCAAAGGCTTGGTCGCTAAGGGTGTTATTACCCGAGAAAATGCCCGCGAAAAATCCAAGACCCCAGAAAACTTCTAATTACCTCCTGTGTCGTTATTGGGCTGGGGTTAATAGGCGAGAGAACAGATGGAATTTGAAAAGCTGCTGCGTTTGATGGTGGAAAAAGGCGGTTCAGATTTATTTATTACCGCTGGCGTGCCGCCGTCGATGAAGGTCAACGGCAAAATCATGCCGGTGACGAAAAACGCCATGTCGCCGGAGCAAACCCGTGAAACCGTGCATTCGGTGATGAACGAGCAGCAGCGTCGTGATTTTGCTGAAACTCATGAGTGTAATTTCGCCATCAGCGCGCGCGGAGTTGGCCGTTTTCGAGTCAGTGCCTTCTATCAGCGCAATCTTGCCGGCATGGTGCTGCGGCGGATTGAAACCAATATCCCAAGCCTTGACGATCTGAAACTGCCGGAAGTGCTTAAGCAGTTGTCGCTAACCAAGCGTGGCCTGGTGTTGTTTGTCGGCGCCACTGGTACGGGTAAGTCAACGTCGTTGGCGGCTATGATCGGTTACCGCAACAAGAACAGCAGCGGCCACATCATTTCGATCGAAGACCCGATTGAATACATTCACCAGCACCAGAGTTGCATCGTTACCCAGCGTGAAGTGGGTATCGACACCGAAACCTTTGAAGTCGCGCTGAAAAACACCCTGCGTCAGGCGCCGGACGTGATCATGATCGGCGAAGTGCGTACTCGGGAAACCATGGATCACGCGGTGGTGTTCGCGGAAACCGGGCACCTGTGTTTGGCTACTCTGCACGCCAACAACGCCAACCAGGCCTTGGACCGGATTATCAACTTCTTCCCGGCCGATCGTCAGCAACAGGTGTGGATGGATTTGTCGCTGAACCTTAAGGCCATCATTGCCCAGCAGTTGGTGCCGACTCCCGATGGTAAAGGCCGGCGCGCCGTTATCGAGGTGTTGATTAATACCCCGCTGGCCGCTGACCTGATTCGCAAAGGTGAGGTGCACGAGCTTAAAGCCCTGATGAAACGCTCAACCGAGCTGGGGATGCAGACCTTCGATCAGGCGCTGTATAACCTCTACAGTCAGGGGGAGATTACCTATGAGGACGCACTGTCACATGCCGACTCGACCAACGATTTACGCCTGCTGATTAAGCTCGGTTCGGAAACTGACGGCGAGCATCTGACCAGCATGTCGCAAGGGCTGTCGCTGGAGGCAAACGATGAGGGGCCGGGGCGGCGCTTTCGTTAAGTGCTGTCCTGTTATATAAGCCCGCCGCTGTGCGGGTTTTTTATGCGCGATGCTTGGGGTGTTGTTGTTTATCCAGCTAAGTCGGTTGTTGAGGAGAATGCGATGCAAGTGATGCAAGATACGCACAGCAAGGCCATTGGTTATCTGTTGTGGATTTTTGGCTTTCTCGGCGCCCATCGGTTTTATTACGGTAAGCCGGTAACCGGTACCCTGTGGTTTTTTACCTTGGGTTTGCTCGGGGTCGGTTGGATCATCGACTTGTTTCTGATTCCGTCGATGGATCGTGAGGCGGATTTACGCTTTAACGCCGGTACGCTGGATTACAACGTGGCGTGGATTTTGTTGGTGTTTCTCGGATTTTTTGGCGTGCATCGGATGTATCAGGGCAAATGGCTCACCGGGATTTTGTATTTGTTCACCGGTGGTTTTTTTCTGCTCGGGGTGCTTTACGACTTTTGGACCCTGAATGATCAAATTTCGGTTGGTAATGCTGAAGGTGCGCGAGGGGTGCTGTAGCTCGAGCCAGCCTGCCTAGGTGATACCGCGCGCACTCGCGTTGGTGCTGAGTCTCGCGCGCTACCTGCACCCATAACGAAGAGGCCCGCCAATTGGCGGGCCTCTTCGTTAGTGTGGTTTTAACCTTGAAAGCTGATGCGGCCGTCCACCAAGGTGTAACGCACCGCGCCCGGTAGGCAGTGGTCGATAAACGGGCAGTTGCGGCCTTTCGACAGCCAGCGCTCGCCGGCCAAGGTTGAACCTTGTGGGTCGAACAGCAGCAGGTCGGCAGGTGCGCCTACGGCGAGTCGGCCAACGGGCAGGCGCAGCGCCTTGGCCGGCCCGGCGCTGAGGCGGGCGAGCAAGGTGGGCAGGTCGAGCAGGCCGTCTTGCACCAGCGTCATGGCCAGCGGCAGGAGCAGTTCAACGCTGCTGATGCCCGGCTCAGTCGCGGCAAAAGGCGCAAGTTTTGCGTCTGCCTCGTGCGGCTGATGGTGGCTGGCAATGGCTTGAATTACCCCAGATTTGACCGCCGCGCGCAAACCGTCGCGATCGGCGCGGGTGCGCAGTGGCGGTTGCACGTGATACAGGCTGGAGAATTCAGTTAGCGCCTCATCAGTGAGAATCAGTTGATAAAGCGCAACGTCGGCGCTCACCGGTAAACCCCGCGCCTGTGCCTCGGCGATCATCTGCGCGCCACGGGCGGTGCTCAGTTGGCTGAAGTGCGCACGCACACCGGACTGTTCGACCAGCAATAGATCGCGGGCCAAGGCCACGGTTTCGGCGCTTTCGGGGATTCCGGCAAGGCCCAGAAAACTGGCGGTCGGGCCTTCGTGGGCGATGCCGCCCGCGGCGAGATCGCGGTCTTGCGAGTGAAAAATTACCGTCAGATTAAAGGTGGCGGCATATTCCAGGGCGCGGCAGAGGGTGCGGTTGTTGCTAAAGCTCTGCAAGCCATTGCCAAAGGCCACGCAGCCGGCGTCGCGCAGCGCTACTAGTTCGGCAAGCTGCTCACCTTCGAGGTTTTTGCTCAGGGCGCCGATCGGGAATACTTTGCAGTGACCTGCGTCGCGGGCGCGATCAAGAATAAGTTCGGCTACCGCCGAGGTGTCTAGTACCGGTTTGGTCTGCGGCGGACAACACAGGCTGGTGACGCCGCCGGCGGCGGCAGCGAGGGTTTCGCTGGCAATAGAACCTTTGCGGCTGTAGCCCGGCTCACGCAGCGCCACGGCGAGGTCAACCAAGCCTGGGCTGGCGATCAAGCCTGTAGCGTCGATGCTGCGCTCGGCCACAAAGCCAGCCGGCGCTTGACCGAAGGCGGCAACTTTACCGCCCTCTAAAAATAAATCGGTGATTTGATCAAGGCCGCTGGCCGGGTCTATCACCCGCGCGCCGAGGATATGAGTACGCATTAAACTTGCTCCTCGCGCTCTTGATTCAGTTGCCGCTGTGCGGCCTGACCACTCATGGCCATGGACATTACCGCCATGCGAATCGCAATGCCGTAGGTGACCTGATTAAGAATGACCGACTGCGGGCCATCGGCCACCGCCGACTCAATCTCCACGCCGCGATTGATTGGCCCCGGGTGCATCACAAGAGCATCCGGTTTAGCCAATGCCAAACGCTGGGTGGTTAGTCCGTAAGTTCGGTAAAACTCGCCCGCGCTCGGCAGCAGCCCACCGTGCATGCGCTCGGTTTGCAGGCGCAACATGATGATCACGTCGACATCCTTGAGGCCTTCGGCCAGCTCGGTGTAGACGTTAACCCCGTATTGCTCGATGCCGACCGGCAGCAGGGTTTTCGGTGCTATAACGCGAATATCCGGGCAGCCGAGGGTTTTCAGCGCGAGCATATTGGAGCGTGCTACACGCGAGTGCAGGATATCGCCGACAATCGCAACCGAGAGGTTTTCGAAGCTGCCTTTGTGCCGGCGAATAGTCAGCATGTCGAGCATGCCCTGCGTTGGGTGCGCATGCCGGCCGTCACCGCCGTTAATAATGGCGACGTTGGGGCAGACATGCTCGGCAATAAAGTGTGCGGCGCCGGAGTCACCATGACGGACCACGAACATATCGGCAGCCATCGCCTCTAGGTTGCGCAAGGTATCGAGCAGGGTTTCGCCCTTGCTGGTCGAAGAGGTCGACACGTTCAGGGTGATAACGTCGGCCGACAGTCGCTGGGCCGCGAGTTCAAAGGTGGTGCGGGTGCGAGTGGAGTTCTCGAAAAACACGTTGCACACTGTCTTGCCGCGTAACAGCGGGACTTTTTTTACCGCGCGCGCGCCGACCTCCAGAAAAGAGTCGGCGGTGTCGAGGATTTCAGTCAGCAGTTCGCGCGACAAGCCGTCAATCGACAGGAAGTGGCGTAGTTGGCCCAGTTCATTGAGTTGTAGCGGGCGCTTAGTGGCGGTAGGCGTCATCGCGATCGGTCTCAGTTGGGGGCGATATTCTGGTGTTCCAGGGTGAGCGGGCTAGGCCCGAGCAATTTTACCCGCTGCAAAGGACCTAGTGACAGACTGGCGCCGAGTACGTCGGGACGAATTGGCAGCTCGCCGGCATTTAGGTCGAGTAGGCAGACCAGGGTTACGCTGGCGGGGCGCCCGTAATCAAACAGTTCATTAAGGGCGGCGCGGATGGTGCGACCGCTCATCAGCACGTCATCAATCAATATCAAATGCTGCCCTTCGATTTCGAAGGGCAACGCTGAGGGGCGCACCTGTGGATGCAGGCCGTTTTGGCTGAAATCATCGCGATAAAACGACACGTCGAGGGTGCCCAGTGGCGTTTGCAGGCCAAGATGTTGCAGCAATGCTTCGGCGACCCAGATGCCGCCCGTGCGAATGCCGATAAAACGTGGCTGGCTGATCTGCCGCTGCTGCAGGAGCGCAGTTAGTTTGGCGGCCATTTGCGGTAGCAGTGTGGCGGGGTCTGGCAGCTTCATTGGCGCTCCTCTTGGGGCTTGTTCTCGCTATAGGCGGCGAGCCAGCTTTCTAGCAGCAGCGCGGCAGCGAGCGCATCCACCGGGTTGTCGCGGTAACTGCCGTGCTGGCCTTGGCTTAGGCGCTGGCCTTTGGCTTCGTAGGTAGTTAGGCGCTCGTCCTGCATGTGCACCGGCAAGTTGAAGCGACCATTTAAGCGCCGGGCAAATTTTTCCGCCCGCTCACTCATGGCGCTGGGACTGCCATCCATGTTCAGTGGCAGCCCGACCACGATAGCGTCGGGTTGCCACTCGCGCAGCAAGGCTTCGACTTTTTGCCAGTCGGGCACTCCATTTTGTGCCTTGAGAATGCACAGTTCGCGGGCTTGTCCAGTAATGGCCTGGCCTACCGCGACGCCGATTTGTTTGGTGCCGTAATCGAACCCCAGCAACAGTTTTAGCCTGCTAGTCATTAGGCGTGACCTACTTGTGTGCTGAGTAGGTTTAGATCGACCCCTAGGCTGGCGGCAGCGGCCGTCAGGCGTTGTTCGGCAGGGAGGTCGAACAAAATGTGCGGGTCGGCTGGGCAGGTTAACCAGGCATTGGCAATCAGCTCGGCCTCCAGTTGGCCTGCCTCCCAGCCGGCGTAACCGAGTGCGATTAAGTGCTGGCTCGGCCCTTGCCCTTGAGCAATGGCGAATAACGCGTCTTGGGAGGTCGATAAGCCCAGCGTGCCGAGTTCTAGCGTGGCTTGAAATTGCGGGCCACAGGGGTGCAAAACGAAGCCGCGCTCAGTTTGTACTGGGCCGCCGGAGAAAATCGGTAGGCTCTGGCAGGCGCTGATCGCTTGGAGTGCGGGGTCTAATTGCTCAATCACATCGGCCAAACTCAGGCCGCTGGGACGATTAATCACCAAGCCCATGGCACCTTCGGCGTTGTGCTCGACCAGATAGGTTAGGGTTTGGGCAAAGTTCGGATCGCGCATGTGTGGCATGGCAATTAAGAGGTGGTGTTTGAGGTAGCTAGGGCTGGCATCTTTCATGGCCATAGTGTCGCCGCTAGAGGGCTGCGCTGACAAGCCGAGTCACTGGCTGGACAGGCGATCGCCGCGGTCAAAGCGCCAGGTACGGATGATTTCTAGGCGGTCGAACTCGGCCAGATCCTTGTTAAATGGGGCGAAGGGCGCCGCCAGGCGAACGATCCGCAAGGCTGCTTGGTCGAGGGTGGGTTGTCCTGAGGACTCAAGCAGCTGCACCTCGTACAGGCTGCCGTCGCGGTTGATCGAGACTAGGAGCCGCAAGCTGCCATAGATGCGTTGTTCGCGCGCGGCGGCAGGATAGTTAAGGTTGCCAATGCGCTCGACCTTCTTGCGCCACTCCTCTTTGTACCAGGCACCCTTATCACGCATGGTGGAGGCGGCATTCAGTCGCTGGATTTTTGGTCGCTTGGCATACAGCTGCTGCTCTTGAGCCAGTTGCGCTTCTAGGCTGGCGATCTCGCTAGACAGTTGGCTGCTGTCAAATACTGGGGCTGGGCGCGATTGCTCTTCTGGCTTGGCGCGCTCGGTTTTGACTGGGGTTTTGTTTGTTTGTGGTGATTTAGTGGCGACGGCGGCCTTAGGAACTTCCCTTTTGCGGCTGCTGGCGGGTGGCGCGGCGGGCGGCGTGACGCGTTTGACTTGAGTGTCTTGGAAGAGTGCGCGCTCGGTGGTTTTTGGGGCGGCTTTTTTGTCCAGCGTGCCGCTGCCTTGCTGGTTGTCTTGGGCTAAATAATCGGCCTGCTTGGGTTTCTCGGCGCTTTTGAATGTGGAGAGGGTGATCTCTAGGGTTTTGCTGATCTGCCCTGGTTCGGCCAAGCTAAAACTCAGGCCCAGAATCAATGCCACATGCACGGCAGCCGCCAATAGCAAGGTGAAGCCCAGTCTGTCGGCTGGGCGCACGTTGCTAGTGGCAAGTTGAGTGGGTGTGGAGGCCTTTTTCATAATGCGTGGCGAGACTCGCGTAACTTAAGGAATGCAAAGTTGCGCGCAGTCTGCCCAGCGTCAGAATAAAAGTCTATGAAGCACTGCGCGCTATGAGTTGATCGGCGATAGCCTGCATCAACTGCTCAGCGATTTTTGTGCCGAAGGCATTATCAATTTCGCGAATGCAGGTTGGGCTGGTGACGTTGATCTCGGTGAGATATTCGCCGATTACGTCTAAACCAACAAACAACAGGCCTTTTTCGCGCAAGGTTGGCCCTACCTGCGCCGCAATCCAGCGGTCGCGATCGGTCAGTGGGCGTGCTTCACCGCGCCCGCCAGCCGCGAGGTTGCCGCGGGTTTCGCCGGCTGCTGGGATGCGCGCTAAGCAGTAGGGAATAGGCTCGCCGTTGATCATCAAAATGCGCTTGTCGCCGTCTTTAATTGCCGGCAGATACCCCTGGGCCATGATTTGTTGGGTGCCGTGGGCGGTTAGCGTCTCGAGTATTACTGAGAGGTTTGGGTCGCCTTCGCGATGACGAAATATCGACGCGCCACCCATGCCATCCAGAGGTTTGAGAATGATGTCACGCTGCTCTACAGCAAACTCGCGCAGAATGTCGGCACGCCGGCTGACTAGGGTTGGTGGTGTGCATTGCGGGAATAGCGTGGCAAACAGTTTTTCGTTGCAGTCGCGCAGGCTTTGCGGGCGGTTGACCACCAGTACGCCGGCTTGTTCGGCCTGTTCGAGCAGGTAGGTTGAGTAGACGAATTCGTTATCGAAAGGCGGGTCTTTGCGCATCAGGATGACATCCAGCTCGCTGAGCGCGATGTCCTGCTCTGCTTGTAGCTCATACCAGTGTTTGGCGTCTTCGAATACTTGTAGTGGGCGGGTGCGCGCGCGAGCAACGCTGGCTTTTTGATAGAGGTCTTGTTGTTCCATATAGAACAGTGACCAGCCGCGGGCCTGTGCCGCCAAAAGCATGGCCAGCGAGCTGTCCTTTTTAAAGGAGATGCCAGCAATTGGATCCATGACGATCCCTAGGCGTATGCTCATGGTTGATTCTCCGCGATAAATTCGGCAGCGCTAAGCTGGCGTGACTAGAATACAAGCCCTAAGGGTGGCGTGAGCGCGGTTTGCGGTCAAGGCGTGCGTTGTCATTCTGCGGGTTATAGATTGCGCTGGGAGAGTGTGCTAAAAAGGCCGGACGATTTGGGTGTAGCCCGTCGGTGACAGGGCCTAAGCGCGCTGGTAGAAAGCAAAAATAACGACTCACCGAAGCGATGGTAGGGCAAACATGGAACAGCATTCTGAAGGCTTAAGAGTGATGGTAATTGACGACTCGAAAACGATTCGTCGGACTGCCGAAACGCTCTTGAAAAAAGTCGGTTGTAATGTCATCACGGCAGTCGATGGCTTTGATGCGTTGGCAAAAATTGCCGATACGCATCCGAGTATTATTTTCGTCGACATCATGATGCCGCGGCTCGACGGTTATCAAACCTGCGCCCTGATCAAGAACAACAGCGAATTTAAATCTACCCCGGTTATCATGCTGTCCTCTAAGGATGGTTTATTTGATAAGGCCAAGGGTCGTATCGTCGGTTCAGATCAGTACCTCACCAAGCCCTTCAGTAAAGAAGAGTTGCTTGGGGCGATAAAGACCCATGTGCCAGACTTTGTTCCGGTGGAACAAGCTTCTTGATGCCCAGCTATAAAGCTGGTGATATCTATTGCGTATGGGGAACACCATGGCTCGTATTTTAATTGTTGATGACTCGCCGACCGAGATGTACAAGCTGACGGCTATGCTGGAAAAGCATGGCCATCAGGTCCTGAAGGCGGAAAATGGTGCGGATGGGGTCGCTTTGGCGCGCCAAGAAAAGCCCGATGCGGTATTGATGGACATCGTCATGCCGGGTCTGAATGGCTTTCAGGCAACTCGTCAGTTGACTAAAGACGCCGATACCAGCCACATTCCGGTGATCATCGTGACCACCAAGGATCAGGAAACTGACAAGGTTTGGGGTAAGCGCCAGGGCGCTAAGGACTACCTGACTAAGCCGGTGGATGAGGCTACCTTGTTGAAAACGCTTAATGCGGTATTGGCCGGTTAATTCTGGGCTGTTTGTAAACCAATAATAATAAGGCCAAGGCCGACATGTCGGATGCTCAAACCCCATTTCAGCTTCTCTTTGAACTCGATCAGCGTTGTCGGCGGCTGGCGGCTGGTTTGCCATCCCAAAAAGAAGCCATCCAAACGTGGAGCGGCATTGGTTTTCGCATGGGTGAGCGCTTGTTTGTGGCGCCCATGGGAGAAATTGGTGAAGTGTTGCATGAACCACGCTATACCTTGCTACCTGGCGTGAAAAGCTGGGTCAAGGGCGTGGCAAATGTGCGCGGTCGCTTATTGCCAATCATGGATCTCTGTGCGTTTTTTGGTGGAGAGCTATCGCCGTTGCGCAAGAAGCGTCGGGTGTTAATTGTTGACCATCAAGAAATTTTTGCCGGCTTAACCGTCGATGAGGTTTTTGGTATGCAGCATTTTCCGGTGAGCGCTTTTTCTGAGCAATTACCACCGCTCGAGGCGAGCATTCAGCCCTTCATTCATGGTGTTTTCCAGCGTGAGCAGCCTTGGTTAGTGTTCAGCTCGCATGCGCTGGCGCAAGATCAGGGCTTTCTTGATGTGGCGTTTTAAAGCAGTTTCGGTTGGGTCAGCGGTGCTGACCTTTTGGCGTTACATGGGAATCGTAGTGCAGTCGGTCCGGGCGGGGGCCTAACAATGAAAAAATTAAATGCAGGCAGTTTTCTCGCGGGTATGCGCACTAACACTATGGTTGCGGGGCTGTTCGTAGTCCTGATCGTTGCCATCGTGTTGTTGTTCGTCAACTTCGCCTATATCAACACTCAGGCTGGCTATGACAAGCAGTACATCAGTAACGCCGGCGAACTCCGGGTGCTATCGCAGCGTATCGCGAAAGCGGCCACTGAAGCCGCGGCGGGTAAAGCTGAGGCCTTTGTCCTGCTGAAAGACGCGCGTAATGAGTACGCTAAACGTTGGGATTTCCTAGTTAAAGGTGATCCTGCGACCGGTTTGCCGTCGGCGCCGGAGGCTGTGCAAGCGCAAATGGGTGCAGTGCAAAAAGAGTGGGACAGCATGCGGCAAAACGCCGATGCCATCTTGGCCAGCGAACAGACAGTACTGTCCTTGCACCAAGTAGCCTCCACCTTGGCTGAAACCATTCCGCAGTTGCAGGTCGAGTACGACGAAGTAGTTGAGATTTTGCTACAGAGCAAAGCACCGGCTATTCAGGTGTCGGTAGCGCAGCGTCAATCCTTGCTGGCTGAGCGGATTCTCGGTTCGGTAAACAAAGTATTGACCGGTGATGAAGACTCGGTTCAGGCCGCGGATATGTTCGGTCGTGACGCCAGTTTGTTTGGTCGGGTTTTGAGCGCCATGCTCGAAGGCAATGCGGCCATGGACGTGTCCATGGTGACTGATAAAGAGGCCTTGGATCGTCTGGCTGAAATTTCTGAACTGTTCCAGTTTGTATCGGGTTCGGTAGATGAAATTCTAGAAACCTCGCCTGAGTTATTCCAAGTTCGTGAGTCGGCAGGCGGCATCTTTAGCGGTTCGCAAAAGCTACTCGATAGCGCCTCGGAACTAACCTACGGTTTCGAAAACTTAGCCAGTGGCCGTGCTGCCAACACCTTGGCTGGTTATATTTTGGGTGGCTTGGCGCTGGCGTCGATTATTTTGATTGGCTTGGTAATGGTGCGTGAAACTAACAGTCGCTTGGCGCGGACTGCAGAGAAAAACGAACGTAACCAAGTAGCGATTATGCGTCTACTGGATGAAATTGGTGACCTTGCAGACGGTGACTTGACCGTGTCCGCGACGGTAACCGAGGACTTTACCGGTGCTATTGCTGACTCGATTAACTACTCGATTGACCAGTTGCGTGATTTGGTCGAAACCATTAACCAAACAGCCGTGCAGGTAGCCGGTGCTGCGCAGGAAACTCAAGCAACGGCGATGCACTTGGCCGAGGCTTCGGAGCATCAGGCGCAGGAAATTGCCGGAGCATCCGCGGCGATCAATGAAATGGCCGTGTCGATTGACCAGGTATCGGCCAACGCCTCGGAATCTTCTGCGGTAGCGGAACGTTCGGTAGCCATCGCTAACAAGGGTAACGAGGTGGTGCACAACACGATCACCGGCATGGATAACATCCGTGAGCAGATTCAAGACACCTCCAAGCGGATTAAGCGCCTCGGTGAGTCGTCCCAGGAGATTGGTGACATCGTTAGTTTGATTAACGACATCGCCGACCAAACTAACATCCTTGCACTTAACGCCGCGATTCAGGCCTCGATGGCCGGTGATGCAGGTCGTGGTTTTGCTGTGGTTGCGGACGAAGTACAGCGTCTGGCTGAGCGTTCATCGGCAGCCACCAAGCAGATTGAGGCGCTGGTAAAAACCATTCAGGCGGATACCAACGAAGCGGTTATCTCCATGGAGCAAACCACTTCTGAAGTGGTTCGTGGTGCTCGCTTGGCGCAGGACGCCGGGGTTTCCCTAGAGGAAATTGAAAAGGTATCCAAGACCCTCGCGGCCTTGATTCAGAACATCTCCAATGCTGCTCGCCAACAGGCATCGTCGGCTGGGCATATTTCCAACACGATGAACGTGATTCAGGAAATTACCTCGCAAACCTCGTCCGGCACCACGGCAACCGCGCGAAGCATTGGTAACTTGGCCAAAATGGCCAGTGAGATGCGTAAGTCGGTATCCGGCTTTACGTTGCCGCAATCGCCTGATCAAGCCTAAGCAAGGAAGTGCGGCGGCAGTAATGTCGTCGCTCGACGGCCATGAGCGAGAGCAGTCCCATGCAGCCAGACGGTGTCTGGGCTCTAAAGCCGGTAATAGAAATGTCGGCGGTAGAGTTCCATACGTGGCAAGCCCTACTGGAAGAGCGTACCGGCTTAGTTATTAACGAGCAGCGCCGGGCGTTCTTGCAGACCAACTTAAGTGCGCGGATGCGTGAGTTGGGCGTTGAGGGATATGCCAATTATTTTCGTCAGGTAACTGATGGGCCTAGTGGCGCCGTTGAGTGGTCAACCCTGCTAGACCGTTTGACGGTGCAAGAGACGCGTTTTTTTCGCCATCAGCCGTCATTTGATTTGCTTGAGCGTTATTTGGCAGAGCGTTTAGTGCGTGACCCATCGAGTACGCCTTGGTCATTGTGGAGCGTTGGTTGTTCCAGTGGTGAAGAGCCCTATTCAATGGCAATCAGTGCCGCGCAAGTGTTGCGTGGCAGTGAGCAGCAAGGGAGCTTTGGTGTTACCGGAACTGATATCAGTTTAAGTGCGCTGAGTAAGGCGCGTGAAGGTCTGTATGCGGTACGCAAATTAGCGCAGCTAGATCCGGCGTTGCGTGAAGAGTATTTCCAAGTGCAGGCCGATGGCCGCTATAGGGTGGTACCGAGTTTGGCTGCGCAAATGTGTTGCGCCCGGCTCAATGTGTTGGAACTGGCGAAAGCGCCAATGTCCGGTATGGACGTAATTTTCTGTCAGAACTTGCTGATTTATTTTCGTCGCTGGCGCCGCCGCGAGATTCTTAATCGACTAGCCGAGCGCTTGGCGCCAGGAGGGTTGTTGGTGGTGGGAGTCGGTGAAGTAGTCGGTTGGCAGCACCCGGATTTACAGCCGGTGGCGGACGAGCAAGTCTTGGCATTTACCCGGAACAGTTTATGAGCGGAGTCGTTATGGGTGATCGGCACGACTATGTCGCTCTTGAGTGGGTTAAAGGCGAGATCGCCGAAACCCTGAAACAGGCGCGACAAGCACTTGAGGCATTCGTCGAGAATCCGCAGGATTCGACGCGCATGCGTTTTTGCCTGACCTATCTGCACCAGGTTCAGGGTACTCTGCAAATGGTAGAGTTCTATGGCGCTGCGCTGCTTGCAGAAGAAATGGAACACCTTGCTCAGGCGCTGCTGGAAAACCGGGTAAGTAATCAAATCGAAGCGCTGGAAGTGCTGATGCAGGCAATCCTGCAGATGCCGGTGTATCTCGATCGCACCCAGAGTGCGCGACGGGATCTGCCGATGGTGGTAATGCCATTACTCAACGACCTGCGTGCTTCGCGCGGAGAAAAATTCCTCTCAGAAACCAGTCTGTTTTTGCCCGACCTAGCCGAGCAGATGCCGGCGCTGTCGCATGAGTCATTAGCTCAATTACGCACTGCCGAATTGCCGATACTGTTACGCAAACTACGACAAATGTTGCAAATGGCCTTGGTTGGGGTCATTCGTAATCAGGACCTCGCGACCAATCTGGGGTACATGGCGCGAGTCTTCGCCCGCCTCGAAACCTTGTGCAAAGACGCCCCGCTTGGCCCTTTGTGGCAAATGGCGTCGGGTATTGTTGAAGGTTTGGCCAATGGCAGTGTGATTAACGGCACCTCGGTGCGCACCCTGCTGAGGCAAGTGGATAAAGAACTTAAGCGTCTGGTTGAGCAGGGCGCTGACGGCATTAACCAAGCTGCGCCAGACGACCTAGCGAAGAACTTATTGTTTTATATTGCCAAGGCTTCTGGGCAGTCGCCGCGTATTAGGGCGTTGAAAGAACGCTACCGTCTCGATGATGCCTTGCCCGATAGCGATGTGGTTGATCAAGAGCGCGCCCGTTTAGCCGGCCCTGATCGCGATGCAATGCGCTCCGTGGTAGGTGCGTTGTGCGAGGAGTTAGTTCGGGTTAAAGACAGCCTCGACCTTTTTGTGCGCAGCGACCGTAGTCAGGTGTCTGAGCTGGAAAGCTTAATGGCACCGCTGAAGCAAATTGCGGACACCTTAGCGGTGCTTGGGTTTGGTCAGCCGCGCAAAGTTATTGTTGATCAAATTGATGTGGTTCATGGTTTGGCGCTTGGCCGAACCGCGCCCAGCGATGCGGTGTTGATGGATGTTGCCGGGGCTTTGCTGTACGTCGAGGCGACCTTGGCGGGTATGGTTGGTCCGGCCGATGCTGGTCAGCAGGAACACAGCCATTTGCCGACCACTGATGTGGCGCAAATTCATCAGTTAGTTATCAAAGAAGCACGCACCGGGCTCGAACAAGCCAAAGACGCCATTATCGAGTTTATTGCCTCGCAATGGGATCACGAGCATCTGGCGCGGGTGCCCGAGTTGCTCACGCAAGTGCGTGGCGGCTTGTCGATGATCCCGCTGACCCGTGCGGCGGATCTGTTGCGTGCCTGTAATCGTTATATTCAAGAGCAGTTGTTGGTGCGTAAAGCCGTACCCAATTGGCAAGATCTCGATACCTTGGCGGACGCCATTACCAGTGTTGAGTATTACCTTGAGCGTCTTTCTGAAGACCACGCCACGCAAGGCGATTTGATCCTCGATGTTGCCGAGGAGAGTCTCGAAGCGCTGGGTTATCCACTGAAAGAAAAGCCGTCGATTCTCGATTGGCCAGCTGAACGCTTTGCCCCGGCGCCACTTGACGACCCGATGCACGACATTGAAGTGCTAGCTGATGAGCCAGAGCCAGAGCCAGAGCCAGAGCCAGAAATAGAACCACAAGTAGAAGTCCTGACAGAACCGTCCGCTGATGATCTAACCACAGTAGTTAGCGTGTCTGAGCCAATAGATGAACTGAGCTTTGAACTGCCGCCGGAGATGCTCGACTCAACCGGTGTTGAAGCCGATCTGTTGCTCGATCAATTGCCCTCACTTGCGCCTGAATTGTCGGATGAGGCCATTGAAACGATAGATTTCGATCTGTTAGAGAGCACTTCTGAGCTGGCACCACTGTCCGCCTTCGAATCATCCGAACTGCTTGACTCTGCCGACCTGACGGATTTGGATGAAATTGAGCTTGAGTTACTGCCGCTGGAAGAAGGCAGCTTCGATTTTGATGAGTTGAGCGTGGATGACAGCCCGGCACATTGGAATGCCGCTGAGTTAGCTGAACTGGAGTTACCTGAAGTCGAGCTACCAAGCGCACTGCTTGAGCCTGAGTTGATTGAGTCGGTTGAGCCTAAGGGCATGTCCATGGCCGATGTTATGGCCGCGCCCGTACAGGCAACCAATCCGCCGGCGCAGGATGTTCCGCCGAGTTTATTGCCGCCGCCGGCCGATGAGGAACCGGTCGATGAAGAGCTGCTTGAAGTCTTTGTTGAAGAAGCCGGCGAAGTTCTTGAAACCATTGCGGAGTATTTACCGCAATGGCGCGCAGACACCGACAATAAGGCTGCGCTGAGTGAAGTTCGGCGCGCTTTTCACACCTTAAAAGGTAGTGGCCGAATGGTGCGCGCCTTGGTTATCGGTGAGCTTTCATGGTCAATTGAAAACCTCTTGAATCGCGTGCTTGAGCGTAGTGTTGAGCCGGCAGAGCCGGTACAGCAGGTTATTGCGGCGGTGGTTGAGTTGTTGCCGGAGTTGATCGAGGAATATGCCGGTAAAGCGCAGCGTCAGCGTGATGATGTTGATCTGCTCGCGGCCACGGCGCATGCCATCGCCAAAGGGCAATTGCCCGTTAGCGCGCCAATTGCTCAAGAAACGCAGTTTGTATCAGCGGTTGAAACTGAAACTGAGGCAGCGGGCAGTGCAGCGCTTGAGGCTTCTGCAGCAGTTGGTCAAGCCGATGAAATCGACGAGCAACTGCTTGAGATTTTTCGTAATGAGGCAGAGTCCCATCTCGATAGCTTGGTCGCCTTCTTAGCCGACTGTGCACAGATGTTGCCACAGCCAGTGACTGACGATTTGCAGCGTGCCCTGCACACGCTTAAAGGCAGCGCTTATATGGCCGGTATTCTGCCCATTGCAGAAATCGCCGCACCGTTGGAGAAACTAGTTAAAGAGTGCAAGTCCCATCTTATTCCGATGGACTTAGCAGAAGCTGAGTTACTCAGCAATGCCGAGCAACTGTTCCGCCTGGGCCTTGACCAGCTCGAAAGCCAGCCGCTGGCTGAAATTGCAGGCGCAGCAGAGTTTATTGCTCGCGTGCACGCGCTGCACCATGAGCGCTTAACGGCGGCAGAAAGCGCGCGGCAAACAGATTCAGGTGAAAGCCGCGACCCGCAGTTAATCAATATCTTCCTCGCTGAAGGCATGGATATTCTGCTCGATGCCGAAGACCTGCTGCGCAGTTGGCGTGAGCATCCATCCGAGCAACAAGAGTTAAGCGCTCTGCTGGATGAGTTGAATACCTTAGAGCGCGGCGCGCAGATGGCCGAGCTGCCGCAAATTGAACAAATTTGCCAAGCGCTGCTAAGCGTCTATGGCGCGGCTCAGGACGGTCGTTTAGCCGTGAGCGAAGCGTTCTTCAATGGGGCTGAAAATGCCCATGAAGCGCTTGTGCATATGATGGATCAAGTCGCCGCAGGTCTGCAGGTCAGCGCGCAGCCTGAGGCGTTGGCCGCGCTGCAAGTGCTACTGACGCAAACCCTGACACCGCAGACGCTGGCCTTACTTGAGGCGGACGCCATGAGCGGCTTTGGCTTGGTTGAGCTAGACGCTGAGTTGCCGGCGTTAGTGTCGGTCACGGTTGAAGACGTAACCCTGTGTGCTGAGCCCGTCCTGGAGATGGCGGAAGATGAGGCTTCTGATACCGATGAAAGCGCGTTAGCGTCGGATGACTTAGTAGCTGAGTTGGCAGAAATAGCCGAAGTTGCGCAGCAATCCCCGCTTATCGCCAGCGTCGAACCCCTGTCGATGGAACCGCTGGCCAGCCCGACGGCGTTGGCCTCGCCCTTTGCGCCTTTGCTAGATGATGAGATGGTTGCCATCTTCCTTGAGGAGGCGGTAGATCTGCTAGAAAGTGCCGGCCAGTCGCTTGATCGTTGGTTGCCTGAGCCAGAAAATCAGCGGGCCTTGTCATCCTTGTTGCGCGACTTGCACACCCTGAAAGGTGGCGCACGCATGGCCGAAATCCGCCCGATAGGCGATCTGGCTCATGAGTTGGAGTCGCTGTATGAAGGTTTACTTGATCACCGCTACAGCTTCTCGCCAGCCTTAACCGGCCTGCTGCAGCAAAGCCACGACAGCTTGGCGGTGCTGGTCGAGCAATTACAAGCACGTCAGCCGATGCTTGAGCCGGTCGAGCTGATCGTGCCACAGGTGCCGCGCGCCGACCTCTGGTACGGCTTCGCCCCCCTCAAGACCGGGCGTCTCGACTATCTGGTACAAAAGGCCACGGAAATGGGCGCCGGCACCATCCAGCC
>JAIETJ010000135.1 GCA_019745275.1 Pseudomonadaceae bacterium | reverse complement strand
CACGAGCCTCGCCGCTGGTGGCCAGCAGGTTATTCGGGTGTTTACCGAGCAAATACAGCACCAGCGCCGCGCCTTCGCGCAGCACCTTGTCGCCGTCCACCAGCACCGGCACCGCGCCCAGCGGATTCAGCGCGGCAAAATTGCTGACGGTGTTTTTGTTAATCAGCTCGACCGGCTGACCCAGCTCCAACAACAGCACATGGGTAGCCAAGGAACAGGCGCCGGGTGCGTAATAAAGTTTGTACATGCTGCAGCCCTCGTTTGTGTGCAAGAGGGCTCAGATTAGCGCTGCAAACTGTCAACATATACCCATAGAATGAGGATTAACTGTTCTCAATATGGAAACATCATGGACAAGCTGCGCGCTATGCAATTGTTTGTTCGCCTTGCCGACCTTGGCAGTTTCACCAAGGTGGCCGAGCAACAGAACACCTCGAAATCGCTGATCAGCAAAGAACTCAGCCGGCTCGAGGCCGAACTGGGTGCGCGACTGATCCATCGCTCCACCCGCAACCTGCAACTCACCCCCGTGGGGCTCGGTTACTTGCAGCACTGCCGGGCCATTTTATTGCAGCTAGAAGATGCCGATGCCTATGTGCACAACCAGCAAGGGCAACCACGCGGCAAGCTGCGCATCAACGCGCCGATGGCGCTGGGGCTGACCGACTTAGGCAAGGTGTTCAGCGCCTTTATGCAGACTTACCCCGAAATCGAGCTGGATATTCACTTAAGTGATGAAGCCATCGATCTGGTGGAACAGGGTTTCGATCTGGGTTTTCGGGTTAGCAGCCGGCCCTTCGATTCAAATTTTGTCGGCAAAGCCCTGACCACGTTCAGCTACCGCGTCTGTGCTGCGCCCAGTTACCTGCAGCGCCACCCGCCGATCACCAGCGCCGAGCAATTGGCACAGCACAACTGCTTTGTGTACAGCTACTTCAAGGGCAAAAATGTCTGGCCGCTGGATACTGGCGTGGCCATCCACGGCAACCTCAAGGTCAACAGCACGCTGTTTATGCAGCAGCTGATAGCCGATGGTCTGGGCATAGGTTTACTGCCCGATTTTGTCTGCCGCGAGTCGCTGAGCAGCGGCCAGTTGGTTGAACTGCTGGCGGATGTACCGCGTCCAAAACTGACCCTCTACGCCCTCTACCCCGCCCGCCATTTCGTGCCGCCTAAACTGCTGCACTGCATTGCGTTTTTGCAGGACTGGTTCGCCAGCCATGAGCTGGGTGGCCGTGCGCATTAAGGTGCGCGGACTATCCTTAACCAGACCCAACCACGGACTCCGCCCATGCGCCGCATTCTGCTTGATCTAAAAATCATCTTGCAGGCCAACCTCTGGCTGCTACCAGTGTTGGCCGGACTGTTGGGAGCGGTGTTTTATTTTGCCGCGCCGCCACCCTCGATGTCGGCCGTGATGGCCACCGGCAGCGCTGGCGGTGGTTATGCGGCCTTTGCCGAGAAGCTCAAAGCCGAGTTGGCCAAGCAGGATTTCGAGCTAATTTTAGTGTCTAGCGCTGGTTCGCAAGACAACCTGCAAAAACTCCTCGACGACAACGGCGCGGTGCAACTGGCGCTGGTGCAAAGCGGGCTTGAACGGCAATTGTCGGCCGCGGACTTTGCCCAACTGCAGAGTTTGGGCGGCATGTACCAAGAGCCGCTGTGGCTGTTTTTCCGCCGTGACTTAAAACTCGATCGAATTGCCGATTTATTACCGCTGCGCCTAGCGCTGGGTGCGCCCAATAGCGGCACGCTGGCGGCCAGCGCGGCGATTCTTGAAGTTAACGAGATTCTCCCGGCGCAGTACCCGAGCAACTGGCAAAGCAGCGGCGGGGCCGAGGTGGCGACGGCGCTAATGAATGGCCAACTGGACGCCGGCTTCTTCGTCGCCCCGGCGGAAAACAGCCTGGTGCAACAACTGGCAGCTCACCCGCAGTTAAAACTGGCCAGCTTCCACCGCGCCGCCGCCTATCAGGCGCGGCTGCGTTATTTGCGTAAAGTGACCATCGGAGAGGGCCTGCTGAATCTGGCGCAAAACCGTCCCGAACATGAGCTGGTGATACTCGCGCCGGTCGCCACTCTGGTGGTCAATTCACGCTTTAATCCGGCGCTGACCCCTCTTATTTTGCAAGCCGCCAGCGACGTGATGCAGGCCGGCACCCTGCTCGACCCGCCCGGAGCCTTCCCCAGCGCCAGCCCGCTGACCTTCGCCTTGGCCAGCGATGCCGAGCATTACTACAGCAGCGGCTTACCGTTGCTGCAGCGGCATCTGCCGTTTCGCATCGCATCCTTGGCGGACCGTTACATCATCTTGCTGATCCCGCTGCTGGTGATTTTGTTTCCGCTGTTTAAGGCGATTGGCCCGCTGTACCGCTGGCGCATCCGCACGCGAATTTATCGCTGGTATAAATACCTGCGCGAGATCGACCGCCAGCTCGACGCCGGCAGTTCGGCGGAAATAGTCGAGGCGCAAATCGTCCACCTGGAGCAGTTGCAGGCGCAGCTGGCCAAGGTCGAGGTGCCGCTGTCTTACTCCAACGAACTGTACGAACTGCATGTGCACCTGCGCTATGTGATCGAGCGGCTGCAAGCCTTGCAGTCGCGGCGGAGCAAGCTCGGGTAAACTGCACGGCTATATTCCCCGGATTACGCCTTCGGCTAATCCGGTCTACGTCATTGAACTGCGCCAGAGAATGCCCCATGCCGATTCGCCATTGCATCGTCCACTTGATCGAGAAAAAACCCGATGGCACCCCGGCGGTGCTGCATGCGCGCAGCACCGAGCTGGCCGAGTCGCAAGCCATCGAGAATATGCTGGCCGACCTCAACGACAGCTACAACGCCAAGCAAGGCAAGGCCTGGGGCTTGTTTCACCCAGAGTCCAGCGTCTATCCCTTTAGTGGCTGGCTGAAGACCTATCTGCAGGGCGAGCAAGACTTCACCTCATTCAGCAGGCAGGCGGTCGAGCAGCTGCAAAAGTTGATGGAAGAATCCAACCTTTCCACTGGCGGCCATGTGCTGTTCGCTCACTATCAGCAAGGCATGACCGACTACTTGGTGATCGCCCTGCTGCACCACAGCGAGGGCGTGGTGGTCACCGACGCGTTGGACGTGACGGCGGCCAAGCACCTAGACCTGAGCCAGCTGCATTTGGCCGCGCGGATCAATATCTCTGAGTGGCAAAACAACGCCAACTCCAAGCAGTACATCTCCTTTATTAAGGGTAAAAACGGCAAGAAGGTTTCCGAGTATTTCCGCGACTTTATCGGCTGCCAAGAAGGCGTCGACGGCCCCGGCGAAACCCGCACGCTGCTGAAAGCCTTTAGCGACTTTGTCGAAAGCGAAGACCTGCCGGAAGAGGCCGCCCGCGAGAAAACCCAAGCACTGGTTAGCTACGCCAGCAGCCAAAGCAAAATCGGCCAGCCAGTGGGCTTAGAGGAGTTGTCGGGGCTGATCGACGAACAACGGCCGAAGGCGTTTTACGATCACATCCGCAACAAGGACTACGGTCTGTCGCCAGAAATTCCGGCGGACAAACGCACCCTGCAGCAGTTTCAGCGTTTCACCGGGCGTGGCGAGGGTTTGTCGATCAGTTTCGAGTCGCACCTGCTCGGTTCAAAAATTGAATTCGATGAAGCCCGCGACATGCTGATCATCCGCCAACTACCCACCCAGTTGCGCGACCAACTGAAGCGGCGTAAAGATTAACCCGCACCTCCGGCCATTATCTTGCCGGCGTTGCTTGACGGATTACGCCGCTGCGCGGCTAATCCATCCTAGCCTGACAGCGTCTAACCGGCCTGCCATCCACTCGTTCAGATAAGGAAGTCCATATGTCCATCTCTAGCATCATCACTCTGGCGATAATTGCGGCGCTGATATTTGCCGTGATCAGCACTTACAACCAGTTGGTCAGCCTGCGTAATCGCTTTCAAAATGCCTTCGCGCAAATTGAAGTGCAGCTCAAACGGCGTTACGACCTGATCCCCAATTTGGTCGAAACCGCCAAGGGCTATTTGGCCCACGAACGTGACACCTTGGAAGCGGTAATTGCCGCCCGTAATGGCGCAGTCAATGGTTTAAAAGCCGCCGCCGCCGCGCCGGGCAATGCGCAGAGCATGGCGCAACTGGGCAGCGCTGAGGGGTTATTAAACAGTGCCATGGGCCGCCTGACGGTGACTATGGAAGCCTACCCAGAGCTGAAAGCCTCGGCCAATATGCTGCAACTCACCGAAGAATTGAGCAGCACCGAGAACAAAGTCGCCTTTGCCCGCCAAGCCTTTAATGATGCGGTGATGGAATACAACACTTGCAAACAAAGCTTCCCAGCCGTGCTGCTGGCCGCCAGCTTCGGCCACAGCAAAGACGCCACCCCGCTGGAGTTCGCCGACAGCGCCGAGATTCAAGCCGCTCCAAAAGTATCTTTCTAAGACTGATCAGTCGCGGGATTACCGATGAATTTCTTCGAGCATCAGGCCCGCGCCAAGCGCAACAGCGGCCGACTGATTTTACTCTTAGCGCTGGCGGTACTCTGCTTAGTCAGCCTCACCAGCATTGTCCTAACGCTGCTGCTGCAAGTGTTTGGCGAGGTACCGGCGTACTCGGCCGAGTCGCGCATGGGCCTCGACTGGACGCTGATCGGCAGCATCGCCAGCGTGGTGGTCGCGGTGGTACTGCTGGGCAGCCTGTACAAAAACATCCAACTGAGCAGCGGCGGCAAGGCCGTGGCGGAGCGCTTGGGCGGCCGCCTGATCAACCTCGCACCGCAAAGCCCAGAGGAGCGACGCATCCTTAATGTGGTCGAGGAAATGGCAATTGCCTCAGGCACTCCGGTGCCGCCGGTGTATCTGCTCGACGACCCCAGCATCAACGCCTTCGCCGCCGGCCTAACGCCACAAGATGCGGTGATTGGCATCACCCGCGGGGCGATTTTTTTGCTCTCGCGCGACGAATTGCAGGGCGTCATCGCCCATGAGTTCAGCCATATTTTCCACGGCGACATGCGCCTAAACACCCGTTTGGTGGCGGTGCTGCATGGCATCTTGCTATTGGGTTTAATTGGTGGACAGTTACTCGACAGCAGCAGCCGTCACGGCCTACGTTTGGGCAGTTCGAGCGACCGCAATAAATCCGCCGGGGTGTTTATCGCCATCGGCGGTGCCCTCTGGGTGCTGGGTTATGCCGGGACTTTTTTCGGTAATTTGATCAAGGCGGCGGTCAGTCGCCAGCGCGAGTTTCTTGCCGATGCCGCCGCCGTGCAGTTCACCCGCAACGATCAAAGCATTGCCGGCGCGCTGAAAAAAATCGGCGGCTATGCCGCCGGCTCACAGTTGCACGCCAGCCACGCCGCCGAGTTTAGCCATATGTATTTCGGCCCCGGCATCCACATGGCGCTGGGCAGCCTGATGGCCACCCACCCGCCGCTGGCCGAGCGTATTCGCCGGGTCGAGCCGCGCTGGGACGGTAGTTACCCCAGCGTAATCTTGCCCGCCGATGCCTATACGCCGGCGGTTAATCACCCGGCGAATCTGGGCGACAGTTGGGACGCCGCCCTCAGTGGTTTCAACGCGCCAGCACCGAGCTATTCGCCACAGGCCGCCGAGCACGCCATAGCCAACATCGGCAAACCACAGGCCGCCCATATCAGCACCGCCCGCAGCAGCCTGCAACGTTTGCCTGACGCCCTCAAAACCGCCGCCCACCGCAGCCTCGACGCGCAAGCCTTGATGCTCGGTTTGTTGCTCAGTCGCGACGCCAGCTGCCAAGCCAAGCAGCTCGCACTGTTACAGCCACGGCTAAACCCAGACATCGCCCAAGTACTAGGGCAGCTAGGCGGCGAACTCAGCAGCTTGCCAGCCGAGCTGCGTCTGCCCTTGCTGGAGCTGGCGATACCCGCGCTTAAGCAACTCGACCCCGAGCAATTTACCCAACTGCAACGCCATCTGGTGCTGCTGGCGCAGGCCGATAAAGTCATCAGCCTGATGGAGTGGTCACTGCTGCGGATTTTGCAACGCAACGTACAAGCCCCGCGCCCGGTCGACGGCCAATACCGACTAATCGACATGCCCAACGAATGCTGCGTGCTACTCTCGGCCCTCGCCCATGCCGGGCATCAGAATGCCGAGCAGGCCGCCCAAGCACTGGCCAAAGCCTGCGCCGCCCTGCCCTTCGAGCCTGTGAGCTTGGCGGCCAACAACGGCGAGCTGAAAACCCTAGACGCTGCGCTAATTCGCCTGAGCCGCCTACTGCCGCTGCAAAAACCCCGACTGCTGAAAGCCATGGCCATTTGCATCACCCACGACGGCCAGATCAACGCCGCCGAGGCCGAACTGATGCGCGCCGTGGCCGACACCCTCGACTGCCCGATGCCGCCGCTGTTGGGCGAGGCAAATAAATAGTTCGCTGCTAGCGCTCAGCCTGAGTGCCCTGTTCGAGCAGCATGGCAAAACACTCCTGCACGAGGAAAACGTATTCAACGCCGTCAATATCCAAGCACTCCACCCCGTCAACAAACTTGACAGTAAGTAAACAAGTGCTAAATTGCTAACATCACTTACAGCATCAGAGCCACTCTGAGGCCGGCATTTAAATGAATACTGAATACTTAATCGCCCGCATCGGCAAGATCAAAATCGGGATTGACTGCCATGACATTCTTAACGTTTATCGCCAAAAATTAAAAATCACCCCCGTATCTAATCAAGACCCTATTTATATCGGCATCACCTCACTGGCTGGCAATACCTTACCGGTAATTGATCTACGCATTCGTGCACGCTTAGAACCAGCCGCAGCAACCGATACACACCATATCATTACCTTTCAAACCAGCATGACCTTACAACTAGCCATTTTAGTTGACGATATTATCGGCATGGAAGGCATTAACCTAAACAATACGCAAAAAGCCAATAGCAACTTACACAACAAAAACTATAATTTAAATCTCCTCTTCCCAACCATCGCCATCCTCAAAGATAAAAGTCTACTGCACATCATAGACTCTACCTATCTCGACAAATTAGAACCGATTGCCGAAGACAGTGGCGAACTTGAGATGTTTTAATTTATTTCCGCAAGCATTAACCAGCCGACCAGCCGTTAAATATTCCAAGTAACCCGCTGCGTAAATAAACTCCAGCACCCTGAATTCAGGCACGTAAAGCTCAAATTATTGCTGTGAGCGCACCCATACGCCTGGCCAGAGCAGTGTCGCGGGCGAGCAGAAACACCCTTAGGCGCTTCGGGTAATCGGCGGCCACTGCCTGCTGGACCGAAACACGCTGCGCCAACAGTCGGCGCCATTGCTGCACTCTGGGTAAATCTTGGAAAAACCGACAATCGTCGACGCCAGTAAACACCTCGAAATAGCGAAAAATCGGCGCAAAAACAGCATCGACCATCGAGAACTGCGCGCCAGCAAAATACCCAGCGTCCGCCACCGCCAACTCTACTTGCTGCAAGCGCGCATTGATTTCATCGGCCTTGCGCAGCAGCGACGCCTCATCAATCGCCGTATAAAACCCGCCTATCAGGTTCAGCAGCGCCGAGCCGAATTCCATCCACGCCCGGTGCTGGGCGCGCAATAGCGCTGCCTGCGGGTGCAGCGCCGGCGCATAGGCGTCTTCGAGAAACTCACAAATTACCGCCGACTCAAACACCGGTACCGCACCGACCAGCAACACCGGGGTTTTACCCAGCGGCGAAATATGTAAAAACCACTCAGGCTTATTGGCCAAATCGATGCTCTCACGGGCAAAAGCCAAGCCCTTCTCCTGCAGGACAATGGCCACGCGCTGTACATATGGGCAAAGCGGATGACTGACTAATTTAAGTGCGCTACTCATAACCCATTCCCTATTGCCGGCAACCAGCGCGCGCTGCGACGCAACGCAAAAGAGCCCTCCCCGCTGAACGCCAGTGCCAATGAGGCGAGGATTAAAAACCCTGGATATTCCCAGCCGCCACCAGGATTGGTATGTAGCCAGCCATTGGGCAGGTGCACCCATGCTGCGGCGACCATGATTGGCAATAACAGCAATGCCACATGGCGGGCGTATACACCCAAGATTAACGCCACGCCACCAAGTAATTCGGCGCCAAACACTGGATAAGCCAGCACGCCGGGCAAGCCCACGCTTTGAAAATAACTGGCGGTGCCTGGCAAGCTGAACACCAGCAGTTTAAGTAGCCCATGGGCCAGCCACATTACGCCGAGACTGATGCGCAGTAGGGCCAGCCCGTGTGCGTGCTGAGGGTTTGCTGAGAAATGCATAGCGAGGCTCCATTGCCGGTTTGTTGGAGTCAGCCTATGCTTGCCAATACGCAATGAAAATAAGCACAGGCGCAAACCTTGATTGCACAAACGCAATACAATCTGAGCGCCACCGACCTTGAGCTAGTGCTCGCCTTGGTGCACGGCAACACCTTGGGCGCGGCCGGGCAACGTTTGGGCGTGGATACTTCAACGGTATTTCGCAGCCTGCGGCGGATTGAACGCGGGCTTGGTCAGCGCTTATTTGAGCGCTCGCGCAGCGGTTATTTGGCCAGCGAGTTAGCCCAAACCCTAGCTGGGCACGCCGAGCAACTACAAAGCCAACTCCAGGCTGCCCGCAGCGCCGCGCAATTGTTGCCCGAACAACTCAGCGGCAGCCTGCGCATCAGCAGCACCGATAGTATTTTGCACGGTTTACTGGCCCCAGCTTTACGCCAACTGAGCAGCTTGCACCCGCAACTCGACTACGAACTGCACTGCGGTAATGAACTGGCCAACCTCAGCCGTCGCGATACCGACCTGGCCATTCGTGCGACGAAAAAACCACCACAGCATTTAATCGGCAAGCACCTAGGGCCGATCCGGGTCGCACTTTTTGCGGCCGCCCAAGGGCCGTTGAGCGACATCCAAGAGTTGTCGCCCGAGACCCGCTGGATTGCCCCTGACGATGCGCTGCCCGAACACCCCTCGGTACTCTGGCGGCAACGGCAATACCCGAAGATCGCACCAACCTATAGGGTCAACAGCATCCTCAGCGTAATGGAATTGGTGGCTTTGGAACTGGGGGTAGGCGTGCTGCCGCTATTTATCACCCAAGGGCGCAGCGACTTACGGCAAATCAGCCCGGTGCTAGATGAGTGCCAAACCGAGCTCTGGCTACTGACACATCCGCAATCGCGACATTTGCGCCGAGTCGCGACCGTGTACAGCTACCTGGCCGAAAACCTGCGCCTGAGTTAAGCCGCTTCAAACTCGGCAACTCGCCATTTAAGCAACAGCCAGACAACACTAGGCCCGGCGAACCGGGCCTAGTGGCACAGCAATTGAAACCTTTACGCCGCAGTCAGGCTAAAGCCGATGCGCGGCAAGTGCACATGCACCACCCCGGCACGCGGGTCTTCGCGGCGCACGATCAGCTCTTCACGGCCGGCAAACAGCAACTCGCCGAGCACAGGATCGACGCCGTAATCGGTCGCGGCAATCGCCACCTGCTGGCCCAACTCAACGCCATCGACTTGATTGAATGACTCCGCCGGCAAGGCTGCCGGGGTGGCTTGTCGGGCGATTTCAAGCGCCGCCGCCGAATCCATTTTGCTCGCCGAGCCATGCCCGCAACTGAGCACCCGATCCAGCCAGGCGGCGACCGCTGGATAGTCGTCCACCAAGGGTGCAGTGATCGGCGTGCCCTTGAGAAACCACAGCGGATGGGCCATCGAAAAATCGGCTAGCGAGGCCTGACCAAACAGAAAATCCCCCTCCTCACGCGCCAATTGCTGCTCTAAACGGCCCATCAGGCTTGGCCATTGCAACTTAGCCTGGTCCAGCGGCAAACGGCTGGCGGTGCCACCGCTGAACAATCCAGCGCGATCGGCCATAAAGCCTTTAACGGCCTCGGGCGGTAACGCGGCAAAGCGCACGGCAATCGATTCTGGCTGAAACACCAAGCTCACTGCGTGCTGGAAAATAACGCTATCCGCCCACTGCGAAAAACTCGCCACAGTGAACTCCTGGCCCTCGGGCAGGAGCGCCGGAGTGGCTTTTTCGGCATCCAAGCGGCGGGCAATTAAGGCGCTGTCACAGTAAATATCTGCACCTACTTGCAGCACCGGAGTTTTCCGATACCCCCCCGTCAACGCGGTTAAATCCGGCTTAGGCATGACGGGTGGAATAAACACCGAGTGCCAAGACAGCTGCTTAAAACCAAGAATCAGGCGGACTTTTTCCGCAAACGGCGAGTTTGAGTAATGGTGCAAAATTAAATCGTGCATAACGGGCTCCGAAGTGGCGGCTGAATTAAACTCAGCTTACTCGCGCCCTGCACGTCTGACCTAGCCCTTCAGGCTGATGGCACATCATCAGCCGCTTGGATAAGCGCGTAGGCGGCCACCAAGGCTTCTTTGGCGGACTTCTTTAATTGCTTAATACCGCGCTCTTCGCGCAGCGCCGCCGTTTTGCTGGCGCAGGCTTCGATATACACCAACGCCTGCGCTGGGCTGGAGTAGAAAAACCGCGCGCCCTTGCCACTTTGGTGCTGGGCGAAGCGCCGTTGCGGGTCGTCGCTGATGCCGCAATACAGCGCCCCATTGGCGGCCCGCACCAAATACACAAACCACGGTTTAGCTACCTGCGGCGCTGGTGCGCAGCGTGCGTCAAGAACTTCGGTGGGGAGGTTTGGCATCGATTAACATCGGCTAATTTGGCGCTGCGCAGCTTAACAGAGATAATCCCCGCCTCGGCCCAGAGCCGCCCCTATTGGCAGCAGGACAGCACCCATGAATATTCAATTGTTCAGCACTGGCGGCACCTTCGACAAGGTCTATTACGACGCCCTGTCGGACTTTCAAATTGGCGAGCCGATGGCCGGCGAGATTCTCCGTGAAGCCGCAGTGACCTTTGCTTTTAAGCTCGAAAGCTTGTTGAAAAAAGACAGCCTAGAGCTAAACGACGATGACCGCGCCCTAGTGCGCAACAAGGTCGCCGCCTGCCCCGCTCGGCATATTGTGATCATTCACGGCACCGACACCATGACGCAAACAGCCGAGGTGCTGCAGGATATTCCCGGCAAAGTGATTATCTTCACCGGCGCCATGCAACCGGCCCGCATGCGCAGCAGTGACGCGGCCTTTAATTTGGGCGTGGCCATCGGTGCCCTGCAGTGCTTAACCGACGGTGTGTATATCGCCATGAGCGGGCGGATTTTCGAGGCCGGCAAGGTGCAGAAAAACCGCGCCGCGGGCTGCTTTGAACCGGCCAATGGCTAGGCCCTACCAGCGCCAACGCAACAACTAACATCAGCAGCAACGCCGGCCTAGCTTGGCGCCAACTGCGTTTTATCTATTCGTTTTATCTATTGTTAGCGCCGCACTGCAATGCACACGGCGCATCGGAGTGAGTCATGGATCAGCCACTTATTTTGCAACCTCAGCAAAGCGCCGACGCTTGCGTCATCTGGCTACACGGTTTGGGCGCCGACCGCTATGACTTTATGCCGGTAGCCGAGGCTCTCCAGCAAGTGCTGCCGAGCACCCGTTTTGTCTTGCCGCAAGCAGCCACTCTCGCCGTGACTATTAATGGCGGCTATGCCATGCCCAGTTGGTACGATATTTTGGCCATGAGCCCAGCGCGGGCGATTAACCGCGAACAACTGGAAGCCTCAACCCAGCAAATCATCAGCCTGATCGAAGCGCAGCGCGACAGCGGCATTAATCCCGCGCGGATCATTCTGGCCGGTTTCTCACAAGGTGGTGCAGTGGCGCTGCACACCGCATTTTTGCGTTGGCATGGCCCGCTCGGTGGCGTCTTGGCGCTGTCGACCTATGCCCCAACCTTTAGCGCTGAGTTGCAATTGCCGGCCGCCAAACAACAGGTGCCGGTGTACTGTTTGCACGGCCGTTTCGATGATGTGGTCGTGCCGCCGATGGGCCGCGCCGCCCACGACTACCTGAGCAGCCAAGGCGTGCCGGTGACCTGGCAAGACTACCCAATGGGCCACGAAGTGCTCAGCGAGGAGATCCAAGACATCGGGCTTTGGTTGCAGGCGATCTTGCAGTAACAACCAACACTGCGCGGCCAAGCTGGGGGATTAGCCAGCGCAGCGTGACTGGCAAGTCTTAAATCGACCACCGGTCGGAGCGCCACAGCCGCAAAGTTGTCATATTACCCATTCACTACTAGGGTCAGCGCAGATATCCCCATATAACAGGGAAGTTAACTATGTCTGCGGTTTTAGTACGCCCGCCCGCGCGATGAAAACATCTCAGCAGCCGCCCGAGCTGCAGCAAGTACGCCAACTACGACTGTTTACTAATGTCGTGGACTGCAAGCTCAGCCGCCTGCTGAAAGGCTTTCGTCTGTGTGAATACGAAGAGGGCGAAATTCTCTTATCGCCTTTCAAGCGTAATCAATATCTGTATCTCGTGCTGGAAGGCCAATTGAAGGTCTATCTCGGCTCTCTCGACAATCATAGCGTCAGCACCCTAATGCCCGGCGACTGCGCGGGTGAAGTCAGCTTTATCGACAACCAAGCGCCCTGCGCCTATGTAGTCGCCAGCACCCCAGCGCGAGTGCTGCGCTTGCCGCGCAAAGCGCTAATCAATCTGCTCAGCCAGTCACCGCAACTGATGCAAAACTTTATGCAGTTGCTCTGCCTGCGCGTGCGACAAAGCAATCAAAGCATTCTCGACAGCGAGCAAAACGCCAATATCGACAGCCTCACCGGCTGCTATAACCGGCGCTGGCTCGAACATGTATTTGAGCGTGCCAGCACCCGCTGCGCCTTTAATCAGCAACCGCTGTGCATGCTGATGCTGGATGTCGACCATTTCAAACACTACAACGACCAACACGGCCACTTAGCCGGCGACTACGCGTTAAGTTTGGTGGCGCACACGCTACGCGACCAGTTGCGCCCCAAAGACAGCATGACCCGCTATGGCGGTGAAGAATTTGTCATCCTGCTGCCTGAAATCGACGCCAACGAAGGTCGCCGCATTGGCCAACGCCTGCGTGACAGCCTGGAGCAAATTCCAATGTTTTATTCACCGATCGGTGCCTTGCCCGGCGTCACAATATCGATTGGCCTGGCGCAACTGCACCCTCGCGACAGCTTAGAAAACCTGATTGCCCGTGCCGACGCGGCGCTCTATCAAGCCAAACAACAGGGCCGCAACTGCCTGTGCGGCTAAGCACGGCCAGCGCACCCGGCCAAGCGTCGACACCGTAAGCGGATAAATGCGCCGCAGGCGCGGCAAAAACCTTGGTTTACTTGCTTAACTGCCCATCCGCCGCCCCGCAGAACAAGGCATACTGACGCCTTTAACGCCGAACTCACCGGCAGCGACCGCATCAAGCGTTTTGCTTGCACGGCTAATCGCACAGGCATCAGCCTGGGTCTAGGCTTAAACCCTTGAATACACACAGCAGGATAAAACATGGCCAAGCCCAACTATTCGTTCGAAAAACGCCAGAAAGAAATCGCCAAGAAGAAAAAGCAAGAAGAGAAAATGGCCGAAAAACGTCTGCGTAAAGCCAACCCGGAAGGCGAGCAATTGCCAGTTGATGAGCTTGACACCAACGCAGATGAGGCCGGCGAACTCAGCAACGAAGCTGCCACCGACAACAGCGACACGCCGACTCAAGCCTAAGCGCTCCAGCATCGGGGCTCGGCAGCACGCCGGATGCCCCCTGCATGCAACATCCCCTCGCTACATCTCCTCTCCTCATTTGCACACCGTTCAAACTATCCACACTCACAGCACCCATATCGAGGCGTAGCCACTGCAGTGTCGCCAACACGGGCGTGCCACTACGCCGCGCCGACTTCTTGCTTTACACTGCAGGCGTTCATTCCTTAATCAATTAATGAGATCACCTTGCTCAAAGCACTCAAGAAAATCTTTGGCAAAGACCCGGCGCCGCAGCCAACTGCAGCGATAGCGCCAACCTCAACGGTGATGGCCCCTGCGGCCCGCGAGCCACAACCCCGCCGGCCAAGCACCGCAAGTACTAAAGCCAGCGCGCCAAGCACTGCCAACGCGGCGAGCAATAGCACCGAGCAAACCCAGCAAGGCGCCAGCTCAGTGGCAAAAGCGCCACAAGCGCGCCGTGAACGCCCAGCAAAAGTCATCGATAACTGGAAGCTTGAAGACTTCGTGGTCGAGCCGGCTGAAGGCAAAACCCGCTTTCACGATTTCAAACTGGCACCTGAGTTGATGCACGCCATCCAAGACCTCGGTTTTCCTTATTGCACACCGATTCAAGCGCAGGTGCTGGGGTTTACCTTGGCCGGCAAAGACGCCATCGGCCGGGCGCAAACCGGCACCGGCAAAACTGCCGCGTTCTTGGTCTCGATCATCACCCAACTGCTGAATACCCCGCCGCCGAAAGAGCGCTACATGGGTGAGCCACGCGCGCTGATCATCGCCCCGACCCGTGAACTGGTGGTGCAGATCGCCAGTGATGCCGCCAACCTGACCAAGTACGCCGGTCTGAATGTGATGTCGTTTGTCGGCGGGATGGATTTCGACAAGCAACTGAAACGCCTCGAGTCGTGCTACTGCGACATTCTGGTGGCCACCCCCGGACGTTTGCTCGACTTCAACCAACGCGGCGAAGTGCATCTAGACATGGTCGAGGTGATGGTCCTCGACGAAGCCGACCGCATGCTCGACATGGGCTTTATCCCCCAAGTGCGGCAGATCATTCGTCAGACCCCAAACAAAGACGAGCGGCAAACCTTGCTGTTCTCGGCCACCTTCACCGAAGAGGTGATGAACCTCGCCAAACAGTGGACTACCGATCCGGCCATCGTCGAAATCGAAGCCACCGGCGTGGCCAACGCTAATGTTGAGCAACACGTGTACGCCGTGGCCGGCAGCGACAAATACAAGCTGCTGTACAACCTGATCAAGCAAAACAACTGGACCCGGGTGATGGTGTTTGCCAACCGTAAAGACGAAGTGCGGCGCATCGAAGAACGCCTGACCCGCGATGGCATAAGCGCCGTGCAGATGTCTGGCGACGTGCCGCAGCACAAGCGCATCAAGGCGCTGGAAGATTTCCGTGAAGGCCGTATTTGCGTGATGGTCGCCACCGACGTGGCCGGGCGTGGCATTCACGTCGACGGCATCAGCCACGTGATCAATTTCACCCTGCCAGAAACCCCAGATGACTACGTGCACCGCATCGGTCGGACCGGACGTGCCGGCAGTACCGGCAACTCGATCAGCTTTGCTGGGGAAGACGACGCCTATGCCCTGCCGCCAATCGAAGCGCTCTTAGGGCACAAGATCAACTGCGAGCAACCGCCGACTGAGCTGCTGACTCCAGTGCCGCATAAGCGGTAGGGTGGTCAACCGCGAAGCGTTGGACACCATGGCTATGTTGACCGATTGATATCTCGCGCAGCCAATTGGTGGACAAAAAAAGCTTTGTCCACCCTACATTTTATCCCAACGCTGGGCGGCATCTTTATCGCTAGCCCGCCCTTCGACCCAGCGCGGCCCAGCGCCGCCCTGCTCTTGCTTCCAGAACGGCGCACGGGTTTTCAGATAGTCCATGACGAAGTTGCAGGCATCGAATGCGGCTTGGCGATGGGCGCTGGCAGTGCCAACCCAAACGATCGGCTCACCCGGCTGTAATTGGCCAATGCGGTGCAGTATTTCTAAACGCAACAACGGCCAGCGCTGCTCGGCCTCGGCAGCGATTTTCTCCAGAGCCTTTTCAGTCATACCGGGATAGTGTTCTAGGAACATTCCGGCCACTTCTTGGCCCTCGTTAAAGTCTCGCACATAACCGACAAAACCCAGCACCGCACCTATACCAACGTTGGCTGCATGCAAGGCATTTAGCTCCACGCCTGGATCAAACGCCTCGACCTGCACGCGAATGCGCATCGACTTAACCTCCGGTCACAGTTGGGAAAAACGCCACTTCATCGCCATCGACCAGCGGCTCGCTAAGGCTGCACAGCTCTTGATTGCGCGCACACATCAGGTTTGCCTCGGCCAACAATGTCCAAACCCCGCCGCGCGCCAGCAACAGCAAGCGTAAATCATCCACACAGGCCAACTCACTGACCCAACTCAACTGCTCGCCACTCAGCCCCAACGCTTCGCGGTAGCGGGCAAAATACTGCACGTGAATCATTGCTCAGCCTCCGTTGCATCATCTGCCAAACGATAGTGACCGCTCTTGCCGCCGAGTTTTTCCAGCAGCCGTACCGACTCAATGACCATGCCGCGATCGACCGCCTTGCACATGTCATAAATCGTCAGGGCCGCGACGCTGGCGGCGGTCAGGGCCTCCATTTCCACGCCGGTCTGCCCAGATAATTTACAGCGGGCAATGATATGCACCGCATCTTGGCCCTGAGCCAGCAGCTCGACCTTAACGCTGGTCAACAGTAACGGATGGCAGAGCGGGATCAGATCGGAGGTTTTTTTCGCCGCTTGAATTCCGGCGATCCGCGCCACGGCAAATACATCACCTTTGGGATGATCACCTTGCACAATCATCGCCAAGGTTTCTGGGCGCATGCGCACCAAGGCTTCGGCCACCGCCTCACGAAAGGTCACCGACTTAGCGGTGACATCAACCATATTGGCGTTGCCTTGAGAATCGAGATGGGTCAGCACAGGCTTGCTCCAAGAGAGAAGCCGCGATTGTAAACCGTGCTGACGCTGGCCGGGCGACGACCTGTCGCCCGGCCAGCGTCAGCGCTACATATTGGCTTCGGCAAACTCCGCCAAAATCGAGCGCGGCACACCTTGCAAGGTGATGTGCACGCCATGCGGGAAGTCTTTGAAGCGCTCAGTCAGATAGGTCAGCCCCGAACTGGGCGCCGACAAGTACGGCGTATCGATCTGCGCCAAGTTGCCCAAACACACCACCTTAGACCCGGTACCGGCGCGAGTGATGATGGTTTTCATCTGATGCGGGGTGAGATTCTGGCACTCGTCGATGAGAATCAAGCTCTGCTGAAAACTACGTCCACGAATGTAGTTGAGCGACTTAAACTGCAGCGGCACTTTTTGCAGGATGTAATCGACGCTGCCATGGGTGTTCTCGTCGTCCATATGCAGGGCTTCGAGGTTATCGGTGATGGCGCCGAGCCAAGGCTCCATTTTCTCGGCCTCGGTGCCGGGCAGGAAACCGATCTCCTGATCCAGCCCTTGCACGCTACGGGTGGCGATAATCCGCCGGTAGCGCTTGCTGACCATGGTCTGCTCGATGGCCGCCGCCAGCGCCAGAATAGTCTTACCCGAGCCCGCCGCGCCGGTCAGATTAACCAGGTGGATATCCGGGTCGAGCAAGGCATACAGCGCCAAGCTCTGATACACATCCCGTGGCCGCAGGCCCCACGCTTCTTGGTGCAGCAGCGGCTCCTTGTGCAGATCGAGAATCAGAATCTCGGCGCCCTTAATGCCCTTAATCCAACCGATAAAGCCCTGTTCGTCGATGATAAATTCGTTGATATGCACCGCCGGCAAGTTGTCGATCAACTGAACTAAATGCCAGGTGCGACTGTGCTCCTGACGGGTATCGACCTTGGCCACGCGGTCCCAAAACGAGCCAGTGACATTGTGATACCCCTTAGGCAGCAGCGTGACATCGTCGATCAATTGGTCGGTGTGATAGTCCTCCGCCTGGATGCCACAGGCGCGCGCTTTTAAACGCATATTGATGTCTTTAGTGACCAACACCACCGACACACCGGCCCGGGCGGCCTGCAACTCGACCAATTGGTTGATGATCTTGTTGTCGTTAAGGTCCTCGGGCAAGCCTGCGAGCAGCACGGCATGTTGCTTGCTCATCAGTATCGACAAGAAGCCACAAGGCCCACTCTTGTCGCGCTGAATCGGCACCCCGCGCTCGACTTCTTCGGGCTTGGCATCGGCGAGAATTTTATCGATCAAGCGAATCGCCTGACGACACTCCGCCGCCACCCCTTGCTTGCCACTTTTCAGTTTGTCGAGTTCCTCCAATACCGTCATGGGGATCGCGACGTGGTGCTCCTGAAAATTCAGCAAGGCATTCGGGTCGTGAATTAACACGTTGGTATCGAGGGCATAGAGCGTTGGCGCGGTGGGGCTAACACGTCCGTGGTTGTCCATCTCGGTCACCTTCTTGCTGGGGCCAGTACACGCAGCGCAAGAGCGCACTGCGCTGCAAAACAACCGCCACGTCAGTGCGACGTGACACCAGCCACCCGAGCAAGGCCGAGCATGTGCCGAGGCTGTTAGCGCGCGGACACACACCACGACCGCCACCGGAGTTGCCGGGTTCGACGGTCTAACTAATTGATAGCGCATATTCGATGACACGAATAGCGGCGCAGCCGGCTTTTTCCAGTTATTTTTTCGCCCACTAAAAATCAGCCCATTGCGCACCCGCCAAAGACACTCTCTCAGGCGCCCGACCTAACGATAGTCGTGACAACCTTGCCAGTTAAGCCCACTGCCCTGACTGGCTTGCAGCAACCACGGCACCGCCACCTGAGCCTTGTTGTGGATGTCATGGAACAGAATCACTCCACGCCGCCACAACAGCATCAGCGTCAGTACCCGCTGCCCAGCGGCATCGGCGCTGACCTTATTGCTCCAGTCTTGCGAGTCGATATTCCACAGTCCAACGTGCAATTGCTGCTGCTGAAAAAAACTGCCGCTGTCGGCCAAGCGCTGCCCATAGGGCGGGCGAAACCAAGCCACATAACTCTCTGGGAGTGTCTGCTGTACCAGTGCGGTGGTGCGGCTCACCGAACTCTGCCACTCGGCCCATTGGCTGTGGGATTTATGCTCCCAGCCATGCATGCCTACACACTGCCCGGCATACAACGTCTGCAGCGCAGCAACTGAGGTCTTCTGTTGGCGCGCCTGCAGGTTGCTGCCCAGCACGTAAAAAATCGCGCTCAACTGATGCTCGCGCAGGGCCGCCAGCACGTGCTCGCTGTTGCCATTAACGGCGGTCGGACCATCGTCGAAGGTCAACAAAAACTGCCGATCGGCCAACTCATCACCGTTGTGCTCAAGCGCCGAGAACAAGCCTATCTCGCTGCTAATCTTGGGAAACAGCGCAGCCAGGCGCAGTTGTTCATTCAGATAACGACGATGAAAGGCCTCACTCGATTGCGCCCACGCGGCAAACTCGGGCGCCATTAAGGGCGCAGTAAAGGCGCTGACTGCCTGCTGACGCAGCCCAGCCAGATCGGTTACCGCCGGACAAAAGGCCGTGCGATTGGTGCAATTAACCACGGCCAATTGATAGTTCTGCAACAGCCGCGCCCAGAAGCGCTGACGCACCGTTTGCAGCGAATCCAGGTTGACCGGCTTAACCCCCAACTGTTGTTTGAGTGCCGCCTCGTCACTGGTTTCGCTGGCCAGCAAGGCCTTGGCGAACATTAATATCTCGGCCCGCGAGGCCGTATCGAAGGCCGCTGAGCTGTCCAACTTAGCCGGCCACGTGGCCCTGTCCACAGTCGCCATGCTCTGCGGCCCAGCAGCCTGCACCGCACTGGCAAGTAAGCCGACAGCCAAGAATAAAAATCGAATATTCATTCTGTTCTCCTGAAACAACAACGCGCCTAAAAAGGCGCGTGCTGTGTGGCTACATCAACCCAGCAAAGACTACTTGCTCAGTCGTTCGATAGCCTTGTCATACACCGGATTGGCTTTCTGCTGCTTGGCCAATTGGTACTGGCGCAGAGCATCTTCGCGTTGCCCGGCGGCTTCGTAGATACGCGCAATATTGTAGTAAGAGCTGGCGCGCACCGTGGCGGCCGTTGCCCCACTGGCGAGGGCGATGGCCTTACGGTTGGCCCAAATTGCCTCAGCGGTACGCCCAGCTTTTTGATATGCCAAACCGAGGTTGCTATAGGCTTGCCCGTAAGCGTTATTCAACTCAATTGCCTGACGAAAGAAGTCGATAGCTTGCTCGAAGTCATCCGTGTGGTAAGCCGCCTCACCTTTCACATTCAAGGCTTTGGCCATGCCTTGCGTTGCGGCGCTAACAGCTTGAGGGTTAATTAGCTGAGCGTCGTCTTGCAGCGGTTGCAATACACCACCGAGCTTGTCGCTCGCGACGCTGGTTTTGCTAAAGCTATTGATGTCTTGGAAATCACCGGAGCCGCTGATGCGAAATACCGTCCACAAATTACCTGTCTGGTTTTTTGGCACATAGTAAGTGCGCACCAGCGACTGGCCTACATACACGAATACCTTGGCTTGGCTATTGGACAAGTCAGTCGCCGTCGGGTTTTCGCTGTTGGTGTAATCATGCACCGCGTACACATAGGTCTCGCCGAAGTGCTTTTTCTCCAGCGTGATGGTTTCTGGCCCGAAGCTGTCGGTGTCATCCACGTCCAAGTTGGCATCTAGGCCTTGCTGCGCCTGAAAGTAAATATGGTTGCCCGGATAGGCGATGTGCGAGTCGAGGTCGGCCGGCGTTTGCCCCCACGTCAGCACCACGCGCATACCGTCGAGATTCTGCATAACCGGGCTAATGGCGTATGTCAGGCCCTTGCACGGGCACTTAGTCACCAAATTGGAGTAACCGGTTTTCTTGATAATCAGCAGGCTGTCGGCATCGTCGGCAAAATCGCTGACTAGGCTAACCTGCCCCTGAGCGTTGGTGCTGCCGACCACGGTTTGCGCGCCATTTTTTTGCAGCAACACCTGAGCATCGGCAATTTTTTGGTCTTTCACCACCGCGCTGAGCACCTCAATCGGTAGCTGCTCGGCGTGAGCCACTAACACCACGCCGCTAAGCAACAGGCTGGCGGCAATACGAAAAACGGACGTGGTCATGGCGACCTCCTTGTCAGGGGATTTAAAAGTAGGCGCGCCCTGTAAGCGCGCGGGGCACTATAGCCGAACCACACAATGACCACTGCGCCGCAGCGCAAATTTAACCGACCCGCACAGCATTGCTAGAGTCACACGCAGACAACGCCTAGAATCGCCCAACCAATCAAGGAGCCGCGTTTATGCTGATGGTAATTTCCCCCGCCAAGACCCTCGACTACCAGACGCCCCCGGCCACTGCGCGCTTTACCCTGCCCGAGCACCTTGAGCATTCAAGCGTGTTGATTGAGCAACTGCGCGCCCTCACACCGGCGCAAATCGCCACCTTGATGAGCCTGTCGGACAAACTGGCCGATCTAAATGCCGGCCGTTACGACAGTTGGACGCCAGACTTTACCGAGCAGAACGCCAAACAAGCGCTGCTGGCGTTTAAGGGTGATGTGTACACCGGGTTAAACGCCGAAGACTTTAGCCAAGCCGACTTCGACTATGCCCAACAACACCTGCGCATGTTGTCGGGTTTGTATGGCCTGCTGCGACCGCTGGACTTAATGCAGCCATACCGCTTGGAAATGGGCACCAAACTGGCCAATCCGCGCGGCAAAAACCTGTATGAGTTTTGGGGCGAGCGCATTAGCGGCTATCTCAATCAGGCCCTGCTCGAGCAAGGCGACAACCTGCTGTTAAATCTTGCCTCTAACGAATATTTTAGCTCGGTAAAACTTAAAGCTCTGAACGCCCGAGTGATTAACACCGAGTTCAAAGACCTGAAAAACGGCCAGTACAAAATCATCAGCTTCTACGCGAAAAAAGCCCGCGGCATGATGGCCCGTTACGTGATCAAAGAACGCCTAAACGACCCGGCCGGCCTGAAAGACTTCAACTATCAGGGCTATCGCTACCACGCCGAACAATCCAAACCCGACAGCTTGGTATTTTTGCGCGACCAGCCGGACGACTAAGCCAAGGGAGCGGCGCCTAAGCCTGTTCTCTTTGCCGCGCTGGACGCTTTAAGCCGCACAACCACATCATCCCTTTCGCCGCTGCCGGCAACACCGTCAGCGCACTTGGAGCACCGCATGTCGCAACCTGTCGTCCTAATTACTGGCTGCTCCAGCGGCATTGGCCGTGCCCTCGCCGACGCGTTCAAAAGTGCCGGCTATCAAGTTTGGGCCACGGCGCGCAAAGCGGCGGACATAGACACGCTGAACGCCGCCGGTTTTATCGGCGTGGCGCTGGACGTTAACGACAGTTTGGCCATCAGCCAATTGGCCATGCGCCTCGAACATGAGGCCGGACGCCTCGACGTACTGATCAATAACGCCGGCTACGGGGCCATGGGGCCGTTGCTGGATGGCGGTGTGGACGCCCTGCGCCGCCAGTTCGAGACCAACGTATTTGCCATTATTGGCGTCACCCGGGCACTGTTTCCGCTACTGCGACTTAGCCAAGGTTTAGTGGTGAATATCGGCAGCGTCTCCGGCGTGTTGGTCACCCCATTTGCCGGTGCCTACTGCGCGTCCAAGGCCGCCGTGCAGGCGCTGTCCGATGCCTTGCGCATGGAGCTAGCGCCCTTCGCCATCGGCGTACTGGAAGTGCAACCCGGCGCGATTGCCTCAAGCTTTGGCGCCCACGCCAGCCAACAAGCCGAACAATTGCTCGAGCAAACCTCGCCGTGGTGGCCGATCCGCGACGGCATCCGCGCCCGCGCCAACGCCTCGCAAGATAATCCAACACCGGCCAGCCACTTTGCTCGCAACGTACTGGCCGCCGTGCAAAGCAAGCAACGTCCCGACTTGCTGCGCTTAGGCAACGGTAGCCGGATCTTGCCGTTGCTGGCTGCCTTAATCCCCAAACGCCTGCTGCAAGCCGCACTAAAAAAACGCTTCGGCCTCGATCGCAGCCTGTAGCGGGACAGCCCATGAACGACCCAGCAACCGCAACTCACGTCCCGGTTACCCGTCTAGCCCTCGGCGGTGTGGCCGCCGTCATCGTACTCAACCTGCTACTGCGCAGCTTCGTGCATTTGGGCGGGGTGCTGACCACCTTACTGATTGCCTCCGCCGTCGCTGGCGGCATGGCCCTGTGGTTTTTCGGCCAACATCGCCGCGCCGCCACACCCAGCGAACGGCGACACCTGCTCGGTGTTTACGGCGGCGTGCTGGCGTTGTTTTATATAGGCTTGCTGGCGCTAATGAGCGTTAAAGACCAGCCAAGCCCCATGGGCCTAATGATTTTCGGCCTGCATTATTTTTGCTATCCGCTCCTGGCGTGGCTGGTTTTTGCCCGCGGGTTTAATCGACAGGTGAAATAGCCCTAACGCCTAAGCGCAGCCAAGCAAGCAAGCAGTACAAACGGGAACTTCGGTTCCCGTTTTGCATTGTGGCGCAGAGCAAATAAATACCTCGCTACCCTGCAGCAGCCCGTCCGGTCGATGTAATGCCCGTACAATCGCACCCTTGACGTAAAACCTTGGGGTTGCAGTGGTGCAGTTACAACAAGGGTTTATCCTGACCCGGCATTGGCGCGATACGCCAGCGGGGACCTACATCGAGTTTTGGCTGGCGACCGACACTGGGCCGCAGCAACTGCGTTTGCCCGCACAACCGTCGGTAGCCTTTATTGCGGCGGCGCAACGGGCCGAAGCCGAGGCGCTGCTGGCCGGTGAGCCGGGCGTCGAGTGGCGGCCGTTGGCGCTGCGCGATTTTCAACTGCGGCCGGTACTCGGCCTGTATTGCCAGCAACACAAGCAACTTATCGACCTCGACAAACGCCTGCGCCGCGCCGGCATCGACGTTTATGAGGCTGATATCCGCCCGCCCGAGCGCTACCTGATGGAGCGTTTTATTACCGCACCGGTGAGTTTTACCGGCACGCCAGACGCCGACGGTCTGCTGCTCGAGGCGCAACTCAAACCGGCGCCCAGCTATCGGCCCCAGCTCAAGCTGGCTTCGCTGGACATCGAAACCAATGCTTTTGGCGACCTGTACTCGATCGCTCTGCAAGGCTGCGGCCAGCGTCAGGTGTATATGCTCGGGCGCAGCGACGGCCAAGAGGCGGCCGAGAACTTCACACTGGAATATTGCTCCAGCCGCCAAGAGTTACTGCTCAAACTCAACCAGTGGCTGGCCGAGCACGACCCGGATGCCATCATCGGCTGGAACCTGGTGCAGTTTGACCTGCGTGTGCTGCACGAACATGCACGGCGGTTGGCCATCCCCTTGCGCCTCGGGCGGGGCGGCGAGGAGATGCAGTGGCGTCAGCATGCCAGCGGCAAGAACCATTACTTCGCCGCGGCCGCCGGGCGTTTACTGATCGACGGCATCGAGGCCTTGCGTTCGGCGACCTGGAGCTTCCCCTCGTTTAGTCTGGAAAACGTCGCCCAGACCCTGCTCGGTGAAGGCAAGGACATCGCCACACCCTATCAGCGCATGGACGAAATCGACCGCCTGTTTGCCGAGGACAAGCCCGCTCTGGCGCGTTACAACCTCAAGGACTGCGAGCTGGTCACGCGGATTTTTGCCAAGACCGAAATTCTCACTTTCCTGCTCGAGCGCGCCACCGTCACCGGCCTGCCTGCCGACCGCAGCGGCGGCTCAGTGGCGGCCTTCGAGCACCTGTATATACCGCTGATGCACCGCCAGGGTTTGGTCGCGCCGAACCTTGGCGACAAGCCACCCGAGAACAGCCCCGGCGGCTTCGTCATGGACTCGCAGCCGGGGTTGTATGAATCGGTGCTAGTGCTCGACTACAAGAGCCTGTACCCGTCGATCATCCGCACCTTTCTAATCGATCCGCTGGGGCTGATCGAGGGCCTACAGCAACCGGATGATGCGTCCTCGGTGCCGGGCTTTCGTGGCGCGCGCTTCTCGCGCACTAAGCATTGCCTGCCGGCGATTATCGAGCAGCTCTGGCAAGGCCGCGAAACCGCCAAACGCGAGCACAACGCGCCGTTGTCGCAAGCATTGAAGATCATCATGAACTCTTTTTATGGGGTGCTCGGCTCCAGTGGCTGCCGGTTCTTCGACACCCGCCTAGCCTCCTCGATCACCCTGCGCGGCCACGAGATCATGCACCGCACCCGCTCGCTGATTGAGGCCGAAGGCCATGCAGTGATTTACGGTGACACCGACTCGACCTTCGTCTGGCTCAAGCACGCCCATGGCGAGGACGACGCCGCACGCATCGGCCGCGCACTGGTGGCCAAGGTCAACCACTTCTGGCGCGAACATCTGCGCGCCGAATACGATCTGGAGAGTGCCCTAGAGCTGCAATTCGAGACCCACTACTGCCGCTTTTTGATGCCGACTATTCGCGGCGCCGAGCAAGGCAGCAAGAAGCGCTACGCCGGCATGGTCAACCAAGCGAATGGCACTCAGGCGATGGTCTACAAGGGTCTGGAAACGGTGCGCAGCGACTGGTCGCCACTGGCCCAGCAGTTTCAGCGCGAGCTATACCTGCTGATTTTTAAGCGCCAGCCCTACCAAGGTTATCTTCGCGACTTCGTCAGCCGCACCCTGGCCGGCGAACTGGATGACTTGCTGATCTACCGCAAGCGCCTGCGCCGCCCGCTGGCCGACTACCAACGCAACGTACCGCCGCATGTGCGCGCCGCACGCCTGGCCGATGACTACAACCAGTTGCACGGGCGCCCGCAGCAGTACCAAAACGGTGGCTGGATCAGCTATCTAATCACCCTCGCCGGCCCCGAACCGCTAGAAGCACGCACCGCCGCCATCGACTACGAGCACTACTTGAGCCGCCAACTGCAACCGGTGGCGGATGCAATTTTGCCGTTCGTGGGCGACGACTTTGCCACCTTGCTTGGCGGGCAACTGGGGTTGTTCTGAACTGGGCTAGCCAGCACTAGCGGCGCCGATACTTAGCCGGGGTTTCACCGACTTGGCGAGCGAATAAACGACTGAAGGTGGCCACATCGCTGTAACCAACGGCTTCAGTAATCTGCGCGATGCTCCAGTTACTGGCGGTTAATAACTGCTTGGCTTTTTCCACCCGCGCCTGCTGCAACAAAGCCAACGGCGTTTGCCCAGTTTCGGCTTTAACCCGTCGCAGCAGGGTCCGTGAGCTGACGTGAAAAGCCTGCGCTAACGCCTCAAGATCATAACTGCCCTGCAGCCGATCACTCAGCCATTGACCGACGCTGTGGGCAAACGACGGCAGGGCTTTAGGCAGCAGGCTGACGTCTACATAGGGTGCCTGGCTAAGTCGCGGATTTTGCAGCAGGGTGATTTTTGCCGTGGCATTGGCGATTTTCCCACCCAGCCTGCGCTTAACCAGATGCATGGCCAAATCGAAGGCCGAACTCACCGCGCCGGTGGTGATCACCGCACCATCTTCCAGCAACAGCGCTTCGCGATTGACCCGAGCCGCCGGGTAACGGCTGGCTAACTCACCGGCAAACAGCCAAGCGGTGGTGACGTTACGCCCGGCCAGCAGCCCGGCCTCGCCGAGCAAGAAACTGCCCACACACACCGCCGCCACCGGCGTGCCACGGGCAAAGGTTTTTTTAATAAAGGCGACTTCAGGCGCTAACCCGTCAAGCGTCAGCGGCAACTGCTGACTGCGGCTGATTTCTGGGCCGGGAATGATCAACAGGTCGTAACTGCCACTGGGCTTTTTCACCCCCACACTAATCCCACCGGCGCAACTCACGGTCCGCCCATGCAGGCCGATGACCTCCAGTTCGAAAGGGTTCTGCTCGGGATGGTTAAATTCGCGGGCCAGATGCCCGGCAATCAGCAGCACATCGGCCACCGCGAATACCTGAGCACCCATGCAGCCGTCGTAAGCCAAGATCGCAATGCGTTTCAGGGGCATGTCTAACGCTTCTCTGGGTAACTGCTGACACTGGCGATATTGCCACTATATATGTCGATATCGCCAGCAACAAAGCAGGTTACTGCGTCGCATACTTTGCTCACCAGCCTTGCTACTGAACCCCACACGGGCGATCGGCGCAGGCTGAACCCAGATAATTAACGAGGTACGATATGAACATCACCCAACTGCGCAACGCCACGTTAATTTTGCAGGTCGGCAGCCACCGCATCCTGGTCGACCCGATGCTGGCGCGCAAAGACGCCCTGCCGCCACTGGGCTTCTTTAACGGCCGCCGGCAACGCAACCCCACCGTCGAGTTGCCCATCAGCGCCGACAGCGAGTTGGCGCAAGTGACCCATTGTTTGATCACCCACTGCCAGAAAGGCCACTTCGATCACCTCGATCGGGCGGCGAAAAAATGGCTACGCGAACAACAGATTCCGGTAATTTGCACCCCGCACGACGCCGCCTATTTAAGCGAGCGCGGGCTGAATGTGCAGCCACTGCCCGAGGATCATCACAACCCCAGCGCCTTTTTCGACGGCACTATTAAAACCGTGCGCTGCACCCACGGCGAAGGTCTGGTCGGCAAGTTTATGGAGCACGGTGTCGGCTATTTAATTGAACTGCCCGGTGAGCCGAGCCTGTACCTGTCGGGCGACACCGTGATGACCGCGGGTATTCGCGATTTTGTTCGCAGCCAGCAACCGGATGTTTCGGTGATCCCGGCCGGGGACGCCAGCCTAGATATCGGTGGCGATATCATCATGGGGGTGGCCGACGTCATCGAGTTCGCCCGCTTGGCTCGCGGCATTGTGCTGGCTAACCATCTGGAGGCGCTGAGCCATTGCCCGGTGACCCGTAGCGAACTGCAAAACGCCGCCCTTAGCGCTGGCATAGGCGCACGTTTGCGCATCCCCAAGGATGGCGAAACCCTCGAGTTCACCTGCGCACAACCGCGCACCTGAGCTCGTCTGCGTCACGAGCGTCGGCGCTGCCAAGGTAAAACCTGACCACCCAACCAAAACGGCATGATCTCTGCTAAGTTAACTGCAACAGCAAACCATTGGCTTGCTTGTAACTGACTGCACTTGAGACCTTGGCATGCCAAAGCTGCTGACTTACATTCGCAAAAGCCTAGCCCGGCGCATTCAGGTGCAAATTGGTGCGGTGATTGCGTTGGCGATTATCGCCGTGACGCTGTTGAGCTATCAAAACAGCATCAGCAGCATGCGCAAACAAACCCTGGC